>JAPLFV010000004.1:0-12122 GCA_026390495.1 Pseudomonadota bacterium | reverse complement strand
TGGCTACTACTAGTCTCAAATCAAATTTCTGAGGCCTTGTATCTCCTATCGGGGTATATTCGCGTTCTTGAAGAACGCGTAAAAGTTTCGCCTGCAAGGCTTTTGGCAATTCTCCAATCTCATCCAAAAAAAGAGTCCCACCATTAGCGACTTTAAAGAGCCCGTCCTTGTCTTGAAAAGCTCCGGTAAAAGAACCTTTGCGATGACCAAACAGCTCACTTTCAATCAAGTTTTCTGGTATGGCTGCGCAATTAATTCCAACAAATCGCCTCTTTGAACTAATACCTGAATTATGTATTGACCGTGCCGCGACCTCTTTTCCTGTACCACTCTCTCCAGTAATGAGTACCGTCCCGTTTGTTTCTGCAACTTTTCGTATGATGGTTCGAAGATTGCGAATGACCTCAGAATCTCCAATGAGCAGCTCGGCGTCATTGAAGTTTGATCTCGCCCTAAGATCTTGGAGCTCAGCACGAAGATTTCGATGCTCTTCAAGAAATTGAACTTTTTGTAGCAATGAATCCACATTAATTGGCTTCAAAATATAGTCCACAACACCCACTCTCATCGAGTCAATGACACTTTGAACATCTGCATAGGCCGTCATTACAAATATAAAGCAGTGGGGATTTACGAGTCTTGCATGCTCAGCAACTGCAAGACCATTTCCATCGGGCATTTTGAAATCAGTAATGACAAAATCATATTTTCCCAAGCCCAATTCAATTTTAGCTTGAGTGACACAGTCTGCCATCGAGACGTCATAGGACTGATCTCTCAAAATAGCGGACAGAGTTTCCCGTTGAATTCGCTCATCATCAACTACTAATATCCGCATCTATTTAACCCTCTGGCGCCAAAATAAACATCGCGAATTCGGCGTCGCTTCGTCGAGAAAAAAATGCTCATGTATATGGAATACACTCCTCTTTTTCGTCTACTTGCTTTTTGAACTCAGAATTTTTCAATGGACTCTCAGGTGTGGTTTCGCAAGACATATTTTTCTTTGTAACCAAAACTTTATCGATTCGATTTCTATCCATATCTACAACTTCAAAACTCCAGCCAGGCATTTCAACAATTTGCCCTTCTTTTGGAATACTATCCAAATAGTGCATCACGAGTCCTCCGATGGTTTGGCAATCATCGGACACTGTCGAATCTGGTTCATAACCAAGCTGCTGCTCCACCTCAAACAAGCCTGCCATCCCATCTACCAACCAGGACCCATCGGTTCTTTGTACAAATTTTGGAGCATCATGCTTTTGATCACCGGGAACTTCTCCCACGACTGCTTCCATGAGGTCCGTTGCTGTCAATAGACCGGCAACGCCACCAAACTCGTCAATCAATATGACAAGGTGCCTTCGATTTTTTTTCATAGTTTCAATAATTTTTCCGGCCTTTGCGGAATCAGGCAAAAAAACCGGTGGACGCATCAAATCCAGCAATTTTGATTTTCGACCTTTTCGCAATTGCGCATATAACTGCTTGATTGAAACAATTCCTACAAAGTTATCTTGATCGCCTTGATAAACTGGGTAATTAGAAAAACCCGCTTTCAACATTAAGTCCACGACATCTTCGGCATTGGAATCAGCAGAATACGAAATAATTCTCGTTCTAGGCGTCATAAGATCACTGCCCGACAGTTCAGAAAAGTCTAAGGCTCGCATTAGCATTGACTCTTCGTTCTTATCAAACACACCTGCCTCTGCGCCTTGCTCTACCATAATTTTTATTTCGTCTTCCGTTACAGCATTAGAATCTTGAGAATGAGGTCTAAACGGCAAAAAGCGTATAAAATTATCGGTTATTCGTCCCAAAACAATTGAGGCCGGAGAAATAATCTGACCGAGACCAGCAATAATTGGGGCTACCCCTACTGCAATTCTCTCAGGGGAAAACAATGCCAATCTTTTTGGGATCAGCTCACCGAGTAAAACCATTAGGAAGGTCTCAACCGCAACCACAAAACCGACACCAATTGGCTGAGCCCAAGACCCAATGGAAGGCAAAGATTGAGAAAGGCCAATCTGAACTTTAGCCGACAGATTCGCAACTCCCCAAGCACCAGCAGCAATTCCCAAGATTGTAATACAAATTTGTAGCGATGCTAGAAATTGAGTCGGAGAATCGGCTAATGCTAATGCGATGCCAGCGCCTCGATGACCGTCATCATGCAATTTCTGAAGGCGTGTTTTTCGCGCTGAAACTAATGCCATTTCAGACATTGCCAAAAAACCATTTATCCCAATGATAACAAACAAAATTAATATTTGAGTCCCAGAATTCATATCAACTAAACTTATGCTCCTGCTTTTATTCTTTTTGACTCACGCCTTGCCTTAATAATTTCTATAACTGCAGGCATGACCGATAGCACGATGATTGCCAAAATCACATAATGAAACGACTCTTTCACAAAAGGCAAATTTCCAAAAAAATAGCCGGCAAACGTAAACGGAATCACCCAACAAAAAGCACCAACCACGTTATAAGTCGCAAATTGGCGGTAGCTCATATTTCCAACGCCAGCAACAAACGGTGCAAACGTCCGAACAATAGGAATAAAACGAGCTAAAATAATGGTTTTACCGCCGTGTTTTTCATAAAATTTTTGCGTGTGCTCCAAGTGCTTTTTATTTAGAAAGAAACTATTCTCTCTGACCAAAACCTTTGGCCCCAGGTAGCGACCAACCGAATAGTTAACAGCATCGCCCAAAACGGCCCCAATAAACAAAATAGCCATCAAAAGATATAGATTGAGGTTGGATTCCGGGATAGCAGCAATCGCTCCAATCGCAAACAGTAGACTATCACCGGGAAGAATCGGAAAAATAATCAATCCGGTCTCAGCAAAAATGACCATAAATAAAACGACATAGGTCCATCCACCCATCGCATTGACCAGCTCAGATAAATGCCTATCAAGATGCAAAAAGAAATCGACTAAATATTTAATCCACTCAAAAAACTGAACAAAAATATCCATGTAGTCACCGACTGGCCCAATTTACTGGTTAATGCGTAAAATTTGCTTCTAAGTACCCTACACGAAACCTAGGAAAACCTCCAGGTGTGCCCCGCTGACAACATAGAATTTGCTGAATTTTAATACAGCTCAAGAAATCGCCGTCATAAGTGTAACTAATTGAAATTATAAGTTTATCCTAAAAAGAGAACCACGCTCCCCTAAAAACCAATCACGAAGCGAGCCTACCCGTATGCATAAATATTTAAATAAGACGCAGATAGCCATGGCTTGTTAACTCTGTCGTTTTGCCCCAAGAATACTTCTGTCGTTGGTTACGCATCGAATTTTTAAGCTCGCTCTGCAGGGAAACTGATCCAAGAATCCTCAGGAGCGCATTTGCACAATCCTCAGGAGAGTCTTTATCGAAAAATACTGCCGCTGATCCAGCAACTTCCCTAAAAACAGGTATGTCGGCAACGACGGACGGCACATCAAAATCAAATGCTTCTAACAATGGAATACCAAAACCCTCATATTTGGATGGAAAGCAAAAAACGCTGGCACCGGCGTAGGCCTGAATCAGCTCGTGATCGCCACCCGTTCTCAGTCTGATATTTTCAGTTAGCCCTAGGCGAGAAATTTCATTCGATTCATCGGTGGTGAATGAGCCCCCGCCAAATACCATAAGATCAAAATTTAATTTGAGCTGAGCGTTAAGTCCAAATGCATTCAATAGAGTCATGAAATTCTTGTACCAACCTCTCTGCCCCACAAACAACACATAAGGTCTGCCCTGTGGAACATCTTGTTTAACTTTATTTATAGGGAGGTCAAAGTTAGACATCAAACTGGATGCAAGATGCGTTACGACAATTCTATCTTCAGACAATCCCAAGATGTTCATGAGGTCACTTTTAGTTGAATCTGAAATACAAAACAACAAATCAGCCTCACGAATGCATTGGTGCTTCTGTTTTATTGAATCCGCAAACCCATCCCCCTTACTGTTACGCCATGAATCACTAAAAAGTTCATGAATAAAATCGTACACGGTAACGCACTTCTTTACGCCATGAGGGATCTTGTAACGACACATCTGATAAAATGTATCATGATAAATATCGATCTTAGTCTTTTTTAGAAATCGTCCAAGTAGAGCATCGTTAACCGCATGTCGAATGACTCCCGTATTACGAAATGGAGGAACATGCACACATTTCGAAAATTTGCTTTGTTGGGAAGCAATATCTTTTAAGTAGTGATTAATATGTACCGATGGTGGAAGCCTTACTGAAAAGGAGCAATCATTATCCTTAAACTGTGCGCTATCGATGCCTTTGATCAATTCGACAAAGTATCGCGAAATACCACCGAATTTCTGACTTGCAAAAATAGAGGCATCGTACAATACGGACATTTCCGAATGATCTTTCATAAACTAAAACACACTGTTCGCTATTCCCTTTTTTCTTTCAACAACATTGAAAGCTGCTTAGAGTACTCCTGGCTGGCATGATCCCATGTCCAACTTAAGACTTTATTTCTGGCCGCCTTACCTATCTTAGTCCGAAGGTCAACATCATCCAACCTATCTAAATGCTGTGACAATTCGTCGGTACTATCCCATGAAGACATCAAAAAACCATCCACTCCATCCTCAATGAGCTCCGATGCCCCCGCATCTCGAGGCACTATGACTGGCAAGGCACAGGCCATTGCCTCAGTGATCACCAATCCAAATGCTTCATAACTTGTTGGAAACGCAAACACATCTGAGGCCAAATACAAGCGTTTAATATCTTTACGCACTCCGAGAAATCGAACTTTATTCTCAATATTAAGTCTTTGCGCTTCAGTTTTAAAATCTGTTGGATCATCTTGACCAGCAATCAGAAGGACAAAATTTGAATTTCGCGCATTTGCTAAACTTCTCAATAATATTGACAAGCCTTTTCGTTTAAACTCGTGAGCTGCAAAAATTATGACTTTGGTACCTTCGTCAATATTGAGATCTGACCGAACTGAACGACGAATAGACGCATGCTCACTCAGGTCGAACTCCTCAACATTAACTCCGTGATGAATAACAACGATACGCTTTTCATCAATTCCGAAGTAATTGATCAAATCCAATTTTACTTGGTGAGAAATAGCGATTATCAGTCGGTGAAATGGCTTAGAATATTGCAAGGTCTCCAAAAAAATTGTGGCATAATGAACCGGGTTCAGTAACTTCATTAACCAAGCTTTTGACAAAAATGGAGTTCGCTTCAATGACCAAAGAAACCATTTTTTATGAACACTGTGGGTAACCACAACATCTTGGAAAATACCATTGGCCCCGTGGGACATCAATAAATCAAGGTTAAGCTTTCGCTTCAAAAGAGACACACGCAGTGCGCGAGTCACTCGTTTCAAATGAGGCACGATGCCTTTCTTGATGAGCATGATCGAAAATTTTTCCTCGCCATTTAACTCCGCTTCCGTTGTGATAAAGACGACTTCATAATCCTTAGATAAATGCTGCGCTAACTCCCAAGCGGACCGTGTAAGGCCGCCATATCTATGAAGGGTATCCAAAGACATTCCAATTCTGGCTTTGCTCTGAGCTAAATCAACTTGCGCCATGCTTCAATCTCTTTAAAACAGCTAATAATGACGTTAATCTTGCAAAAATTAGAAATCTTCTGACAAAATAGAATAGATACCTTTTTACAGTTCCCAGCAAATTCGAAAGATTCCATAACTTATATTTTGTGAGTAGCCGACTAACCTCTCGATATGCAGCTAGTTCCTGTGTGGAGGAAACACCTTTTCCATCCATCATAACCACTGCCGACGTCGAGTCATAAAACCCTTTGCAGCCAGCTAAATGCATTCGACAGACGAAATCATAATCCATGGTGAGTCTTAATTTTGGATCAAATTGCCCCAATTCTTCAAATACTTTGCGTTTTACAACCATGCTCTGATGCCTATAAGGCATTCCTGCCCCCAATCCCGACATCGATGGCTTCAGCACAATTGGCCCAGCGACTCTGTCCTCAAAACCGACTGCCGCATGAATAAAGTCAATCGACGGATCTGTTGAAAATCTTTGCTCGCACCTGGCAAAATAGTCTTTATCAATAAGTCGATCGCCACTGTTAATGAAAACAACTGCATTTCCCTTTGACATTCTTAACGCTTTATTAAAGGCATCAGAAATGCCTTCGTCAGGCTCAGATACAAAACTAAAATTTAATGAACCCAACGACAATTGACTAAGGTAATCCTTTGTCAATTGGCATTGACCACCATCGACCACAACCAATTCAATACCCTCAACCGCTTCAACAGATTTGATCGTGGAAACAAGTTCGTCAAAATTATTGTATGTGATGGTTGCGACTGTAATGATAGCTCGTGCTTCCCTTGATCAAAAAACAGTAGAATAAAAATCCCCCATAAACCTTCGCCACAGTATAGCTTCGAAGCGCATATTAGTGAAGATATCTTTTAAACAGACTGTATGGCGCCTTGACTATTCATTCTAACCCGTACTTATTCCTTTCAACTCCCAGATCAATCACAAAGGACACCTTGAGCAAACAAATGAAGTAAATTACACTAGATTGTGACTATAATAGTGTTTTAGCCCGCTTCGCGAGATCATATGCAAAAACGTAGAATTGCCTTTTCACTCATCGCCGGACTTCTAAGTGAGATTGCAAACAAGCTGTTTCCTATATTGACACTTCAACTAGCAGCGCGAAAGCTAGGCATTGATGCCTTCGGAGTTTCGCAATTTTCACAGTGGGTCTTGGATCTCGGAATCTTCTTTGTGGTGTTTGGCTATAGCAATTGGAGCATGATCAAATGGCGTGACTCACCTGTTGAAGAAAGATCTAAAATTTTTGGCACAACCACAGTGCTGCGTCTTATCCACGCCGTCTTAGCTTCCGTGGCGATCTTAGCATTTTTGACCCACAACGAGAATTGGGGGGCGTACAAAGCGATTGTACTTCAATCAATATTTATCATTTTCGCTTCAGCGGTTGATGCAACATGGGCCATGACCTCACTCAACAAATTATCTAGATTGAGTTTAATTAGCCTTACTTCTAAATTGATCGGACTCATTGCAATATTTTTCTTGGTTCAGAACCAAAGTGATGCGCCAATCTATACGTTTATACTCATGGCATCCAATGCTACTATTGCAGTTGCAACTTTTTTATATGTTTTGAAGAATATTGGCTTTCAAGCTCCTTCAGCTATGGAGATTGCAAAAGCATTTAAAGGGAGCATAAAATATGCTGTCTCTTTTGTACTGATGATTGTTTTGGAACGCTTTGATTTGCTTCTAGTAGAATTAAATCACGGGGCCAATGGCGTCGGATTATACTCAGGCCCATCCAAAATATCTCAAAGCATCCTTCCGGTTGCAGGGATGGTTAGCACTGTCTTTTTTGCGGAAATATTAAATATTAAAGACAAATTGCAGTTTCGACATCATTTTCAGACAGGACTGCGAATCTCTGTTTTGATGATTGCACCTGTGTTAGCAGGAAGTTGGTTTGTCTTTGCAGATTTAATTGCAATCGTAGTAGGAGAGGAGTTCCGATCGTCGGCACATCTATTTCCAATATTAGGAATGGCAATTTTCCCTCATTTATTGTTTCTTATTTTTGGATATCAAGTTTTGACGATTAACGGACAAGTAAACAAGTTAAACTTATCGCTAACACTCGCAGTCGCATTTATCTTTGTATTTTACTATGGCCTGAGGCAAACTTTGACCATTGAACACATCGCTTGGCTAAATACTCTATTGAGGTGGATTGCAGCACTTGCCACCATCTACTTTGCATCCTCATATCTAGAAGGCAAACTTGAACTCTTATTGACAGTGGTTACAGCGTTAATACCAAGCGTCTTAATGGCAATCGTGCTTTCGTTCTTCCAAGATACAAATTTCCTTGTACTCATTATTTTAGGAGTCGCTACATATTTTTTAGTTTCGAGCCTGATGTTCTTTAAGGAAATATCCTTTCTATTTGGACGCTTTATTGCAGCACGCTCGAATTCTTCTCTAAAGTCGCTTGAATAGGCATCCTAGACAAAGACATGTTCTTATTGCGATTCTAAAGAAAAACATTTTACACTTTAGGATTGAATCCCTATTAAAGAAAGTATCGGAGATCAGACATGTCGAACAATTGGGGAATTCATTGGTTTCGCAGAGATTTAAGAGTCACTGGTAATGCAGCACTTCGTGAAAACTTCCTTCGGCATCAAGGCCGCGTCGTCGGAATTTTTACGTTTGATCATAAGTTTTTAGGACGTCCAGATTTCTCTTCAGATCGATTTGAGTTTTTCCTAAATTGCTTAAGATCGTTACGGAGTGAACTCCACGATATCGGAAGTGACCTCCTCGTGCTAAATGACGGACCTGACATAGGCTTTGAAATGGTTCTAAGTCTTTGTAAACAATTGAACGTCTCGGCATTCAAAACAGTCAGCTGGAATAGAGACTATGAGCCATTTGCACGCCAAAGAGATTGCCGCCTTCAAAGCTATTTTCAAAGCAACGGAGTTGAGATTATTCAGTGCCGCGATCACTTGATGATCGAGCCTCACGAACTGGCAAAACCAGATGGCACTTCCTATCACGTATACACACCATTTGCGAAAAAATGGTTTGAGTTGATTCAATCTCCATCAATGCAGGATCGAATAGATATTCAATTGAAAGTCTTGAAGAGTTCTGGTGAACCTAAAAATCCCAAATTATTTAAATTGAAATGGATCGACCTCTTTGGAAGTAGCACGCCCAAAGATCACTGCGATTCTATGTACCAAGAAAATCACAGGCGAACGACTATTTCAGTCCCAGCAGGGAGTGCCAGCACCGCGTTAGGAATAGCAAAGAATTGGCCTAAAAAAATTGCGCAATACAAAGAACTCCGTGACTATCCAGCCATTGAGGGGACCTCAAAGCTGAGTATGTTTCTCAAAAATGGTAGCATTGTATCTTCTCAGATAGTTGCAATGTCTCAGATTCAAAAAACGCCATTCAAAGCTGATTCAGGTCAAACGACGTTCCTAAAAGAGCTCGCCTGGCGTGAGTTTTATTATCATTTGATGTGGCATTATCCACGCATTGAATATGAAGCGTTTCAGGTAAAATATATTGACTTACCTTGGGAGAACAATGAAGAGTGGTTTGAAGCGTGGAAGATTGGAATGACAGGTTTTCCAATCGTGGATGCTGGAATGAGGCAATTATTAACCACTGGCTGGATGCACAATCGTGTTCGAATGATCGTAGCTAGCTTTCTAACCAAAGATCTTCTCATTGACTGGAGATGGGGAGAAAAGTGGTTCATGCAAAAGCTTTTAGATGGTGATTTAGCGCCAAACAACGGCGGATGGCAATGGGCCGCAAGCACGGGCTGTGATGCTCAACCGTACTTTAGAATTTTCAATCCTGAATCTCAAAGCGAGAGGTTCGATGCAGATGGAGCCTACATCAAAACATTCGTCCCTGAGCTCAAATCTCTCTCTGCAAAAGAAATTCACAATCCATCCAAAGATGTCAGAAGCAAATTGGGTTATCCACAGCCGATCGTCGATCACAGCGTGCAGCGAATGGCCGCTATGGCTTTATTCAAAAAATAGAGTATTCATTTAGATAAAAAATGGAAAATTAAGCTGCTGCCTCTATAGCACGTACAATGAAAGCCGAATCTCAAACTTATCAATATTAATGCAAACTGTATTTTATAATAAAAAACGGAGCACTTCTTGCGACGTCGACGTTAATTGCTGAAAAATAATACCGCGAAAAAAATTATAGCAAAGCTTTGTCAATTTAAGGCGATACACAAAATCTCTGCAATTTTCAAAATGCAGCGTTAACCCTTTCAAAAAACTGGAATAAGCAAGGCAAGAAAATTCGACAGGAAGATGGCAAAATCCGCACAACAGACGATACTTGACTAATCTTGGCTCATATCCTAAAATAGACAACTATGTGGTATAATAGAGATTTTAATCCCATAAGCGTCGCAAATGAGTCTCTACCGATAAGAATCCTTAAGGGTCCTCGTCAGGTAGGGAAAACGTCACTTCTTGAAAAAATTCCGGAAATTAGTGTTATCCGGCTTGATGACTTTGCAACAAAAAATTTTCTATCGCAAAATCCACGGCTGTTTCTTGATCAATTCAAAGGCCTGGTTCTTATTGATGAAGCTCCTCTGGTAGAATCATTGTTTCCAGAGCTAAAACGGCGTGTAGATGAAGCGCGCCGAGTTGGAGATAAGTCAATTAGCTTTTGGCTAACTGGATCCAATCAGACACTGCTGAGACAAAACACCAGCGAAAGTCTTGCTGGGCGCGCAAGTTATTTTGATTTAAATACATTGTCTATTCATGAATTAAATGAATTTCATTTACATCGACACCTGCTCCGCGGTGGCTGGCCTGAGCTCGCCATTTCGCACAGTATATCTCCTGTTCGGTACCTGAATGACTTCATTGCAACGTTTATTGATCGAGACATTGTGGGGGCGGCCGGTATCGAACGAAAAGCTGCATTTTCGAAGGCATTAGCACTTGTCGCCGCAAGGCAAGGAATGCTGATGAATTTTTCTGAAATTGCCTCACTATGTGGCGTTGATGTCACGACGATTCAATCCTGGGTATCGCTTCTCGAGGAAAATGGCATCTTAAGAAGGATTGAACCATATAGCTCAAATTTAAATAAGCGCCTAACAAAAACTCCAAAGGTTTATTTTGAGGATGTTGCATTGGCTGTGAGGCTGCAAGGTTGGACTGATGCAAGTCCACTTATGCTAAGTTTGCAGTTTGGTTTTTTACTGGAAACAATTGCTCTTTCAGAAATCACTCGATTTTTTACGTCCCGAGGTGAAACACCTCGAGTGTTTCACTTGAGAAACAAGGAAAAAGTTGAGGTCGACTTTTTAGTTGAGTTACCTAATCAACGATTTATCGCTATTGAGGTAAAATCCACGCCACATCCATTTACAACTCAACAGTCTCAGTTGATCGAGTCATTGGGTCTTAACATTGTGGACCGGTGGATTGTGACTCCAGAACCTAACTCAAATCTTCCAGGAGTGGTGCCGTATATAAACATCTACAATAGATTGCTAGATTTTTTCTGATTGACAACAATCTATTTCTTTTTGGCAGAGCGTGTTCATGAAAATCATAAAATCACTCTTTCAAGACAAGTTAAACTTGATGTTCACAACATCTGAAGGATTGAATGTCTCAATCATTGAACGACCAAAATCGCAACTTGACGCTGAGAAACTTACAAAATTCATCCACGATTTGAAAGCCGTTGCATCCACAAGCGTTCGACATGGCGTCTTGGACTACGGTGTGTTTGATCAAAACAGCCATCACCTTGAAAATGCTGTTGTCACTCTCATTAAAGATCAAAATGGGAAACCTATCGCATTTAATGCACTTGCATTGATGAACATTAACATCCAGGGACAAACTCAAGACGTGCTACATTTAGGTTTAGTTCTCGTAGACCCTAATCAAAGATCAAAAGGCATTAGCTGGATTCTATATGGCTTGACCTGTGTGATATTGCTGCTACGCAATCAAGTGAGACCCATATGGGTTAGTAACGTAACCCAGGTTCCAGCAATCATTGGAATGGTATCGGAAACTTTTTCAAAAGTCTTTCCTACTCCACAGTCTGCCAACAAAGGAACTTTTCTTCATCAATCAATCGCTCATGAAATCATGAAGTCCTATCGCCACATTTTCGGGGTCGGAGATGATGCTTCATTTGATCGGGAGCGCTTCGTGATAAAGAGTGCCTACACAGGCGGCAGTGACAATTTGAAGAAAACATTTGGTGAAGTGGCTAAGCATCGAGAATCATCCTATAACGAAATGTGCCAAAGAGCGTTAGACTATGATCGAGGTGACGACTTTCTTCAGATTGGGGTCATCGACCTAAAGGTTATTATAGGATTTCTAACCAAAACTGTTCCAAAGAACTCTATTCTTCAGATTGGGTTTTGGCTCTTGATTGCCCTATTAAACTCATTCCTTCTCCCGATTTACCAATGGTTTATCGTCGACAAACAGTTCAAATCTCTCAGACCTCGATAAA
>JAPLFV010000027.1 GCA_026390495.1 Pseudomonadota bacterium | reverse complement strand
CAATGCAGCATGCGAGGCCCTATTGTCATGACAGCTATACTCATCGACGGGAAACAATTAGCGTTCAAAATCCAAGATGAGTTGAAGTTTAAGATAAAGAACCATGTCAGCAATCTACGGCGCCCACCTTGCCTGGCAGTTATCCTGGTTGGTGAAGATCCTGCAAGTCGGGTTTATGTGCACCACAAAGAAAAGGTCTGTTCCGAAATTGGAATCAAATCTAAGACCTATCGCTTACCCTCTTCAATTAGCCAGGATGACGTTTTAAAACTCATTAAAGAGCTGAATCATGACCAGGCAATCCACGGAATTTTACCTCAGTTACCAATGCCGACTCACATTGATAAAGTACTCATTGTTGGTGCAATTACTCCAACCAAAGATGTTGATGGACTATCGTTTCACAATCAAGGTCGATTATCTTGGAATTTACCATCGCTTCGCCCGTGCACTCCGAGTGGAATCTTAGAGATAATCAAAAGTATTGACGTAAACGTGAGTGGTAAAAATGCCGTCGTCATCGGTAGAAGCATTTTAGTCGGCCTTCCAACCGCCACAATGTTAACGCATGCAGGCGCAACTGTAACGACTGTTCACTCTAAAACCAATATGCCAAACGAAATTTGTAGATCTGCCGATTTAATTGTCGCGGCGGCAGGTGTGAAGCATTTAGTTAATAGAGAATGGATTAAGAAAGGCGCAATCATTATAGATGTTGGAATCCATAGAACGCCTGATGGCAAGTTAACTGGAGATGTAAACCCCGAAGATGCAATGGAGCTCGCAAGCCATTTCACCCCGGTTCCAGGTGGCGTCGGACCGATGACAATTGCAATGTTGATGAAAAACTGTTTGGAAGCTTATGAACATCGTTTCATTTAGTAGCTAGATTCGAAAGAAAGAGAATATAGTTTTTAAAACGTTCAAATGACTAAAAGTCATATTGATATAGACTGCCCCATTCTACAAGTTATGCTGTAGACCTCATATTTTACTCGTTACCTGAAAAACCTGTTGCGGCAAAACCAAATTATAGCTTCTTTACACCAACCAAATTTAAATAAATCAACCCTTCGATATCTTGAATATCAACTGCAAATTCACTAACATTTTCAGATAGCAACAGGTCTCTATGCCTCGGGGAATTCCACATCAATTTCAGGCATTCCAATACATTTGATGCTTTTGCCCTGCTCTCGCCTATAAATTCCCATCCCAATTTCTTTACGGCTGATCTGAAGGCAATCAAACTTGGCAAATCATGTTGAATCCGAAATTCATTTTGAATCTCATTCAACATCGGCTCAAAACTAGAATTAAGTTTAATCGGCAGCAATTTATGTTCAATTCTAATCTTATTTATAGCTGAGGCAATGGATTCCTTACTTCGTAATATCGATCCAGATAGACCCAATGGCAAATCAAACATAGCTC
Organism: Pseudomonadota bacterium; assembly: GCA_026390495.1. GTDB lineage: Bacteria > Bdellovibrionota_B > Oligoflexia > Oligoflexales > RGVZ01 > CAMDKS01. The sequence goes on along the minus strand of JAPLFV010000027.1, from coordinate 1,520 downwards.
TACCAGTTGAATAAAAAAACCACTCCTCTGGTCCATCACGATATTTATCATCTGGAATGCACTCAATAGCATAATTTCGCTTTTCAGAGCCGTCATGACTCAAAATTCGCAATTTTGCTATGTCATTTAGGATCGAAACTTCAACTTGCGCGCTAACTGACCGAATTTCAATGTTTCCTTTGCAAGATCGAAGCGAAGACTCCGTCAATAAAAACCGTCCGTCTACGACACTCAATCCATCCAAGGCAGGAAATGCAACAATCCATGCAACTCTTGAAGTGCAGAAACCAAAAGAATAACTCCTATATTTCATCCTCTTTGCAAATTCTAGCGCCACCTTACCAACATCTAGACTTGATAACTTGGCCGTGCTCTTTAATATTTTGCCTTCGACCTGAGAATCAAACAGACCGCCATTCCATAGGGCTATTGGGGCAAAATTACCTTCGCAAAAAGAATGACCGACAGATTTTGGAACTTTCCGAAAATTTAATTTATTCTCAGCAAGCAGCCTGCCCGGGGTAAGTTGCGAGACCATCACAGCCAGCACTGCCAAAATTTTAAATTTTATCGGCTGCAGAGGTTCGCCTCTATTTCATTTGTCCGTCTATCAGTTTGAATATTGTGCTCAATTGCATATTAGACGTTCCTTCATAAAGCTTCCCAATTTTTGCATCCCTATAATATTTCTCCGCTGGAAATTCCTTTACGAATCCATATCCCCCGTACACTTCCAATGCTTTAGATGCAACTTCTTCGGCTATCTCGCCTGCAAACAACTTAGCCATAGCTGCTTCCTTTATGAAATTCTCCTTACAATCTTTAAGCCTCGCTGCGTTATATACCATTAATTTTGCAGCTTCAATTTTAGTAGCTAAATCTGCAAGCGAAAACTGGATTCCCTGAAACTCTCTAAGCTCCTTCCCAAATTGAACTCTCTGACGAGCATAAGCCATCGCTCCGCCCAAAGCACCTTGTGCAAGACCTAACATCTGCGCCGCAATTCCAATTCGCCCTTCATTTAAGGTCTCAATTGAAATCTTGTAACCTTTACCAACTTCACCCAAAACATTTTCCTTTGGGACCTTGACCTTATCTAATATCACCTCGCATGTTGAAGATGCACGAATGCCCAATTTTACTTCCTTCTTGCCGACAGAAAAGCCCGGCATTCCTCTTTCACACACAAATGCTGTAATCCCTTTGTATCCCAATTCAGGATTTACATTTGCAAAAACCACAAAAATATTTGCTTCTTTCGCATTTGTAATGAAGATCTTCTTGCCATCCAAGCACCAATGACTTCCTTCATCAGTGGCTCTTGCTTTCATGGCAAATGCGTCTGAACCAGAGTTCGGCTCTGTTAGACAATAGGAGCCCACATCAGATTGCGTCAATCTATTCAAATACTTTTTCTTTTGATCGGAATTTGCCCATCTCAAAAATATATTGTTCACCAAGGTATTCTGAACATCACACAACACCCCGACAGATGGATCGATTTTTGATATTGCTTCAAT
>JAPLFV010000348.1 GCA_026390495.1 Pseudomonadota bacterium | reverse complement strand
AAACTTGAACGTTACCTTTGTTATTTTGACTTTAATTGGGCTAACTCTAAGGAGTAGTTTTTCAAGATATTATTATGAGTTAAACACTTTTTACGACGTTGGAAATTACACAAAAATTGCTGAGTTTGGCTATGAGAGTGTAGGTATTTCAGCATTTCACCCACTGTGGCCCATGCTGGTTAGATTTTTTGCGAGTATATTGCAGATTAATGGGCAACCAAATTACGGTTTACTAGCGGGTATTCTTTCATTTGTCTGCTTTTTATTTTCTGTGAAAATTCTGTCACCCATTTTGATAAGAGTTGGCGGCCAATTGTATGGAATCATGGCATTGTGGCTTTTTGTCTTGAACCCTACGTCGATTTTTCATGTTACTGGATTTTCAGAAAGTCTATGCTGCCTTTTGTTTGCATTTTTGATCAATGAATTGCTTGAAAAAAGGCGAGTTTATATGTTGATTGGCTTGAGTGCTCTGATCAGTTTTGCTCGTCCTGTGGCCTATTTTTTACCACTTGCGGCATTGCTTGCCTGGCCTATTGCTAATTTCGCAGGAAAAAAGCCTTTACGGAGTTCTGCTTCAGAATGTCTATCTCTTGTAGGCGGTGCACTTGGGGCGTTTGTTGTTTTAAGTGGATATTTCTATTTCCAGCTCGGAGATTTTTTTGCGAATTCCAAAACTCACGATATGTGGGGACGTAAATTCGGATTCTATTGGCAGCTTATCTATAGCCCCAAGTCAGTCGGTGGAAGCGAGCAAGTTTTGATGTGGGATTTGATCGGCTTCTATCTTCCACTATTTTTGGTTGCCTTTTCTGGTTTCAAATTGTTTGGATCTGCTGAAGAGCGAGCAAAGTATAGCTCGTGTTTAGAGGATCCCATATATTGGCTGTGTTTGCTTTTGTCGGCAGCACATTGTGGTGCGGCATTTCTGTCTTATCCTATTTTTGCAAGTACGGCGCGACATGTAATGGCAATTCCATGCATCTTCTATTGCTCGGCAAGAATTTTTAAGGCTTGGAAACCAAATCCTAGAATACTTGTTGCGCTTGTCATTATCAGCGCGGTTTTTTACCTTCGGTGGTGGGCCAGATTTGGGAAAGGATCTTGGATTGGCTAATACATCTGACTATTCCCTGAGTAGAAAAAAACCAGGCAGCAATTATTTGTCTGTGTCTATTGAATCTACAAATTTTACACAAAAAGTGATAATTGCTAGGCCGCAGACTCTTTCAAATCATCAGAGTTAAGAAGCCCTTTTTTTTCGAATGATTGAAGTACCCACTGATTGTCAGCGTCAAACCTCGGTGTCTGGCAGTAGGCACATAACTCTGTTGATAAATCGTCGCTGGAAGCGCCACAACCTGAGCAATGGTCAGCCCCAAAGAGCTGTGACTTTGCACTTGTTGCTGATTTTGAACGAACCAAAACGAGGTTGCTTTGACGAGATTCTGCTGATCTATTTGAGCCAAATTTCGCAGACCACTCGATTCGAAGGTGTGCAAAATCCTTTACGGGGTCTTGCTTAGAGTCAATTTTTTTCAGTTCGATATTTCCAATCGCTATAGACGATAAAGGTTCTCCAGTACTAAAAATGGATTCTCGATTGGCTTCTACGATCGTTTTCAGTCGTTTGCTTTCTGGACGGCCTCTTGCGGTTGCTAGACGCAAAAATACAACCGAGGCTCGGTCTTCTAGAAGCTGGATTGAAAACGATTTGTCTCTTGCAAGAAGCTCCTCAATTGAAGATCTGTCGGTTTCAATTGAGGTCGTTGAGGACTGCGAAATTTCAGTTAAAACCCAATCAAAGGTTCCGGAGCGCATAGCAATTTGACAGCTGGGGCATTTTGCAATTCGGCTTGACGAAATGGTCGTCGAGCAACCTGGGCAACAATTTTCAAGTAGCCCTGAATTCAAATTTGTCTTGCAATCTTTATGGCGAGTAAACGTCCAAAATTCCTCAAAATTAGTTTGTTCAGATTTGGTTTGTTTCAACGTCGCTGATTCAATTGTTTGATCCGTCCCAGATGCAGCAATTCGCATTGTAAGGGACTCATAGGTGCCGTCGCTTTCGTAATCGGAAACACTACATTTTTTAATTTGGATATTTTTTAACTCATTTCGTATGCCGTTTGATTTTTGATCTTCAATCTGCAATTTTAGCCGTTCGTACATTCCATCGCTTAAATAGGCCGTAGACGAGGAAAGATCTTGCTTGGACCATGCCTGTTGTAAATGCTCAAAGGCTTTTGAAACTCTTAGCGAAAAGTCTTTTTGAACAAAGCCCGGGTCTGACTTTAACAGCTGATCTATTGGCTTCACGGAGTTGACTTGCTTTTGATGATGCTTCGGCTGATGCTTTGTTGCCGCACTCTCGGCGCGCACTTTTTCAAAATCAATTTTTGAAGATAATGCGGCGCCCATTCCTGGAGCGACTCTATCGCTAAAGAATCTAGAATATATGTAATATGGAACTATAAATATCGCAGCAATAGTTGCTAAGAGACCAAAAAAAGAAGGCCAACTTAATGGTTCAGAGGTGTAGCCACCGGAGGACTTGCGGGCTTGACTCTTATAAGTGTCCTGAGACGAAGTTGATCCAGACGACCTATCATCTGAGTGAGATCTAGACGAGCTCGAGGAACCATTGGATGAGCTGGGTTTGTATGACTCCCCTCCTCCAACTCTCCCTTGACCTTCCATCGAGTATAAAAAAATGACCGCAAACAGTGCCGCGATCGTAAGGCAAATTCGATTAAAGTGAATGCGATTAATCATAAAGGATCTCCATAGTCTTGCTAAATTCTGAAGTCATTTCATGATCGGAGCAAAGGGCAATTTTTTTAAATTTTTAAGGACTCAAAATGACTTTGAATCCAATTTTTCAAATAGAAAATTGATTAAACGACAATTTCATTTGATAGCTTAAATTTACTTCGTGAGCTTAAACCACTGAACTGATAGGCAATAAACACTATCTTTTTGAGACTCGTCAAATCCCTCACCGGCAGCCATCACTGTTCTGCGAAAGGTTTTTATAGCTTCAATGACTTCGGGAGTTTGCTTAGAAGATGTCGCAAAAATCATAGCGCTAAAATCCCGTTCACTGAGAGACTGCTCATCAATAGCTTCTGAAGCTTTTGCCAAAATTCTGCCGTGAAAATTGCGGATCGTTGACTCAGGGCGTTTGCCTCCTGGAGCCACAGTTGAAGAGCGTTCGCGAAGTGCCGTGAAACGCCCATCAGAGTCTTGCGAGGCAAATTCGTGCTTGCACAAAACCTGACACAATTCAGAAACCCGGGTTGATTCTATGCCCGTAGCTTCACTCAGCCATTCAATGGTGCGAGCGGAGTCTCTCAATTTCAGTGCTTCCAAAAGAGTAAGTGTCTCCCACGACCCGTAAATGTCTAGCTGCTCTTTGCTGATTTGCACTTCTGGAGACTGCATCGAAAAGCGGTCCAAATTTGTACGGGCTGCAGAAATTTCGGCCGGAGATTTAGCGGCTCCGAGATCTGCAAGCGCCTTAAAATAGTCGGCTTGATGAGGGCTTAAACTCAAAAATGAGGCGATTTCACTGGCCCTTGCTGGGGATAGATCATGTACTTCAGAGATAATTTCCGATAATGCACTAGGTGACATCTTCAAATCTCTGGCGAATGCACGCATGGAATATCTTGGATTTCGGTCCTTTCGATCAGACAAAAATTTTTTAAGTACCGCAGAAACAGAATTGTACTCGTATATAAGCAAATCAATGTCCTTATCTTATGGAAAGAAAACATATCCTCTATTGGTGAACGTTTGGTTGGAATTGAAACCACCAAAGACGATCAACTTATCAAACGTAGGTAGCAATTGGCCATAAATAGAGGGTTGCGGAACCGCGTCCAATTGTATTGTTTTCCATTTCAGATCTAGCGTATTGGTTAAATCCAAAGCGAGTAAAGTTGATGCAAATGATTTGTTTTCGTGATCTCGTTTTGTGCGACCACCCCAATAAAGTACACGCTGCCGACTTCCATCCCAAGATGCAAGGTGCTCAAATCGACCCTTCTCATCCGGTGGTAGAAGGCGTGGTAGCGAAGACCATTGATCTTCATGGGATTTCCCTGAGATGCTTAATCGACTTCCATCATAAAACACTGTTGAACCAGCGATTCCGCCCCAAGCGATTAAATCTTTTCCTGTCCATGTAACAGCCATCGAGTCTCTAGGAGTCAAATTTGTATCCGCAGAAATATAGTGCCAGCTTTCTTCATTGTCCTTCGACTTTGGCTTCCAGATAAATCCATCCATTAAGGGCTCTGAACAACGCCCCAATACCTTTGAGCCGCATCCGCCAAAAACGATAAGACCAGATCCGGTCCAAGTACTAAAATGGTTGTATCTTGGCTTAAATGAAAATGGAGGATTAAAAGCCTCCCATTTAAAGTCAATGTCGGGTGCAGCATCAGAATTGATGTTCGGTTTATGAGATGTCATCGTTAACACTTCACCGTGTGCTAAGATCTTTCCTGTTTCAGAATCAATTCCACCAAAGATATACATCGATTGTTCGCCCATGGAGGCAGAATGACTATGGCGCCTTTGATTTGACTCGGGAAGGGATTGCCAAGTCTGGGAGGTCATATTGTAAAAGCCACCGCTTTTTGCGCTATTTTTGCAAATTCCGTTTTCGATGCTACAACCGCCATAAACAATGAACCCTTTTACTTTCTGAGACGATGAAGAATCTTGGATGACTGTGGTTACAATGGAGTGTTGATGGCGACCAGAGGGAGATTGATCAGGATTCACGCTAGTCCATGTCCCCTTTCTAGGGTCCATTCGATCATATCTATAAATGGCTCCATCATTTAATGATTGAGAACACTCTGCTCGATTAGGCAGAATCTGAAGATTGCAACCTCCCCAAATTACCAATTCCTCACTTTGTGACAGCGGTTCGTCATCGCTAACCTTTGCCATGCCGAAATGAATGCGTTCACCAAAATCAAAAGATCTTTCATTTAGATTTCCAAAAAATGGTTTCATCCTCTCTTTTTGAAAAATCCAACTCTTGTAGGTTTCGTTGGCGATTTTATCGGCAAAGATCTCGTCTGGACTTTGTCCGTCAGGCCCTTGTTGGCCATTTGTTAGGCCATTTTTATGGGTAGCTTCATGGATCATTGTGATGATCGCCAGCGATTCGGACCCAAAAGGGCTTTGCAGAAGTATTCGGCAATGTTTCAGTGAGAGCCTAACTGTTGTCTCAGAAAGATTAGGGATATTAGTACGAGCACATGTTGATTGTTCTGCAGCATCGCCATTCCAGACCAATGTTTGACTCTCGATGTCTTGAATCATTTTGTGGCGCTTAGGTGCTAGCCAGTCATACACGTCTTTGGATAGGTTACCTTCGGCAAATGCCTTCTCGAGATCAACCTCAGTCATAATAGCGGACGCATTTTTATGAGCAGATGAGAACATGACGATAACAGGGTCTCCTCCATCGCCGATCTCGTGACCTGCCAAAGCTAAAGTCGAAAAGACCGTGGCAACGCACGCACAAAGCAACTTCATCATCTTGTTCTCCCCTAATAATTCTCATATTTATCTACTAAACCAGCAGATCAAACAAGACATACTTGACAGAATATCCTGAACTTATGGAGAGCAGACAGATTCAATTGGAAAGTTCTCAAATATTTTCATATGCTCCACTCATGAAAAAAGATTTCCCCATAAAATATTTATGTATCCACCTGATTTTTATAATAATTATTTGTGTTCCAAGTTTAAGTTTAAGGGCGGCCAATTTGTCCTTCCATAAAAGGGCTGTCGTTCAGGCTCACGGAGCGCTCGCTGAGTCCGTACTCGTTGTCGGTAATAGAATTTACTCTGGTGACCGATTTGGAATCGTTTCTGTTTCAAGCGTTGATGATGGCAAAACTTTTTGGTCCAGAGATTTAAAGGAATCCAGCCAAATGGGGCTTCAAGCCATTTCAGCACTGTCTTTGAGCAGTGATGGATTCATCTTGCTTGCCTACAGGAGTGATGGCGTCTTTTTTGTCTTAGATGCGATTGCTGGTGCCATAAAATATTCTTTTAAAACCAACCGACAACTTTATTTCCGTTCCTGCGATTTTTCTCCCGATGGCGATACCTTTGCCTGTGGCGATGATGGTGGGGATATTTACTTAGGCCGATTATCATACAGAGGAATTGAAAGAATTGGCTCCCATGAATGGGGAATTATAAAGGTCAGATTTTCGTCAGAGGATTTTCTATATGTCGCAGACCCCAAGGGGATTAAGCTTTGGGATATTCATTTAAAGCAAATTATTCGCAGTGTCTATGATCCCTTGAATCCCAGCTTTGAAGGTATATGGGTCACGAGTTTGGGATATTCTGATGATTTTAATTATGCGTTGATTGCCTCCGAAAATAAATTATTGATTGTTGAGATTGCATCTGGTGGGGTCTTGATCGGAGAAAGGGACAATATCGTGTCACTATGGGATGTTCAAACATTGAAGCAGATTTCCATGGTCGCACTTGTTGGTTTTAATTGGACCATCGACATTCTTCCCGTACCAGCTATGAATCGGGTTGTGCTCAGTGCATGGAAAATTGATGTTTTTGGTGGTAGCCAAGGGTTTGTTCCTGAGCTGAGTTTGTGGGAATATTCGACTCAAAATTAAATGAATGTGAATTGGTGCTAATTGTCAAAAATTATGAGGGAAAAATGCTTACAAAAATTGGATTGAGTCTAGGTAGTCGACTGAGCGCTTGGTCGATATGCGCCCTACTTTTATCAACCCCCGTGTTTGCTTCAATGGAGGAATTGATTGGCCAATGGAAATCGCCAAATATTCCGATCGGCCAGGGCATTGGAAATATCAAAATTACCTTTGATTTTAAAGCAGATCGAACCTGCAATTTCCGTATTGAGTATGTACTAAATCATCCTGCAGGAAATCGCGGCGAAAGAAATAATTATAATTGTGAGTTCTCTCTGCCAGCGGCAAATAAGATTGACTATAAATTTAAACGATCTTTTGTAACCATGACCGATGTAGAGTCAGTAAAAGAGGCCAATAAAAATAAAACTTGTGGCTTTAACGACTGGAAGTTAGGCATCCCTAAGGACGTTACAGGTGCCAATTGCGATCAAGGAAGTTTTGGCGACAATGGAGAGCTAAAAGATATTTACGAATTGGCCAATGATGGTCAGTGGATCTATTTTGGCATGGATATTTTGCCGAAACCCGTAGACGACGATTCTGAGGTCCCCACCGATGAAGAAGGTCGTCCAACTCAAATATTTAAAGCCGCAGGTTTTGGAAAGAACGGAGTCAGCCCTCCCCCTCTTGAGCTTCCTGAAATTCATCCAGATACGCTATCGGGCTTATATAGCGTGGTTGACTACCGGCTAAATTCTAAGAGCTGTGACCAAGCGCCTGCTCCTACTGCGGATGCTCCAAAATTTATTCGATTCTATGCCGGCGACATTGTGATTCCTGGGTTGGAAGGTTGGATGGCTAAGGAATGTAAATCCGAGCAACAATGCTCGATTCCCGCTGGATGGGATTTTAACGCGAAGTGGTTCATTTCTAGATTAGTGGAGCCAGACCGTCGATGGCTAGGTGATCAGATAAGGTCTAGTTTAGTTGGTGATGTTTGCCATTATGAAAAACAAATGATTAACTTAACGCGTATTTCAAGTCGCAGCTTGGAAATTAACGCGAAGCGATATTCAGCAACTCTACCTGTCGATCAAAACGGAACTGAAAAATGCTCTACGCGTCGTCCCGAGCTAGATCAGTTATTCAAGTCTGCACCTTGTATAGGCTTCGATCATGTGGAGCTTCAATCAAAATAGACTTTGTTACTAGTTGGCAGTTTTTTGCCGAATTTAGAAAAAAATGATTTTTTGGAGGCCTTGGAAATGAGACATGACGGAAGATTAAGTCATCAAATGAGACCCATTCGAATCACCCCTCATTTTACTAAAAATGCGACTGGTTCAGTTCTGGTAGAGTTTGGCGAAACTAGGGTTATGTGCACAGTGATGATTGAGGATGGAGTTCCTGGCTTTCTTCGCAATGCCCAACCTGCTCAGGGCTGGTTAACTGCAGAATACTCCATGTTGCCAGGTGCAACGTTGACAAGGACCAAACGTGAACGTCAAAATACCGGAGGCCGAACTCAAGAGATTCAAAGATTGATTGGAAGAGCCATTCGAGGAATCATCGATTTAACAGCATGTCCCGAGACGACCATTCAAATTGATTGTGATGTTTTGCAAGCAGATGGAGGGACTCGTACTGCGTCCATTACGGGAGCCTATGTTGCCTTGAACCTGGCTATTGGAAAACTGCTGCGATCAGGACGATTGAAACGTAATCCTCTTAAGGACGGTCTAGCGGCTGTTTCCATTGGCATTAAGAATGGCGAGTATTTGGTGGATTTGGATTATGTAGAAGATAGTAGTGCAGATTTAGATATGAATGTCGTCATGACACATAGTGGAAAGATATTGGAAATACAGGGTACAGCTGAAAAAAGTGCTTTTGATAAACACCAAGTTTTGAAAATAATGGAACTGGCGGAAGATTCGTTAAAGCAAGTTTTTCAGCTGCAAATTCAGGCCAATGACGGAGTCGTTGCGGAATCTTGAATGAATTTTAGGGGCTGTTGAATTTTGCCAATATCAAGGCGCGACTGAGAAAAAAAGTAGAGTGTATTCAATATACTCGAGCATTTTTTTCGAACGAGGCAACGCCGAGATTGGTAAAATTCAACAGTTCCTTTAAAAATCTATTCTTAAAATGATCTTGCCTTTAGTGCGATGGGATTCGCTCATCTGTTGTGCTTTTATTGCATCTTTTACTGATAGAACCTCAAACGCAGGCATTTTTATTTTGCCTTTGTCGATAGACTCAAAAATAGATTTAAGTTGCTCACCGTTCGGGTAGACGAAGTGAAATTGCGCATTGATGTCTTTGGACTTGGCAAGGTCTTGGTTAGGATTATCCACAATGGAAATTAAATGAGCAGATTTTTTCATGACTTGAAAGGCTTCTTCTAAATGGGTTCCACCAATACCGTCAAACACAAAGTCAAATCCATGAGGCGCGATTTTTTTTGCGGCGCTTGTTAATGATTCCTTGGTGTAGTCGATAGCATGGTCTGCGCCCAAGCTCTTAACGTAATCAAAGTTCTTTCCACTTGTGGTTGTTGTCACCGTGGCACCTAGCTGCTTTGCAAATTGAATGGCAAAACTTCCGACTCCTCCGGCACCGTTTAGGATCAACACGTGGTCGCCCTTGCCGACCTTATAGTAGTCTTGAAGACCTTGAAACGCTGTCAATGCGACCAAAGGAACACCAGCCGCTGCTTCGCTACTGACTCGCTCCGACACCTTGGCAACAAAAGACTCAGGAAGCGCGATATACTCTGCATAAGTTCCTGAGTGGACTTCTGGCAGTCTTGTGTAGGCTGCAACACGGTCTCCGATTTTGATTGATGTAACGGATGCTCCAACCTTTACAACAACACCGCTTGCATCCCACCCTGAGATGATAGGAAATCTATGGGGCAGCATTTGTTGGAGATAGCCTCGTCTTATTTTCCAATCGACGGGGTTTACTGAAGTATGGCTAATTTTAACTAACACCTCATCGGATTTAGGTGACGGAGTTTCCATTCTCTGGGTTTCTAATACGTTCTCATCGCCAAATTCATTCATGGCGATTGCGAACATTTGTGCAGGTATTGTTGACATTGTGGGACTCCTAAAAGATTTGAAATTTTTTTTTCGGGCTTCGGCCCTAGGATGTAAGTTAGCACTCTACTTCAAATAAAAGAAATGAATTGAATTGATACTTGCCATCCATATTTTGAATAATATATAAGATTTATATTAGAAATTCCAATTGGTCTGCTTAATGCAATAAGGATTATGAATGTGAAGCCAGCGTTACAAGATCTGAATTTGTTGCGGGTTTTTGCTTCTTTGTGGCGAGAACGCAATGTTTCCAAGGCAGCCAAGTTACTTGGGTTGAGTCAGCCTGCATTGAGTCATTCCCTGTCAAAGCTTCGATCTGAAATGGCAGATGATGTCTTTGTTCGAAGTGCAAAGGGCATGACTCCAACTCCAAAGGCAGAGGCATGGGCTCCAAAAGTACTAGGTGCCTTGGCTTCTTTGGAGTCTGCGTTTTCTGATTTTCAAGAATTCACACCCCTCATGGCAACCGGACGAATCACAATCGTAGGTACAGATCTGCTCGAATATATTCTCTTTCCAAAACTGCTGTCAGTTCTCTCTAAAGAAGCAAAGGATGTCGTGCTAGTTAGCAGGCCGTCAGATGGACATTTTCCAAAAGGTGACTTGGAAAGAGGGATTGTAGATTTTGCAATTGCAGGGTTCTTTGGAGATTTGCCTGAAGGTTTTTACCACCAACTAGTCGCGAAGGAAACCTATGTATCAATTGTTAGAAAAAATCACCCCATGACTGGAAAAGGAATGAATCTAAAATGTTTTCAGTCATTGGCTCACGTACTGACTAGTCCGCAAGGAGATCTTTATGGAGCTGTTGATGAAGCACTGGAAAAATTAGGCTTGAAAAGAAAAGTTGTAGCGGGTGTGTCGACGTTTCAGGTGTTGGGAAAACTCATTGCAGAAAGTGATTACTGTGGAACGTTGCCCCGAAGTATGGCTTATGAACAGTCCAAGCTCTATCCGATCGATATTTTTCCGACGCCAGTTGAACTCAATCCTATTCAGCTACGTATGATTTGGCATCAGAGAACGCACACAAATCCTCTGCACAAATGGGTGCGGCAAAAGATTCAGACGATCATGACTCAGGAATTTGAGAAGAAATAGCGAATTTTCGTTGGAAAATAATCGGATCCAGTCGTGTGGCCCTAGTTTATAGTTTATAACTCAAAACCAAAATAGTAGATCCAGCCGATCGCCATACAGGCAACAAAAAGACCCAGCACCAAGACTCTAGTCAGCCATCGACTCCACCAAACTTCTTGAAATATTGTTGCCCCAAGTGAATCGACAGCACTGCCAGCTTTAGAAAATTCATGCCCCGATTGGTTATGTTCCGATTTACTTCGTTTTGATAATGGCGCACTTGATGGATTTCGAGGCTCAATATTTTTTGCTTGCACGGGAGCATTAAAGGGAATCGCCGTATTTGCTACTGCGGCTCCTGGCTGATTGTCTATCGCAGTACTATCGGCATGTGTAGAAAGAACGGTTTTTGAAAACTGTCTCGAAGTACCACCGGCATTTGGAAAATTGACATCGATTGCTTGGTGAAGTTCAAGCAATACCCTGGCGACGATAGTCTGTTCGTCGGTAGTTTGTAGTTCCAAAATTCTGCTCAAATGACACCCCTCATATTACATTTAGATTGTAACACAAGAGGCCGAATTACCGCCAATGAGCGAGCTAGAAACAAACCTAGAAAGAGCAGGTTGTAAGATTCAGCTCTCCCCTTCTAAGGATCCATGGCATTTTTTGTATTTTTTGCCGGATCCACAAGGACAAGGGTCATTGCGTCCTGTTTTTGGAGCGGCTCGTCTCACAGTTTGAGCAGCGGTCTTCTCTTGCTGTTCTTGCTGAGATGTTCTTGATCCATGGTAAATCATCCCGTCATCAGAAGGTTGCGCTCCGCCTTGATTTTCCGGGCGAGGGCTTGGTTGTGGAGCATTAGAAGGAGCTGCAGAGGGATGTCTAAATTGCAAGGTATCCTCGTCAGGCTCATCTGCTTCCATGTCAGCATTTGCTGCCATGACTTTTGGCGCTTCCATATGCAACAGCGCTTGTACGGTCTCATCCATGATTCGTCCCATCATCGCTTCGAACAAACGGAAAGCTTCCTTTTTGTACTCTTGCAATGGATCTCTTTGGCCATAGCCTCTTAGGCTGACACTATCTCTAAGATGATCCATTCCCTGAAGATGGTTTTTCCAAGCCCGATCAATAATTTGCAAATAGACAAAACTTTCAAGTCGGCCGAGATTTTCTTTTCCAATATCTTTAAATTTATTTTGATAAAACTCTTTTACTTGCTTGCTAGCGATTTCAGAAAAATCTTCTGGACCCATGCCGTTGGTTTTAATGTCAATGACCCGCAAACTTGTTCCAAGCTCGCTCTTAATTTGGGTCACAATTTCATCAATGTTCAATTCAGACCCGTCTTTAGATTGGTTTGTATGTGCGAGAACGATTTGGTGACATAATTTTTCAATCGTTTCTTCGATAAAGTCTAGCTCTTGGCCATCTTGGAAATTAAGAGCTTGATTGCGTTGACCGTAGACAACTTGCCGTTGTTGATTCATTACATCATCGTATTCAAGCAAATGTTTTCGACTTGAAAAATTCTGCTCTTCGACTCTGCGTTGCGCTCGCTCAATGGCTCTTGTAACCATCGGAGAGACAATCGATTCTCCCTCGGTCATACCGAGGCGTTCCATGATTGCGGACAAACGATCAGAAGCAAAAATACGCATGAGATCATCTTCAAGAGATAAAAAGAATTTTGAAGCTCCGGGATCTCCTTGGCGTCCGGATCGGCCTCGTAACTGATTATCGATACGTCTAGAGTCATGTCTTTCTGTGCCGATGACATAGAGCCCACCTGCGTCCGCAACGCCTTCTCCCAAAAGAATATCGGTACCACGACCAGCCATATTAGTAGAAATAGTCACGCGACCCAATTGGCCGGCGTTTTTGATAATGTCTGCTTCTCTCGAATGGTTTTTCGCGTTCAATATCTCGTGAGGGATATCTCGCTTTTTAAGTAGAGACGATAGCAACTCACTTTTTTCAACAGAAACGGTACCGACAAGAACCGGCTGCCCGCGTTTTTGAGCCGATGCAATTTCATCGGCAATGACATTAAATTTCTCTCGAGCGGTTCGATAGACTTCATCTTGGTGGTCGATTCTGATCATCTTTTTGTTGGTAGGAATACAAGCAACCTCAAGACTATAGATCTTTTTAAATTCGATGGCCTCTGTATCCGCGGTTCCGGTCATGCCGGCTAGTTTTGAATACATTCTAAAATAATTTTGAAAGGTGATGGTCGCCATGGTTTGGGTTTCGTTTTGAACTTCCACATGTTCTTTGGCTTCCAGGGCACCGTGAAGCCCGTCACTATAGCGTCTGCCAGGCATTAACCGACCGGTAAATTCATCGACAATGACCACTTTGCCGTCTCGAACCACATAGTCGACATCTTTTTTGAAAATGATGTGAGCTTTGAGCGCCTGTTGTGTGTGATGAAGGTAGTCGATATTGCGAGGGTCATAGAGATTCTCAACCCGAAGTCTCTTTTCCATTTTATTAATTCCGTCTTCGGTCAGAGATACCACCCGACTTTTTTCATCGACCATATAGTCGACGTCTTTTTGAAGACCAGGAATAGCGGTGTTTACCTTGTAGAAGTATTCCAAATTGCTTTCAGCTGGGCCACTAATGATAAGCGGAGTCCTTGCTTCATCGATAAGAATAGAATCCACTTCGTCGACAATCGCAAAATTGTGACCTCTTTGAACAAAGCGGGCCTTATCTGTTTTCATATTATCGCGAAGAAAATCAAAGCCAAATTCGTTGTTGGTTCCGTATGTGATATCGCAAGCGTAAGAATCGCGCCTTTGCTGGTCACTCAGTCCATGGACAATAATACCTGTGGTTAGGCCTAAAAAGCCGTAGATCTTGCCCATGTGATCAGCATCACGTTGCGCTAGGTAATCGTTTACCGTGACGACATGAACGCCTTTGCCTGACAGAGCGTTGAGGTAGACGGGCGCAGTAGCCGTCAGAGTTTTACCTTCGCCCGTTTTCATCTCAGAAATTTTACCTTCATGAAGGGCGGCTCCGCCGATCAACTGAACATCATAATGGCGCTCTTTTCTGACACGAAACGCGGCTTCGCGAACAAGCGCAAACGCTTCTGGTAAAATACTATCGAGCGATTCACCCTTTGCGATCCGAGCCTTAAACTCATTTGTTTTTGTCGGAAAATCAGAGTCGCTTAGTTTTTTCATCGCAGACTCTAGCTCATTAACTTTGAGTATCTGCACCGTGATTCTTTTTATTTCACGGTCGTTCTTTGAGCCGAAAATCTTTTTTAGGATATTGACCATTGAGCTAGAATCCTTAAATCCAAAAAGTGAAAATAATAGCAGTCGACTTGTGCAATTTAAAATCGAAGCCGAAAGCTTAATTTATACCTTTTGGGAGGTGTTTATGCAATGTAACGCTAGAATTTATCTAATTTTTATCTCAATTGTTCGTTATGATTGAAAGGCCATGAATGGATACTAATCCGACTATCGAGCCGCAATCTGAAAGTCGTCTGAGTTTAAAATGAATCTTTTTGGATCAACGACTCTACCATTTAGCCATATTTCATAGTGCAAATGAGGTCCAGTGGTCCGGCCAGTTTGTCCGACAGTTGCTAATTGTTCTCCACGTTTGATGACCTGGCCATTTGCGACTAAATTTTGAGCATTGTGCCCATATGCTGTGACGACGCCATAACCGTGCGCAATCATCACAAAATTGCCGTAGCCTTCTTTGATTCCCGAAAAGGTAACAACGCCATCCGCGGGTGCAAGAACAGGAGTGCCTACAGGTGCAGCTACGTCGATGCCTTTATGATAGGCAGATTCACCGCTGAATGGACTCATTCTAACTCCGAAGCCACTTGTGACCCAGCCGTCAACCGGGGTGATGGAAGGAACTGATGACAGTAGCGTTCTTTGCTGAGACAGAGACGCAATCAATGACTGAAGGTCGGTGGCACTCGTATTTGCCTGCATACCTATGGCATTGAGTCTTTGGAAAACCGGTTTGAAAACCAGGTTTTCAAAGGCAATTCCTGCTGGCACAGAATTAGATGCTCTGTCTGTGACCTCTCCCACATAGTCTGACTTTGTAACACTTTCATTGCTTGGCTTATTTGCAGATATGCCGGTCCGTTTACTCAAAGATGTTGTCTGTAGATTGGTTATTTCACTTAGCTTGCTAGTATACTCTTTGACTTTATGAAGGCTACTTTTGACCTCTTCAAGATTGCTCATAAGGATCCGCGCTTCGCCTTTCAAGTTTTTTGAATCTTGGAGCATTGTTGAATATTCATGTCT
>JAPLFV010000427.1 GCA_026390495.1 Pseudomonadota bacterium | reverse complement strand
GACATTGATTGAGCAAGATTTGGGCCAATATAATATCAATAATATACATTCTATATTCTATTGAAATTCATACTAAGGACATCCTAGAAATTAAAGGAATGAGAGTCGTTTCAAACAGTTTGAGGAGTTTCTTTGTAATTCTGGTTTAGTTTTGTTTTGCTGATGCCTTTTAATAGTAACAAAACGTCACCATTTGAAGAGGCAAATATCACTTCTGATTGACCAGCATGGCAACAAGATGCAGGCCACAGGCAGTCTAACCTTTAGGTATTATTTTCAATTTTTGACGTTCGCCCATGGACTGAAATTTTACTTAGTTAGTTTCTGGCTCGAAACTAGTTTCGCGCCAGCGACGTGTCATTCAATATATGGTCGTGCCTGGACAATCGAGATCTTCTTCCCAGCAACGACCCATTCAATATCAAGGGTCTGACCACCAAATTTTTTCTCAATGGCGTTGCCAATGATTGCCAGTCTTTTTGCCAAATCGTCTGTCAATACAAACCTCTCTGCAGGATCAATTTTTTGCTCACTGACTCCTCCTTGGGGATTAAACTTGATTTCGACATCGTCATTGGATTTTGCAATCACGGTAACGCCATCAACGCGGGGGTTATAAATTAGCTCCTCAGGTACTTTAAATCCATTAACGACTCTCATCCCAAGGCCTCGCTTTGCATTAATATAAACAGAATAATGGTTTTGCGCTTTAAACGGATTGCAGGTAATCATCACCCCACTTGCATCGGCATTAACACCGATCTGTATCAACGTTCCTGCTTGAACTAAGCGATGGTCAATGCCAGCGCTTTGTCTTGCCAAATAGGCTTCTAGATTCCAAACCGATGACCAGACCGTTTTGATCGCCTCATAGATCGCAGCTGATGACTTTACATTTGGAACCGAAGAGTAGAGACCTGCACCGTTAAACATCGGCAAGTCTTCAGCATTTGTAGAGCTGCGAACAAAAACTCCTTGGTACATCCATTGTAATCTGTTGGCGTTTTCGATCTGAAGAATCAAGGCCTCGTCTAGTGGTTCATCTCTTATCTTTTCCTTTAATGCTTCAAGCTCCTCTTTAAGCGTATCTTTTTGCATTGAAGGCGACTGATTCAAAAAAGATTCCAATGCTGTCTTCACAGGGGCTTTGCTGATATGTTGGTTGTACCAATAAAAAGGTATACATATTGCTCGTGGTACATTTGAATCCTTTACCTTAGCGGCAAACGCTAACTGTGCGCATTTTGCCCCAAAAATATCAGCATCCTTTCGTTCAATAATACTTAGGTCCCGAATATTTTTTGCGGATAGATTTGATCGAAGCCTTATGGAATTTGGCGAGCCAAATGCGGCCTTAGTTGTGGATTTTTTTTGCTCATTGAACGTCTTTTCTTCCGCAGTGGTAGCAAGAGCTAGGCTGAATTTAGCACCTCTATCAGCTGTTAATCGTACGAGCTTGCCATTCCATTTTGAAAACTTATTTACGGCATCTGGAATCGTCAGATCAGGTATTTTCCATGTACGAGCCAAAATCCGAAGGTGAGAAAGAGGGGAGCTTGGAGTCTCGACAATGATTCCTCTGACCGGGGCAATGCCGATCGGCGCAGTTTTCAAAAGAGCAATAGTATCAGGAGCAGCGTCCATAGATGTTTGATCATCTAGAAGTCTAAGATAGCCTAGGCTTGATCCTGACTGATGGACCACCGCTTCCGTATTCCTTATTTCTCTAATAGGAGCTGTAGGGAAGGAGGTGATCGACGCTAAAGACTCTGCCTGATAAAGGTCTGATGGGCGTATTGAAATTGGTGCAAAAAAAGATTTTTTTATATGCGCATAAGTTTCTTCGTAAATTAACTTAGATATTTTATCAGCGGCTCCAAACTCGAGGTAATATTGCTTGTCTAAACTATCATGCACAATAATGCCTAAAATCAGCTTGCGCTTATCTGTATTGTAGTTTTCAAGAAAGAATTGTTTTGTATTATTGATTGCCAAACCCATAGATTTTGCAAACTTGAAATGCAAGTCAAAATCTCTTGGATGTGGGAACATGACGTGATGGTTGTCCCGACGAATCACAAAAAGCATGTGCCGACCGAAATTTTTAACACCCTTCGCGTCACTAGTAGACCATTCAAGAAACTGCTCTGGATTTTCGATTCGAGATATCCAAGATGATCGAGTTTTTGTCACGGCATTTGGCGATGCTGCAAAAGCATCAAAACATTGGGTTGATAAAAAAACTGCGACTGCTAAAGCGGAATAAAACAACGGCAAATTTTTCTTAAGTCTTATAGGCGCCAAAAGAATAAAAAAAGACTCCAAAGGACTATTCATAATTTAGACCAAGGCTTAATATTCCAATCATCAATTGCATTGGGGTCAACGTCCACAATCTCTCCACGAATGACATTGCCTGACGACTATTTGGGTTCACCTGATTCAATTTTGAATATTGGCTTATCATTGTCGTCCAAATCAGCTTTAACCTTGCCCCCGTTTTTACTTAATTTTCCAAACAACAGCTCATCAGCAAGTGGCTTTTTCAAATGATCTTGAACTGTTCTAGCAAGTGGTCTCGCTCCATACGAAGGGTGATATCCCTTTTCTGCCAGCCAGTTGCGAAGTCGATCACTGACCTGTAAGTCTACTTTTTTAAGAGCTAGCTTCATCGATAGTTCATCGATAAATTTATCTACAACCAAAAGAACGATTTCTCTAGCTAGTGGTTTGAAAGTAATCGTCGCATCCAGCCGATTTCGAAATTCAGGACTAAACAAATCTTTCAGTGCCTGAATCTCTCCTTCTTGCGCACTGGTTGACGGCCTTCCAAAACCAATATTGGCTTGCAAAAGGTCTCGGGCACCAGCATTTGTAGTCATGATGATAATGGTGTTTCTAAAATCTGCTTTTCGACCATTATTATCAGTTAAAGTGCCGTGGTCGAAGACCTGGAGAAGTATATTCTGCATATCCGGATGAGCTTTTTCAATCTCATCTAAAAGTAAAACCGCATGAGGAGTTTTATTGATGGCCTCTGTCAAAAGTCCGCCTTGCTCAAATCCAACATAACCGGGAGGCGCACCAATGAGTCTGCTGACAGCATGACGCTCCATATACTCGCTCATGTCAAAGCGAATAAATTCTATTCCCATAGTCAAAGCTAACTGTTTTGCTACCTCAGTTTTCCCAACTCCGGTGGGACCTGCGAAAAGGAAGCTACCAATTGGCTTGTCGGACGATCCTAAGCCAGATCGATTGAGTTTAATCATGGCGGCGATGGCATCAATGGCTTCGTTTTGGCCAAACACCTGACCTTTAATGCGCGCACCAAGATCTTTCAATTCTTGCTTGGCAACATTTGAAACTTTCTCTGCCGGAACTTTTGCCATTTTTGCAATGACGCCTTGTACATCTTCAACAGATACGCGCTTCATTTTCGTACTTTGCTTACTGTGACCTTTCAGGGCAAAGCTGGCTCCAACTTCATCCATGACGTCAATCGCTTTATCTGGAAGTTTTTTGTCACGCAAATACTTGGCTGAAAGTTCAACAGCAGCCTTTAGGGATTCTTCCGAATATTTAACATGATGATGCTCTTCATACTTAGACTTCAGTCCCTTTAAGATTTTTACCGCGTTTTCGATTGAAGGCTCTTCCACGTCAATTTTCTGGAATCTTCGACTAAGAGCAGCGTCGCCTTCAAAGTATTGTCTAAACTCTTTGTAGGTTGTGCTGCCGATACATCTAACATCACCGTTTGAGAGGGCAGGTTTCAAAAGATTTCCTGCGTCCATGGTGCCACCGGAAACCTGACCTGCACCGATTACTGTGTGAATCTCATCGATGAAAAGGATCGCATTTTTTCTCTTTTTAATGGCATCGATCACGCCCTTCATGCGCTGTTCAAAGTCACCGCGAAATTTTGTTCCCGCCAACAAAGCTCCCATATCTAATGCAAATATCTGTGCATCTTTAAGAGGCGTTGGAATATCCCCTTGAGTAATTTTCCAAGCAAGCCCTTCTGCAATGGCAGTCTTTCCGACTCCAGCATCTCCAACAAGAAGAGGATTATTTTTACGTCGACGACACAGAATCTGGACAGTTCTTTCAACCTCTAGCTCTCGACCTATCAAGGGATCTATGCGGCCTTCTTTGGCTCGTAAATTGAGGTCCACTGCATAAGCCGCAAGTGGGTCTTTTATCCCTTTGTGTCTTATTGAAGACTCGCCGTCCTGATCATCCCCTGACTTAGAATCGGACTCTTGGGTGTCTTCGTTATCGGAGGAAGGCAGCCGTGGTGTCGTGTCAAAAGATCCGTCGCTTAACTTGGCGATCCCATGCGAGATATAATTAATAACATCAAATCGCGAAATGTTTTGTTGTTGTAAAATGTAGACTGCAAAAGAATCTCTTTCCGAGAACATCGAGACAAGAATGTTTTCACCCTTAATCCGGTCCTTTCCGGCAGAGCGCACATGTTGAGCAGATCTTTGTATGACTCTTTGAAATCCAACAGTTGGTTGGGGCATCTGGCCGGTTTTTAGAACATTTCCAGGAATATGCTCAGAAAAAAACTCTTCGATTTTAGATTTTGTAACTTCAATAGAAGCTCCACAGGCTCTTAGTGCACGAGTCGCAGAGTCATTTTGAAGTAAAGCAAACAAGATGTGTTCAATGGTCACATATTCATGGCCACGCCGAGCAGCCTCGCTGACGGCAAGATTTAAGCTAACTTCTAGATCATGGCTAATCATCTTTTTGTCTCCTCCGCTCATGTGGCATTTAAAACGTCAAGCTATTTTGGCTACACCTTCTCCATTGTGCATTGTAACGGATGTTCATTTTCTCTGGCCGCTTCCATCACTTGCATGACTTTTGTTTCGGCAATTTCAAATGGGTAAACTCCGCATGTTCCTACCCCTTTATGATGCACTGCTAGCATTATTTCTGTTGCAGCAGCTTTATCCTTAGAAAAATATGTTTCCAATATCATCACAACAAAATCCATTGGAGTGTAGTCATCATTGTGAATCAGCACTTTATAAAGAGATGGCTTTCTCACGTCGGGTTTTCTTTCTGTCACCGCAGTGCTACCAAATCCATCTACAAAATCATCATTGTTCTCTTGACTCATCGACGTGTTACCCTTTAAAAATTCAGATTCTAGGAGTCTGTGAATCAAACCTCATGACACAAACTTTCATGTCTATTCATATAAATATAAAACAAAAAGTCACGCAAAAAACTTGATCATCCCACTCATTTTATCGTACCTGAGAACCGGTAAAGTTGCCGCTATATTGTAAGGTGAGGCATAGTTCTAGAGAGAGTCATGGACCAGCGATTCTATGAACAAATGACTGCCAAAGAGTTTTGAATCAGACTCTTAGCTTTGAGGTGATTAAAAAAATGACAAAAATGGGTCGTGATTGGAGTCTATCTAAGGTTTTGGCTCTATGCGCACCACAACCCTTCTATTTGCTGCTCGCGCCTGGTCAAGTTCTGCACCTTTTAGACCTTCAACCGGTCGTTTTGGACGTGTATGGGCATAGGCAAGCACGCTGACTCTGTTTTCTTGTACGCCTTTTTGAACAAACTGCCTCATTAAGGATATGCCACGGGCACTGGATAGCTCCCAGTTAGATGCGAATTGACCGCTTTTTATCGGAACGTCGTCTGTATGCCCTTCGATTCGCAAATGATACTTGTCTGGAGTCAAAGCGATAACCTTCATGATCTGATTCACGACTTCGGTAAACGCGGCATTTGAAGTCGCTGATCCTACCGAAAAAAGAAGTCCGTCCTTAAACTCGATGGCAACTCCAGCGTCATCAAAAGTAACATGCGCATTTTGGTCTAGCTTTAGACGTTTGATGGCAGATTCTATTTTTCGCGTAACTGCAGCCAGTGAGTCTGAAGTCGAATCTTGCTTTTTTGTAGCGACGGGAGTTGGCTTAACGGCTTCGCGCATGATGTCGGCTTTTTTTTGGCTGATACTTGAAAAAGATAGCAAGAGAATAAAGAAGCTAATGAGAATGAGACAAAGATCTCCAAATGACATCAACCATAGTCCTTCACCTTTTGAGTTTGAAAAGCGTTTAGGCTTCGATTGAGGAATATAGTGACTCTCAGTTGTTGATGTAGTTTCGCTCATCTCTATGCGCCTTTAGGTTGAGGAGCTTGCTTGGCGGCATACGTTTTCATGATATCTTTCATGTGGACGCTTGATTTTTTGCTGCGAATATTGAGCATTCCTTCTACGACCATCATATCCAATTCATGATTTTTCTCTGCTTCAAGGTGTATTTTTTCGCCCCATGGACCGTAAATAATGGTTCCAATGCTGAGTCCATAGAGCGTCGTGATCATGGCCATGGCCATTCCACCGCCTAGTTTTGCAGGGTCATTCATTTGACTTAGCATCTGAATCAAGCCAAGGAGAGTTCCGATCATACCTACACCTGGGCACAGTTTTGACATGTTCTCAAAAAGATTGGTCGCGAGGGCCATTCTGGTTTGCTTTGCATTGATACGGGCCATAAGATTGTGCCGGATTTCGTCGGGCTTGAAGTCGTTTATGATCAGTGACATTCCATCTCGAAGGAGGTCATATCGGCATCGATCTCGAATAGGAATTAAAGCACCCATTCCATCGCTACGTACCAATTGGCTGGCCCTTGTAAGTACTTCAATGATCTCCATTTGATTTTTGTTGTGTTGACTTGTGATCGATTGAAACAGCAAGCGAATGCCCATAAACAAATCAGATATACTGTGAGATAGCATCAAGATACATGGAGGCATGACTCCTAAGAGCATTGCTGCGGAGGAATCCCAATAGCCGTTAAAGGAAGAATGAGGGTGAGATATCACATACCAAATTGTAAATATGATGCCACTTAGTCCAATTAATTGAGACATGGAAAACTCCCTCGTTTCGGCAGCTATTCAACAGCTAAAAAAAACATGTTGAAATGTCGTGATTTGATCGCAAAAAAAACACCAACAAGCGTTCTGCCTATTGGTATTTTAGCTCTCTTTTGCGGGGCAAGTCAGTCGGCAACGATTGCCGATTGCTGTACTTTGAAGGACTTAATTTTTGATGCTAGGCCTACAAACTCCAATGATCTTATGACCATCATGGTGACATCAATTTCCCACCACTTGTGCCCAGCTTCGGCAAAATGTTGATGGGCATGGTGGTTGTTATGCCAGCCTTCTCCAAAGGTAATCAAGGCCACCCACCAAGTGTTTCTAGATTTGTCATTAACGTCATAGTTACGATAACCAAAGAAATGAGTTGCACTATTGACGCACCAGGTTGCGTGATATACGAGGACCATTCTTAAACAGACTCCCCATAGAACCATCGATAGGCCACCGATTGAAAATAGTATCAGACCCAATGCTAATTGCGGCAAAAATTGCCCCATAGTTGTCTCTAACCAGCGATAGTATGGATCATTGTAAATATCGCGGCCAAATTTCCTAAGCTTCTCAGCATCGTCAAATTCAGGACGTCGCAACATCGTCCATCCAAGGTGGCAATAGAAAAAACCACGCAATGATGAATGGGGATCTCTTTCAGTATCCGGATTGGAATGATGCATGCGATGCTGCGAGCTCCACTTGAGTGGACCGCCTTGCATCGCTAGTGCGCCAAATGTAGTTAATATTCTTTCGAACCATTTTGGCACAGTAAAGGACCTGTGTGCCAAAAGGCGATGATAGGTAAGAGTTATTCCAAAACACCCTGTGATCACATACATAACCATTAAGGCCGTAAAATTTTCCCAAGAAGAAAAGAATAGTGCTGCAATTGCGCCGATGTGCATAGAAGAAACCCAAAGTAAAGTAGGCCAATTGAAGCCAGTTGTCTGTGCTCTTGCTTCCACTGTTGATGCTATTCTATCCATATATTAACCTCCTATTTTGGGCCTATATAGATTGTCGACGATCTTTAGACAAAGACCAGTCAAAGAATTGTAAAAGTTAAAAAATATAATAAAATCTGAGTGTTAAATTTACCACGACATTCTTGAGGCAAGAATTGAAGTTGTTTTAGATAGTAGAAAATCAGTTGAGTGACTATTTTATCGGCTTGCCATCTGGGATCGAAACCCATTGTTCGGGCTTTAACTCCACAAGTTTTAATTCGCGGTCGCGGCCTTTGAATTTCAGCGTAAAGAGCTCTGCATCATATTCTCTCTTACGACATTTTTCAATTTTGTAAATTTTTGAATAGAAACTGACATTTTTTCCTTCTATGCCTTTGCAAGCCTCGTCGATCGGAATGATATCAACACCGGCAGACCCGTCGAGAAGTTTGGCGAACTCCTGGTCGATGATTGACGTGATATCTCGCCCGGGTTTCATGCTATAGAATTCTGCGTCCGTTAGAGCCAGAATTTCTGAAGATGGAATTTTCATTTTTTTTCTGTGAGTCAGTAATGTTTCATAGTCAGGGATGAGTCGCTTGTAACAACGTTCGACAAAATAAATATCTGTATAACTATATGTGACATACTTGCCATTAAAGAAACTGCATGGACGCTGCTTTTCGTGCTGAAGCGTTTCCCAAGATTTTCCAATCGGTATTGCAGCCATGTCTCGCGAATCTGCCTCGACGACACTCTTGCCTTGGCGATTAAGTTTAAAGACATGATCAGGATCATGAATTTGATGACGCTTACAGTCTTTAACAATCCAGATTTCACCCGAAATTGAAACTAGTTTTCCATTGTATTTGAGGCAGGCTTTGCTGACGTCATTCTTGCTAAAATCCTTTACGATAGGCTCTGAAGTTTCCCTGATTCTCTTAATGACATTGTCATCGTCCTCAGATTTCTTCCCGTCACCGCTATCCGCAGTAGGTGCGCTAGAGGTAGATGGTGGTTCATTGTAGTCGACAGGATAGTCATCTTGAGAATAGGTCGTATTTGCCACCAATGCTGAATTTAGTAGAATAAGTCGAATCCCGTTTGCTAAGGTTCGAACGTTCGATTTTCTTTTAGAGCATGGGTCCTTCAATGTAGCCTTTCTCAGGAATTCGAATGAATATTGAGTCGATCCAATATACGTCCATTGACTAGTCTCTCGGCAAATTTTGCCTAAACTTTTGTAGATAGTCTCTTCATTTGTCATTACCACTCAGCTAAGCTATTAATTGATTTAGCTTAAATTGACTGTTTTGTATATTGTTCAAAACGTGAATTTTGACGCTTCAAAATAAAAGGAAGCCCGTCGTGGATTTCTCAACGACGGGCAATTCGTATTTAACTAGAACTATCTTTGGTGAACCTTAGGTTACCGACTTGCAGTGTCGACGGACTTCTTAGTTGCCTTTTTGTGCTTTTTGGAAGCCGTCGTTTTCTTAATTTTTTTCTGTTTCTGAGCTTTAACTAAATGCTTATTGGAGTGGCCTTTTTTTCTTTTGTGCGAAGCAAGTTTCTTATATTTTCCTTTTTTAGAATGTTTCGCTAATTTTTTACCTTTTTGCTTTTTGTGCTTGTTAGCGCTCAATTTGTTTTTGCTATGCTTTGAATGTTTTTTTGCAGTTTTTTTGGAATTCGATTTTTTTGTTTCAGAACGTTGATTGAAATCATTGGATGCCAAATTTCTTGAAACGTCATTCTGTAGCTTGAATGGTGTCTGACTTACTGGCATGCGACCTTCGGTGGTAGAAGGCGTTGATCTATTGGCAGTTGACGTTGGTGAATGACGAGAATCCGTTTGATGTTCATAATATTTATAACCACCGTAAGATCCGCCAGCGATTAGTGTCGTAGACACCACGCCAATCATTACTTTTTTTAAACTCCATTTAGATTTAGATTTTTGATGACCTGACTTTTTTGTTTCAAAGAATTTCGTAGCCATTTTCAACTCCAGTGTAGCAGTGACAGCTTCAGCATGACCTTTTACGACAGCACCAAACTGTCGTTAGTATCAATGGTCATTCAGCAAGATTCATTCCAACGTCTTGGATCTGATTTTATTGATTTATCAGGTGGACGCGCTGCAAAGGTTCTGAGTACACAGTTTTCAACTGTCAAATTTTTAGACAAAAAAAATCCCCTACAGCAGAGTAGAGGACTTGATTGTGATAACGGATTTATAATTACGTTTTAAGGTACAGCTTCTATCGACCAAAACGCATTGCCCTTGAACGATTTGCCGTCCCATCCATTCAAAACATTTGGACTTGGAGACGGATTTGGATTTGGCTTTTGGTTTTCAGGAATAACTTCAATTTTCATTTCAACATCTGCATCTGGTTTTTGTCCTGTACCAGGTGTTGGTGGTACGGAAATACTATCTGTCTTCAAAGATAGGGAAATATTGGTTTTGCTTGCTGACGATATTGTAATTTGATTTGAAACTTCTTTAATGGCTTTGCCATCCAATTTTCCGCTCAAAGATACTTCTCCGGAACCGACTGGCAATGTAACCGATCCTTGTCCAGACCCTTGTGACAAACTAATTGAAACAGTTTCCGAAGAACCCTTAAAGTCCACCATCAATTCTAAGCTACTAGCAGTGGATTGAGCGTCTTTGATAGATATCGCGAGGATGCCTGTCTTGGACTTTGATTCGTCTTTGCTCGAATCATCTCGGCCTTCTACCTTACCACCGTCTCCCGACCCTTGACTCGGGTTTGCGTTGTTTGTATTGGGTTGAACTTGAATGTTTCTAGACGACCGTTCGCATGATAAGAACATCATTGCTGCCATGCCCAAAACGATTACTTTAACAATCATGGTTCCTCCCTTAGTCGATCTCGATTCCCGACTTCACGCAAGTTGGGTGAATCTAGGGTCTTCATCGGATCTAAATGTGTTAAAACAAAGGTTGCAATGATTGGGCCAGAGTCATAATACAATAAATTCAGCGCCTTAGGTGGGCAGATTTTGATTAATATATTGACACTGGCCAAGTGTTTGACATCGAAAAAGTGTAAGGAACAGGGAATTAAATTGTGTCTAAAACACTAGAAATATTGTATTTATTTTCGATATCGTGCCTTGTTTCAATTTGACCACTCAGATTGTGGTGCTCATTTTAGATTTATGTCATTTAGATTTTTATAGTGTTTTTTTAGAAACTAATATTTTTTGTCAGTTTATTTCTGAGATACCTGAGCCACCTGGCAATAGAAATGCCAATCAATAATATAGAAAGTCGGTAACCAATGCAGTCCTTAAAAAAATCTTCGAGCTTTCAATCATTGACAAATCTGCTGTCAAAAAGAATCGCTTTTTTGGACGGCGGGATGGGGACCATGATTCAAAGGCATAAGCTGAATGAAACTCATTTCCGAGGTCAGCTCTTTGAAAATCATCCTTGTGATTTACGCGGCAACAATGATCTGTTGGTTCTGACAATGCCAAACCTGATACAGGAGATACACAAGGCATATTTATTGGCTGGTAGCGATATCATCGAGACAAATACATTCAACAGCACAAAGATCGCTCAAAGTGATTATCAGTTGCAGCATAAAGTATGGGACTTAAATGTTGCCGCGGCAAAAGTCGCAAGGGCTGCTTGTGCTGAAGTGGAGAAGCAATTTCCAGATAGGAAGTGTTTTGTTGCTGGAGCAATAGGACCGACAAATAGGACGGCGTCCCTTTCTCCAGATGTGAACAATCCAGCTTTTCGCGCAACCACCTTTCAAGAGTTAGTCGACAACTACATCGAGCAGGCCGATGCCTTGATAGAGGGCGGCGTCGATGCGTTAATGGCAGAAACTGTTTTTGATACCTTAAATTTAAAGGCGGCGGTCTTTGCGTTTGAGCGAGTATTTGAAAAAAGAGGCATGAGGTGGCCTGTCATGTTGTCGGTTACTATAACCGATGCTTCTGGCCGTACTCTTTCAGGTCAGACTACGGAAGCATTTTGGAATTCTGTTAGGCATGCACGTCCTTTTTCCGTTGGGATTAATTGTGCGCTCGGTGCCAAGGATATGCGACCATATATTAAGGAGCTATCACAGCTTGCTGATTGTTATGTGAGTTGTTATCCCAATGCTGGACTTCCAAATCCGCTCAGTCCCAATGGCTATGATGAAACACCGGAAGATATGGCTGAGGTGTTAGGCGAATTCGCTCAATCAGGATTTTTGAATATGGTTGGTGGTTGCTGTGGAACCGGACCCGAGCATATTTTGGCCATTTCAAATTCAATTAGGCCAGTAACTCCAAGAAAGAATCGAATTCCCTTGCAAGGCCTGAGATTGAGTGGACTTGAGCCGTTCAATGTCGTTGGATCAAAGGCGCCTTTTATTGTTATTGGGGAGAGAACAAACGTTACCGGATCACCAAAATTTGCGGCCATGATCCGTGAAGGCAATTTTGAAGCGGCTTTGACGGTAGCTAGGCAACAAGTTGAAAATGGTGCCAATATCATCGATGTTAATTTTGATGAGGGGCTACTTGATAGTGAAGCCCTGATGGTCAAGTTTTTAAATCTCATTGCGAGCGAACCCGACATTGCGCGGGTTCCCATCATGATTGATAGCAGTAAATGGTCCGTCCTAGAGGCAGGCCTTCGCGTGGTTCAAGGAAAGGCCGTCGTTAATTCAATTTCACTAAAAGAAGGCGAGCAAAGTTTTGTTAATCAAGCTCGTTTGTGCATGGAGTATGGTGCAGCCGTAATCGTTATGGCGTTTGATGAAAATGGTCAGGCTGCAACGAAAGATGAAAAGATTCGAATTTGTAAACGAGCCTATGAAATTCTTACCAAGAACGTAGGGATGAATCCAGAGGATATTATTTTCGATGCTAACGTACTTACTGTTGGAACGGGGATAGAAGAACATAATAATTATGCAGTAGACTTTATTGAAGCTGTCAAAGAAATTAAAATATGTTGCCCAGGTGCCCGAACATCAGGTGGAATTTCGAATGTCAGCTTTTCCTTTCGAGGTAACAATAAAGTTCGCGAAGCAATGCATTCTGCCTTTTTGTACCATGCAATTAAGGCGGGGCTAGATATGGGGATCGTTAATGCCGGCATGCTTGAAGTTTATGAAGAGATCGATCCAGAACTCCTTTTACATGTCGAGGATGTGCTGCTGAATCGGAGATCTGATTCGACCGATCGCTTGGTTGCTTATGGTGAAAAATTCAAAGGCGAAACAAAAAATAATAAACGTGACACTTTGGAGTGGCGCCTTGGAACGGTTGAAGAAAGACTGTCCCATGCTCTAGTAAATGGCATTACGGATCATGTAGATGAGGATACTGAAGAAGCTCTAAAAAAATATGAACGAGCTTTGCATGTCATTGAAGGTCCACTCATGGACGGAATGAAGATTGTCGGCGAATTGTTTGGCGAAGGTAAAATGTTTTTACCTCAGGTTGTGAAGAGTGCTCGAGTTATGAAAAAATCTGTGGCATGGCTTCAACCATTCATGGAAGCTGAATCAATTAAGAATTCGACCTCAAATACTCAAGGGGTATTTGTCATCGCGACCGTCAAAGGGGATGTCCACGATATAGGTAAGAATATCGTTGGAGTTGTGCTCGCTTGCAACAATTATAAGGTTCATGACTTGGGTGTTATGGTTCGATGTGAAGAGATTCTAAAGAAGGCGATCGAACTAAAGGCCGATATAGTCGGGTTGTCTGGATTAATAACACCGAGTTTAGATGAAATGGCTTTTGTTGCAGCTGAAATGGAGCGTCAACAATTCAAGTTACCTCTTTTGATTGGTGGCGCTACGACAAGTAAAGCCCATACTGCCATTAAGATTGCGCCTCATTATTCTGGTCCAGTAGTTCAGGTTGCGGATGCTTCTTTAGTTGTAAATGTTTGTAGTTCATTGTTAAGTCCGACGCAAAAGGCAAAATTTGTCCAGGATTTGCGAGTTAATCAAAAGGAACTTGCCGAAAGACATGCTGCTAATCAGGCCAAGGCTGAATATGTGACGTTGGACCATGCAAGAAAAAATGGACTAGCGACTGATTGGAAACAGTCCAAGATGGATCTTCCAGAGAAAACAGGTGTCTTTACGTTTAACGACATTCCATTAGATAAAGTGATTCCTTATATTGATTGGTCCCCGTTCTTTTGGACGTGGCAGATACAAGGAGTGTATCCTAAAGTCTTTGAATCGGAAAAATGGGGGACTGAAGCTAAGAAGCTATGGAACGATGCTCAGAAAATGTTGAAGGATATTGCTGCCCATCGACGATTTAAACTCCGAGCAGTCATAGGTCTATGGCCGGCATTCCGCGACGGGGATGATGTCAAGGTTTTGTCTCCCGATGATCGCGCCAAACAATTAGCAACTTTGCACTTTTTACGCCAGCAGCGGACGAAGACCGATAATTCCGCGTTTCAATCTTTGGCAGATTATATTGCGCCGAAAGAAGCACAAAGCACAGATCACATTGGTGCATTTGTAGTAACTGCTGGTCCTGAAGTTGAAGCGTTTGCAACCCAATTTGAACGTTCTGGCGATGATTACAACTCTATTATGGCGAAGGCCTTAGGTGATCGATTAGCAGAAGCATTGGCAGAGATGATGCATAAAAAGGTAAGAGAAATTTGGGGCTATGAAAAAAAGGGACAAGAATTGACCTTAGAAGATCTGATCTCAGAAAAGTATCGGGGCATTAGACCAGCCCCCGGGTATCCAGCCTGTCCAGATCATTCGGAGAAACAAACTATCTGGAATCTCCTTGATGCCGAAAAAAATACTGGAGCGACACTCACGGAAACATTTGCGATGAATCCTGGAAGTACTGTCAGTGGCCTTTATTTTGCACATCCAGAGGCAAAGTATTTTAGAGTGGGTGATATTCAGAAAGATCAAATTGAAGATTACGCAAGGCGCAAAGGAATGAGTGCTTCGGAAGTTAAGAAGTGGTTGGGCGTGTTTTGAAAACGGCGAATAGATTGAATCCTCTTTTCGTTTGCATTTCAAATCAGAAGAGAGTGCCAAGAAAAATCTAATCATTATTTTTTCTTTGTCCGCTTCATTTTTTGAAACAAAAAGTGGAGCTTGTGAGCAATATATGGAGCCTAGCTGTGCTACTTCCGATCAATCCGGTCCTATTCAGCTGGATTCACTACCCCTTTTGGACCCAGACGATTTTTCTTCTCCTCTGATTCAGGATACAGGAAATGGAGGCTATCATGACGGTGCAGATTCTCCTTCAGAAGCAGGTGGACCACGATTGTATTATAAGATTAATGTGCCTTCCGAAAAAAATCAGTCGGGTCAGTGCGGTCTCCTTAGAGGGATCGAATTCTCCTGGCCTTTATTCCGGAGAATTCAATTGTGGTAAGGTTCGATTTTCTCTAACTCATAAAATTGAAGAACCTACATGAAAAAATGCAGAGATATTGCACGGCCGATTGAATAATCTGAAGTGATTCAACTCGTGGCTCGTTTTCTAATGAGTTGTTTTACATGTAAACCTAAACAATAAATTGCCCTGTCGGAGCCTTAACGCTTCATTGCATATACTTCCATAATGAATATTTCTAGACTGGTTTATTCATCTAAGCGTAGCTTTTAATTATTGGATAAAATCCGATTCCTTTACAGCTTACAGAATTTATAGCAGTATAAGTGTATGGTTAAATATAAAAAGATATTGGTATTGACTCTGGTTTCCTTGCTGACTGGCATGGTTATATTTTATTTTGCTTTTCCTTATTACGCACAATCGGAGGTTGTAAATCAACAGCTTGTTAAATCAGATTCTGAGATTCACAGACACTGGGAAGCATTCAAAGAAGACTACCGAATCGTTCAAGCATCGCTTGACTGGAAGACGACCAGGAGAAATGACGCCGGCCAATTCCTCAATTCCCGCATTCCGTGGATAGATGAGGCCGACTGTCATGATTGTGAACTCAATCTAAAATCAGATTTGCTAGAAAATATTCGTTCCAATGAATGGCCGAAACTGTTTGGTGGTAACGTTGCCGAAGGGCTAAATTTTTCTTGGCTTAAACATCTCGAGGTCTACGATCATTGGGATCTGTTTAGCGCATTAACGGAACGAAAAGTAGAAAACATTCTTAAATCAAATATTTCCCCGCAGTACACTCAATTATTGTATTGGGCACGCCTCCGATTGCTGGCTGCTGAAAAGGAAGTAGATTATAAACAAGCTTCCGCAGAAATTAGACATCTTGCGAAACTTTTGAATTCGCAAAATATATTGACTTCAGCGGTGGCCGCTATAGAGATACTGAATGCAGAGATGCAACTCAAGACACATTTAGAAATGGTACGTGATGTGCGCGCAGCTAGTTTGCCAGCCTTCGACAGTGAATTTATTTCCCGTGTACGCCGAATTGCTTGGGGTTCTGCATTGCTCCTGAAACAATCAACTCCATCTGAAACTCTTTTTGAGTTCACTCATTCCAATGAATTTTCTCTGTTTCGCTGTCTTGCAACGACAGAGGCCTTGATAAACCAAAGTTACTTGCCTCAGGTACTGCGGAGTGCCTTTTTGGGCGATAGAGATTTGATCATATCTGCAGCAATTGAACGAGAGACAGGCACATGTCAATTGGGGGGATTCAGTTCTGCAAAGGTTCTATATTCAGACGACGTCCAACTTACCGCAACTTTAGGAAGTTACCTTGGGCCTAGCTGGTCCCGATACTTTGCTAGGACACTTTTCTCATTGGGAGCGCCTAACCCATTTCGCTATTACGAAGATTCTAAGGAATAGAAAAAGTGCAAAGACCTGATTTGTACTGATTACTCACAGAAGCCACATCGGATATGCCGATGGGCGAGGGATGCTTTGTACGTTGAAAATCTTCAGAGGATCCGGCTGCAGGCCTCTATATAGTTAGATGTATCCAGATGGCGTCACATTAGTCCAGATATGTACTGGAGTTTGAATCTAGGCGTGGTCTTTGAACCATTAGGGCGCTTATCGAGACAATTGAATTTGTAATATCATTCAAATCATTAGACTTTATTTCTTTGGTCGATTTGGCTCAGTGTTTGCTTAGCTGTTTTGCTCATGAATCTGCCCCCTTTATCGTCTGTTTATGTTGGGATCAAAGAGCTGGAACTGAGAATAGGATCAGAGAGTGAGGCAATCTATTAATTCTTTCGCGAAAGGGAATAGTGTATGAAATTTAAAATTAGTCGTCTATTTTTTGGATTGGTAACATTGGTTTTACTTTTCATAAATTCAAGCTGCGGTTTTATCAATCGAGATGATCCAAAAGACCATTGCTCTGAGGAAAAAAACGAACGATTTCAGCTAGAGAGCAAATCAATCCAAGGATCGAATGCAAAGATCCGGGTGGTTGGGGAGCAAGAGAAACGTGTGGACGGAATGGATGGACATACTGAAGATGAATGCAGAGGGTTAGGGTTTAAGGACGCAGAATTTGCCGTAACTACCGGTCTTAAATTGACTGTCTTCATTTGCAATGTTCAAGACGATGGAAACCCTACATGGACCACTTTAGAGATAAGATCTGAAATAGACGATATTCCAGTTTCTGAGTGAGATTGGTTGATACTTGACAGATTAGATAGCAACGTGAACGAGAAATCTGGTCTGAATAAATCAACGATTCCAGGCGGGATGATACAAATTGATTCCAAGAATCAAAGAATAACTTTGCTGCCACTTCCAGATGATTGGCAGAGTCACGGAGTATGCGGTGAAAATCTAAACCGATTGACTAAAAGATACATTGGTACGACCTTGATCGCACCATTCGCGGTCAGATAGTCCCGGGGCCAACGATAAAGTTATTTTTTACACATAAAGTCGGCAGAAATAGACAAAGATCCCGATCATAGTGAATTGATGATCGGGATCTTTTGTTTTAAAAGCGAACTACTTGTGCCACGCAACGCACTGGCATGAAACTATTGCTTTCAACGACTCTAGATTCGTTTGTGTTGGGAGCCATTAATCCGCCGGTAAAAGTGCGTGCCAGCATTCCTTCAATTTTTTGAGTTCCTGGAATCTTAACCAAAACTCTAGGAACAATGAGTGTATAAGTCATGTTTGCGTCGGCGATGCCGTCAAAAAAGCCAGATACCTGTTGGCCCATAGGGGAATCTGTAAGCTCAACTTGCACGAGATTGACAGATTGGCCAAATTGATCGCCAAGAATGGACAGTAATGGGGCTCCAGTCTTACTGGAAGTATCCATGACAACGCTCACTTGTTTGCCTTTACATACAAAATGATTTGCCTCTTCAACGCTGAATGCTGCTGTGGCAGAGAATGCTAAAATGGTCGAAACGAGTAATTTCATGACAATATTCCTTTCATGTGGACCTTTTCAAGTTAGCCGACAATCGACAGCTTGCAATGGTTGGTCTTGATGTGGGGTTATAAATCAAAGTTGGGGAGAATCGTTAGCCTTGGCCGGCCAGTTTGTAAAAAAAAATAAAGAAGATTTTTGAGACCTTATCCATACGAATGGACGGCGAATCTCGAGTGTCATTTTAAGTGACTGACCCATTCGTTTCCTTCTAATTGTTGCGCCCTCAGGCACTATGATATGATTGAGTTTTTATATGGGGGTTAGTTAGGAATGAAGGCCAATATCGCTTTTTGTTGTGTGGCATTGTTGGGTTTGTTAGCAGCCCTACCTGTGAGCGCAAGTGATTGTTCAAATAAGCTAAATACCGTTGTTTCTCCAATGGCGGACGCGGAATCAAAACCGTTTATAGAATGGGTCGCCAAACAGTCTAAACTTGGCAATGATTTTTTTGGCTCAAATAGTACCAAGCTTTATAAAATCGACATCAATAACGACGGTGTAGAGGAGATTGTGAGCGAATCCTAT
>JAPLFV010000148.1 GCA_026390495.1 Pseudomonadota bacterium | reverse complement strand
GAGTGCCAGATCCGAAACTTAAATGATTTTATTTATCGTAAGTATTTAATATATAAGACTTTTTTAAATCTTTAGATCTCTTTCGATTGCCAAAATGGAGGAATGGCGATCAAATCGTTGATTCTATGGGGCTTTCCAAGGATCATAGAATCTCGTAAATGACGATGTTTTGTGTAACTATCTTGTGAATGAGTGTTGTATCACATCAGTTCCTAAATTTAACTTTGTGGACTGTGAAATTATGGGAGTTTTGATTTGAAAAGTAAAACAGGCAAAAGTGAAAGCAGAGGCGTAAAAAAAGTTGGCGATCCAAGGAAATCTGGCAGTTCAAAAAAATTTCAGAAACCAGGTGACAATTTGAGGAAGTCAAAGGCTCATGGGGAAGAAAAGGAAAAAGCAAAACCTGCACCTTATGACTCGAGGCTTAATAGAAACGCTCGTAAAGCTCGAGATAAATTTGTACCTGATCCGAAAGATGCAAATACAGTTAACGCATTGCGTGAAAAATTAAGGATTATTCAGGAGTATAAAAAGCTCCTGGCGAAAGACGGTCTATATGCTGATAGCGATGATAAAGAGCTGGAAAGCAACTTGATTAAACAACTTATAAGAATTGAAAAAGGCCTGAGTCCCACTAAACCAGGTGAGGGGCGAAAAAAAGTGAAGAAAAAGAAAAAACCAAAATCTAGTAGCGACGATCAAGAATAGAATTAGGCTTTGTAACCGTAATTGAGGCTCCGAGATGAGTAAAATAAATTTAGATGAATACAAAATTTGTGTGATTGGATTGGGCTATGTCGGTCTTCCCGTTGCCATCGAGTTTTCGCGAGTTTTTAAACATGTAGTCGGTTTTGATATTAACAAACAGAAAATTGCAGACCTAAAAAATGGGGTAGATAGTAGCGGTGAGGTCTCGACTCAAGATTTGAAATCCTCAAATCTTGTTATTTCAGATCAAGCAGATGCGATTCGGGATTGCAATTTTTTCATTGTCGCAGTTCCTACACCCGTAGATAGCGCGAAGATTCCTGACTTTTCTCCCCTGGTTGGCGCAAGTGAAACTGTAGGAAGAATTCTTAAAAAGGGTGATGTTGTTGTTTATGAATCGACGGTTTACCCAGGAGCGACAGAAGAAGTCTGCGCGCCGATTTTAGCTAAACATTCGAAGCTTGTGCCTTTTAAAGATTTTAAATTGGGCTACTCTCCAGAGAGGATTAATCCTGGTGACAAAGAAAGAACATTAACAAAAATAACTAAAGTCGTTTCAGGACAAGATGCGGAGACTTTGAATATTGTAGCTTCGGTTTATGGGGCAGTGATCAAAGCAGGAGTCTATAAAGCAGCGTCGATCAAGGTTGCCGAGGCAGCTAAAGTTATTGAAAACACGCAACGAGATCTCAATATTGCTTTGGTAAATGAGTTGGCTCTGGTTTTTGACAAAATCGGAATTAGGACCAAAGATGTTTTGGAGGCGGCGGGAACAAAGTGGAATTTCTTGAAATTCACGCCAGGGTTAGTTGGAGGTCACTGTATCGGGGTGGATCCATATTATTTAACTTATAAGGCCACTCAACTTGGTTATCATCCAGATGTTATTTTAGCTGGTAGACGCATCAATGATTCAATAGGTTCTTTTATCGCAACCAAAACAATCAAATTGATGCTCAAAAGAGGCATTGATCCCAAATCTGCAAGTGTCTTGATCATGGGTGTGACATTCAAAGAGGACGTCAACGATATCAGGAACAGTAAAGTTCCAGATATTGCGAAAGAGCTCATGGAGTTTGGTGTGACAGTGCAAATGTACGATCCTTTAGCAAACAAGGCGGAATTTCGTCACGAATATGATTTGAATTTGATCGATGAGACCGAAATTAGACAGAGTGACTGCATTATCTTTGCAGTTCCACATCG
>JAPLFV010000347.1:3829-8855 GCA_026390495.1 Pseudomonadota bacterium | reverse complement strand
AGGTGCTAAATCTGTCGAATCTGGTGCGTTTAAAATGATATATCTCATCTTTTCACTCGTAAGATTAACCGTCTTAGGTCCAGGTATCATGTCTCGTCGCGCTACCGTCAAGCCATACGTGCCCACCGAACCCCATTTGGTAAGGTACGATGCAATTTTCTGCGCTTTGCCACCAATGTATCTATGGACGTCGGCTTTATAGAATTGCCCTTCTTCAAATAAATTTAATGCTTCCAGTTTTTCCTTTCCTGAAACGTAAGTATATCTCGTGTCATTTCCAATTATTTGTTTTTGCACGTCAGATTCTTTGAGTAGCTCCATTGTTGCAGTGCGCACTTCGCCGCTGGCTGTAATGACCAGCATAAAATCTGAAACATTTCCTGGAATCAGGCCAATCGCTTTTGGATTGTCCATTTTTTTATGATCAGCCTGAAAAATAGTCTTGTTTTGACTATAGACAACCCGTTTTTGCTTCGAGTCCCAAACAATTTCCTCTGGACAATCTTTGGTTCTATGCAATTCTTCTTTCTTAAGACCTACAACATCCTGTTTGACCCAGTAGCATCCATCAGGCTTCATCTCAAGGTAGAACAATGTTGACAGTGTTCTACCTTGCAATTCACTGGCAAGACAGAAATAGGCTCCTAGAACTGCAAAGATTTGAATTTTGATTTTAACATCGTTTCTCAAGTTATAGACTTTAACTTTCTTCGTCGTTGTTCCTTCTGAAATCGAGACCTCTTTCAAAATGGAATGAAATAAGAATCCTGATCGTACTAGCGCATCGTTGGCAAATATTTTTGCGCGAGAAAAATACACAGTGCAGAAAGAGCATGATTTATCCGTTTAGTGCGAATCATCATTTCAAGTTCGTTAGGATCTACAACGTGCACCGAGATTCGTTCATCTGGATCAGCCATATGTTTGCGAGGGGATGCGGGCATGCAATTTAAGGCAATAAAGAAATGGCAATTATTCGTCATAATTGCTGGGTTTGGATTTATAGACCCCAAGCTCATGATTCTTGTAGTCGTAAAACCTGTTTCTTCCTCTAGTTCTCTGGCCGCAGCCATCGTTGGATCTTTCTCACCAGGATCAATGACACCACCGACTGTCTCCATCACCAACGACATACTTCCAATTCGGGGCTGCTCAATCAGTAAAACTCGGCCATCGGGAAGGACAGGCAAAACATTTACCCAGTCGGGACTGTGAAGTCTAGAATAAGCTGTATCTGGTTTCAGATCCTGAAACTCAAAGGTAACCTCCTCCACATCAAAAGGGCGGGTTTTCAATACAGTCTTTTTTGTTATTAATCGCATAGGTCTTTATCCTCAACTGAGCAACTGCTCAAAATAATTTGATGTTTGAAATGCAACGTCCTTAAAATTTTTGACCCATTCCGAATGAGCATGAGGTCCAATATGGTTGGTCACACCCAAAACAGCGGTCATTGTCTCCGCCAAAGGCATCCAATTGCGCGCGACCGAATATAGTTCCAAATTTTCGTAAATGTCTGGCTTATCTTCTGAAAGCAACGCAATACTAGATGAGCACACGATCTCCACTGAATCAATTCTTTGGGCAGATAGAGATCGTAACTGAATAGAAGGTTCAGCATTTGGAACCAAATAACCTTGACCTCTTCTAACATCTCCAGGGCTCCAATGGACCGATTCTGCCTGTACTAAGTAAGGGCTATTAAATGTGGCCGATGTGCCACAACTTCCGAGAAAGAGAACATGGCGTCCCTCAACTAAAGGGCTCAACGACTTTGACATTGCACTCGCTTGAATGGCGCCGATGCCAATCTCAATATATGTAAACGGAATATTTTTTTTCTCGAATAGACTGATTGTTGCCTTTGCTTCAAACATTGCAGCAGAAGCAATTACCAATCTATTGGAACGGTCATTTGCAAGTTTAGACAGGGAGAACATGAGCGATAACCACTGGTTTCTTTCGAATCAATGAATGCAGCGTCCGTCTCACTTCAACGCGAATACTCTCGGTCAATACATCAGGTTGACTATCTCCCGCGTCCACGGCTCGATCGAATCCTCTTTGAGCAGATGCACGACATTTTTCCGCCAAAGCATCAGCACTCTCGTCGTTGGGATCACTGATCCCTTGAACGGTAACGCTAATATTTCCAATCAATTTCTTGTTTGATTTTGAATAGGTTACGCTTACAACTACGAGCCCGAGCTCGCCAATCCTTAAACGTTCACGCATGATTTCATATGACAAAGATACGTAGGACTCGCTATCAACAAATTTATGATTAATATCAAGTCGGTCAGACAGAAAGACGCCTTTTTTACCTAGATCAATGACGTCACCGTTTTCGACGACAATGCATTTTGTAGAGGTCAAACCAATTTCATTTGGAATTCTGGAATTGCTCTGCATATGACTAAAGGTACCATGCACGGGAATAAATGTTTTGGGGCGAATCGCTTTCAGCATTTTTGCTAGATCATCACGATAACCGTGACCACTAACATGAATATTTTTGTCATCGCGGGCAGAATAAATCCGGGCACCGCGCCGTTCCAGTAAACTCATCATGGTTTGGATCACTCGTTCATTCCCGGGTATAGTTCTAGAAGAAAAAATACACATATCGCCTGGCATAATTGAGAATTGCCGATGATCGCCATTGGCTAGGCGCATTAGAGCGGATCTCCACTCTCCCTGACTGCCGGTTAAGATCACCGCAAGTTTGTTGCGATCCATGTTCATAGCAACACTTGCGTCGACAATCAATCCTGTTGGCGGGGTGTAAAGGCTAATATCCGCAGCAGTTTGAAGGCTTGCCTCAATACCAGACCCAAGAAGCAAAACTTTGCGTCCTTGACTGATGCAGGCATCGAAAATTGTTTTAATGCGCCAGAAGTTACTAGAAAACGTTGTCACTAAAACGGCACCTTCTGCCAATGACATTGCCTTCTCAATTGGCTCCTCAACCACACTTTCACTCGGGCTTGGACCAACTATGTGGGCATTAGTGCTATCAGCCAGGAGTAAATCAACACCTTCATCGCCAATCTCATGAAGTCTCTTTAAATTGGCAACAGCCTCCATAACAGGAGTTTGATCGATCTTGAAATCACCAGTATGAAAGATTTTCAGGGTTGGAGTCTTGATAAAGAGACCACATGCATCTGGGATACTATGATTAACATGGACATACTCTATGGTAAAATCTTCGGTTTTGACGATGTCGCCGGCCTTGACGATATGAATTGGATACTTTGGCAAAATTCCTCGACGGGCCAATTTATTATTAATTAAAGTTGCTGTCCAAGGAGTTGCATAAATGGGACCAGGCCATTTTTGCATTAAGTAAGGAAGTGCTCCAATATGATCCTCGTGACCATGCGTAATGACATATGCATAGACTCCACCAAACTGAGAAAACCAAGCGTCCATATCAGGATACAGTGCTTCAATACCAAGCTTTCCAGGGTCTGGAAAACTGATCCCAGCATCGACAACATATATTCGATCTTCAACGATATAGGCCGTCAGGTTCATTCCAAATTCACCGCATCCACCAAATGGGATAATGCGAACAGTATCTTTATTGAAATTCAAAATCGTTGAGGTTTCCATAGGGGCCTTTATTTTTTAAGTCAAGAATTTGCGAACATCGCAAATGTACATTTTATTTTATTGTTAAGTGAAGCTGTTCATTTCACCCTTTATCGCGACTGAATTCAAAAGGGTATTTTATAACAACACTACCACCTTTTGGTTTAGGGAATTTCCAGGATGAAATTCTTTTTCGAACGCAATTAATGAGCTCTTGGTCTCTCATAGTTGTATTGATAAGGTTTAGATCAGAAAGTTGGCCCTTAGTATCAATATTCCATTGCCACTCCATTAGACCCTGTTCAGACTGATTTCGCCTCAGTGCCAATTCGAAACACAGTTGTAGCTGAAAACGGCCCTGCGCGATAGATTTCTCTACAGCTTTCTCATCTATGACTCCAGACTTCGGCTCAATGATTCTTTTCGACAACTTATTGTCGAGCGGAGTTCCCCAAATCGATGCTTTAAGTGCAGCAAGTTTTTGATCACTTCCATCTAGCGTATGCCCATTAGAGTATTCTATTGGAAGTACGCCGGGATTTAGTCCCACAAGAGGATCGCAACAATTGTTAACACCTGAGGCCAAGTGTTCCTTGCCAAAGAGGGCAATCTGAGCCGCCGATGTTTTTACGGCAAAACTTTTTGCCTCGGCAATCTGCTGCTCTTCATCTGGAAGAACTTTACGATAGCCTTCACCGAGCTTTTTGGTAAATTCTGCAAGTGCGTCTGGCTTTGTCCCTCCCTTATCGCCAAAATCATAGGAAGGCTCAGCATCAAACTGGGCAGAAACTTTTGCTCGCTCATTAACTAATTCAGTAGCCGACTGTGATACCAAAGATACCTTATCTAAAACTCTTTGCATGGACCCATTAAGCGATTCCCCTTGGGCCATTGGAATAGAAAGCACCTGACCCCCGCGAGTTGTAGACTCTCGTTGAGCTTTTAGACTTGCTGCACGAAACTGTTCAAGGACTCCATGTTGCTCCGAAAACGCCGCCGAATACTGCTTTTTGACTGGCTCAAAAATATATTTGGTGGTTTCTTGAGGCTCATTTGAAGT
Organism: Pseudomonadota bacterium; assembly: GCA_026390495.1. Classification (GTDB taxonomy): domain Bacteria; phylum Bdellovibrionota_B; class Oligoflexia; order Oligoflexales; family RGVZ01; genus CAMDKS01. The sequence continues at coordinate 4,198 of JAPLFV010000347.1, read as the reverse complement.
TAAAGTTTCGGTTAAATCCAAATAGTAGTTGGATACCGAATCCACGTAGTTAAATCGATCCAAACTATCCTGCAAAACGCTAGGTGCCGTCGAAAAGTGATCGGGTGACATGAACGGCAATCGAACGTCGTGGGAAATTTGAGTTATGGATTCCGGTCGCCAAATCTGACGGTTTTTCAATCCAGCAACCACAGAGATTGTGAGGATACTTGCGGCCAGAAGTGCACTTCCTAATCCAATTTGTTCAAACCTGGAATCTGCAATCAGTCCCAGTGCAGGTGCTCTAAATGCGACTCCAGAAAATTTCCTTTTCTCGGGCTGAGGATACTCATGTCCCACACGAATTGAAATCGTTAAAGATTCATAACG
>JAPLFV010000347.1:0-3812 GCA_026390495.1 Pseudomonadota bacterium | reverse complement strand
TTGAATTTCTTTTGATCTCAAAGTTTCTTCGTTTACGTTTGCGGGGGTCTAATACTTGAATCGAGTCTCCATGTGAGATCATTCCATGCCACGGGATTGACGAGTTTAGAAAGATGCGACCTGACTCTTTCTCAATAATAGTTAGATCCTCATGGAGCGGCCAAATCTTCGACCGCAAGTCAACAAACAGACCACGGCCAGCGGTGATCGTACGTATTGAAGAGAATTTTCGCGAACAACTGCCGAGTTCGGCATCGCCCCACAAAACTTTCAAAAATATTTTTTCTTTGTTTGTACCCTTGCTTGCCATGAATGGCCCTCAATTCTATTGGTCTAAAACTCGCCCCTCGAATCCATATTTTGAAATCCCTGCGTTTGCCAAAGCGTATATAACTGGTCGAACATGTGCATATGTTAGACTTTCATCAACGGACAACACGACAAATGCTGAATTTGAATCCATCCGATTGGCCAAGACCACATCTCCAAGAACTTGTTTTGTCCGTGATCTAAGATGTTCCTCAAATTCTTTAAATTGATTTTGTGGAGCACCATTTTGTGACTGAGATTCAATAAAGAAGTGCGCTCCATCGCTACTAGAGATCGCCAGGCCTTTTTCGTGGGGCGCAATGGAAAACCACATTGCTGGAGAGGTTGTCGGCTCTCCACTCAGGATCAGCGGCGTAGCGAGAGATTTGATTCTCTTGTTTGTTTCCAAGGCAACAAAGATCATCAATAGAGAGATAAACCCTACAGGAATAAAGAGAGTGGTGATTGGAAAAGTGTTTGAACCGTGAATTCTTTGACGAATTCGATCAAAGGCAAGCTCTATTTGAGGGTGCTTTCTTGATATAATCATATCATTCCACCTGCCAATATCACCGAATCAAATTTTTTGCTTTCTCTCAGTAGTTTAGAAACTCGAATAATAATATTTAGCGGAACTCGACTGTCAGGAATGAGCACTAAAACTCCATCCGGCCTAATTGACAATCTTCTTGCTCGGTCATCTTGCCAAAGATTGACTTGCTCCAATAATTTTGTCACTTGAGGTGAGCCTTCTTCGTGTAGAACCACAAATTTGTTTTGCATATCGGCAACGTTCGACGTGAATGCACTGATATCTCCATAGATAAATTCCCTTGGAGTTAATGTCACGGCCAGTGTTGATTTCATCAGTGTCTTATCAACTTTTTCCCTAAAACCATGCACTGAGCGATCTGAAACAGGAGCCGACACAATCGGTATATCAAGTGGAACAACTGTAAAGCTTCCACCAGCAGAAATGACTCTGATCATCGATGCGACGACGCAAGCGAGACCTGAAAGAGCTACGACTGATAAAACTTGAGGTGGAAGGAATCCCTCAAATAATCTCTTCTTCGTCGCGGATATCTTCAACTGAAGCATCGTCGAAGTTGGCATTCGCACCTCCTACTGGTTGAGCAGCTGCAGCTGCGGGCTCAGACATATCAGAAGCGACTGCAGAAGAGGCGCTAGCGGCCACAGCAGCTGGCATTGCTACTGGCATATAGCCCCCGATTTCCGCGGGAACTAAAAGGTTATGAAGAACAGTTATTCCGTGGTGTAATCTTTCGGTCAGGCGCACTGCCATTGATCTCGAAATGTAGTATCCAACGAGAATGAGCATACTCAGAAGAACGCCAAAGGCTGCAGGGTTTAAAGCAGAAGCAATCTCACCACCCAACGACGCTTGCTTTCTTGCGGAATCTAGAATTGCGACTGCATGAAACGTTTTCCACAAGCTATCGATAGCACCAAGAACGCCCGTCAACATGACCAAAGTCGACAAGGCCATTAAAAATCCAATTCGTGATTCGATTCTAGGAAGGAAATCTACTGTTTCTTCTTCCAGAACCCCTCGAACCGTCGTAGGATCTGTCTCTGATGCTTCGAGTGCTCTGCGTGCTATGTGAGGAAGTGACGTAGCACCGACTCCTTTGCAAAAGCTGATTGCTCTCGCCGTATCATCCGAAGAAAGGATTTTTCTCAAATTGGAAAGAAATTTAGAAAAATCAATGTGGTATACAAACTGAAGCATAATAATGCGTTCAAAGGTGATAACACAGGCCACAAATCCAAGCAAAAGCATGATCGTTATGTACGGATTTCCAGATTGAAAACTAGCCGCGATTTCATTAAACACATGGCCTCCCTCAAGTTCCTTGACGTCAACATTCACAAATTTAGTTTGTTCTCCGACCATCAGAGTGATCAATTAATACTATATAATCAATTTCTTGTGGCCCTTCGTAAATTATACGCTAAGGGATGTGAGAGGACCAATTTCCTGAAATTTGGTTTTTTGTAAAATTTAGCAAAATACCCAATGGCTTTTGTGAACTTAGGAAATATTTCCTACATTTAAAATTCTAGAGCCATGCTTCGTTTTGGCAGTTAAGAGGGCATTTTTGTTTTTTGAATATTTGAAAAATTCCGAATTATTCTTGATTGACCTAATTCCGCGCCTCATGGATCCCATTCCTTGATCCACCTATGCTACAATCGATCTTGTCTTCACATTGGCGAAAGACCTCTATTAGGAAATGCCCATGGCAACTGTCTCAATACAAGCACGCGGCAATACTCATGTTGGGCGAGTACGTTCATCAAATCAGGACAGTTATCTATGCGATGACAAGCGCTTCCTCTATGTCGTTGCAGATGGCATGGGTGGCCACGCGGGCGGCGAGATTGCAAGTTCATTGGCTGTTCTCAATATTAGGAACTACGTTGATAGAAACTTACCTGAAATCCTGAAGACGGAGTTACATCATCCAGACAGTCGTGTGAGTTTAGTTTTGGCAGACGCGATCAATCACGCCTCTGAAAAAATCTATGAAAGAGGTTTGGAAGAGCCAGTGCTCAAAGGCATGGGCACAACAGCAACGACAGTGCGAATTGTAGACAGTACTGCTTATTGTTCTCATGTAGGAGACAGTCGCCTTTACCTGATTCGCTGCGGATATATTTATCAAGTGTCTACCGATCACTCTTTGGTTAGTGAACAAATTCGCGCAGGACTTATTACAAAGGAAGAAGCAGAAAAGCACCACCTTCGTAATGTCATTACCAGAAGTGTTGGCTATCAAGAAAATGAGGACGTTGACACTTATGCCGTAAACCTAGAAGACGGCGATCTCTTAGTTATTTGCAGTGACGGTCTTCATGGAAAAATTTCTGATCGGCAGCTTGCAGATCTAGCCAATCAATATCGCTCACTCGGAGTCGATCATTTGATTGCAGCCGCGAATTCCGCTGGCGGAGACGACAATATTTCTGTGATCATTACAGATATAAAAATTTCTTGAGTTCTGATGCAAAAAATACCTGAGATTTCTAGATTTAGTTCCGTCATGCTGAACGAAGTGAAGCATCTCAATCATGAAACAAAACCTTCACGTCATGCTGAACGAAGTGAAGCATCTCAATCATGAAACAAGATCCTTCACGTCATGCTGAACGAAGTGAAGCATCTCACGCATGAAACAAGATCCTTCGCTGTGCTCAGGATGACGCGTCCGTGTTCAATCAAAGCGCCAGTCTAGCGCGTCATGCTGAACGAAGTGAAGCATCTCACACATGAAACAAGATCCTTCGCTGCGCTCAGGATGACGTGTTCGTGTTCAATCAAAGCGCCATTCTAGTGCGTCATGCTGAACGTAGTGAAGCATCTCACGCATGAAACAAGATCCTTCGCTGTGCTCAGGATGACGCGTCCGTGTTCAATCAAAGCGCCAGTCTAGCGCGTCATGCTGAACGAAGTGAAGCATCTCAATCATGAAACAAGA
>JAPLFV010000275.1:11102-14297 GCA_026390495.1 Pseudomonadota bacterium | reverse complement strand
GTTTCTGGTGGTGCGCAAATCAATATTGGACTCATAGGTTTAGAGGCCGCAACTCACATGGCATCGACACATTCCAATCAGGCATCAGAGCCAAATTACGAGAGACGGTCAACTTATACGATATATATCGATGCGGCGAGTTTTTAAAGTCCAAAAGATCTGCTGTTTCGAACATTTAGCCGCCTATATTAAAAGATATTAGTAACTTTTAGTACCTCGCTACTTCGGGGGATCTTGTAAGAAATCGATAGCAGACTCAATCGAGATTCCCTACAACTCGCCTCAGCTTTATAAGGCCATATATGTGGTGCAATCGACCCCCTAGGCTCTACACTCATCAATGAACCAAGGTAGGCTTGGTTGCGGACAATGTGCAAAAAAGGAGATTTTTGCGTGATAGTTAATAAAATTGTGGTCGGTTTTGCATGCCTAACGATGTTGTCATCGTGCGGCTCTTCAAAAAATTCAACCTTTGACACGAGTGCATCGCATTCGCAGACGTCTAGTGATGAGCAAAGTCACCAGTCTCGCCGAGGTGAGGTCAGTGATTCCTCAACATCTAGTTCTGAATCGCAATCCAGTTCAAGTGAAAGAGAAATAAGGCAAAGAAAAGTCTCTCGAATTGCAACTCCCTCGGACCAAGTTGCAACCGTAGGCGCTAGTTTTTCATTGCAACTTGAAAAAGCTAGACCAAATGATGATGATTTGTATCTTTTTACTGCTGAGAAACTACCAGCTGGATTAACCATCGATGCTAATAGTGGTTTAATTTCAGGTGTCGTTAGTGGTGAAGCGGGCATTTTTGAAGTGATTGTGAAGGCTGTCGAGCAGCACGAGCGTCCAAACCATCGTTCAAGTATTGTAACGTTTAAGATTACCGTAAATAAGTAATCTTCTTCGACTCCGAAGTGGAAATTGACACTTTGATGCAGCGCAGACTATCTGTGCTGCATCTATTTTTTTTCAGAAGAGTCCGAAAAAAATTAAGAAACAATATTCGATCTGAATTTTCGCCATACCGCGTCAGTCACTGTCCAGACAATGAAAAAGGACGCCACGGAATCAGAAAGCCAGTGCATGCCTGACATGGAACGTGCAACTCCCATCAGCATCGTGTAAAGCAAAACACTTAGAAAAACAAAAGCTGGCAGTATTTTTGATGATTTTGAATTCGAAGACAGTAGGTATGCCATCGTGATAAAAATCGCACTTGTGCTAGAGTGTCCACTTGGAAGGCTGTTCCACGAATAACCTTTAGGCCCGAAAATACCCTCTATTCCTGGTAACCAATAGTCGTGACTATATTCAGGGGCATTCATAAGTTCTCTAAAATACAGATTTGGTCTGGCACGGCTAATCAGAAGCTTTAGACTATGGACCGCTAGGACAGTAGACAGGACTCCAGTGACAACAATGAACCTATACTTTTCTAGAAAATTACTAGAGGTCATTTGATTGTTGCTACGTTTATAGCGATAGTACAACCATGTCACGAGCGAATAAATAATGAGGAAGACACCAAAGTCACTTCCGCCAATCATCTGCCCAGAAAAAACACTTTGCTCCATAAAAAGAGCGAAATTTTTATTTGGATCGTAGAATAGATCCAGGGTAACCGGTAAGTCTAACAATCCTGTGATCATAAAGAGAATGATACCTAGGATTGCAATTAAAATTGATGGGAGATATTTTCTTGTCATTTGTTGCTATGATTTTCCCAATGCTAGGTCGGTTGCAAGAATTGTTAGAGAATCTGAAAACCGTATTTAGAATACATCAAGAAAACGTCTATTAAAAATCCTGGCGCAATCCTATGGATCCGCTTGCGGCGACGTAACCTCTCAACTCTTGATCGTCTTGACCCTTGGTTCCAAGGAAGGTTGCAAAAACAGTGCTTGCATCGCCAAAGCTATATTCGACACTGGAATATCCTGAAGTCGAGAGGTCTTGAAGTGATCGCAAGGCTCTAAGATAGATCACCAAATCCTTTACATTGGAAAAATCGGGAGCGCGAACTGAAATCATCACATATTTTTGGCCACGATACTCTAAACCAGGTTTTGCCCATCGAGTTGCATTTTGCTTGATGTTGGGCAACTGGAGTTGAATTGACGAATCGATGGCACGAGTTCCCAAGTCATTCTCTTCTTTTGTCCAGCCGGCATTATTGATCATATATTCCCATCGAATATCAGATCCACCTTCAAAGCTGTACCGCATTCCTACGACACCAAAGGTATAAATCTTTGTCTCGTCCTTTTTTGATTGTTTCAGGTTAACAACTTTTTGAGTCGGCAAAGGTGAGTTTTCTTCAACCGGATACCATGCCGCAGAGCCTTTTTGATGGGATGCGTCGCCGTATAGGGTCAGACCGTCAAAAAGTGAAATATTAAAGTACTCACCAACCCATGGCAGAGATACTTCTCCAGATCCGTAAACTAATCCAAGATAATCAGCGCCTGAATTCCAGCTAAACTCATGTTTCATGACAGATTTAGTTTCGAACTCTTCTTCGGCTCTAAAAATAGGAGAATCCTCTACGGGTTTCGTTTCACCAATAAAGACGCTGGAGAGGTTCTTTAGCCACGTCACATTCAATCGCATGAGGTTTTTGCCTTGAGTTGCTTGTGTGACACCTTTACCGTCGATTGTTTCATGATTCAAACGGTTCGACGGATTTACAGTTTCAGCAGCTCCCCACTGGTAATTTTGAATACCATAGCTAACGAGTACTTTATCAGAAGCATTCCAATTGCCATAAGCTTCGAGCCATTTTGAATAAGATCTAGAATGTTCCGTCTGGCGTTTATCATCAATGGTCCTGGAGAAAACTTCTGACCTCAGTTGAGGTCTTGCGATCAATTGAAACTGACCTTCATCCAGCTTTAAGCTTGGTCTGAGGTCAATTGAAACGATCCGATCGTCAATTTTGAGGGTTTCATTTTTTGGATTTATTTTTGACTCAGCAATTGATTGCCCTGTGGCCGTCAAAAATAACTGCATAGACGGCTTCAGTGTGAACTGACTTTCGGCGTAAGAAATGTTAGTTGGAAATATAGACAGAACAAGAAGAAAAAAAAGTGCACTTTCAATGTTAATTCTATTGGTGGGCATGTTCTTTGTCCTATTCTATTGGAGATGTCGGATCATCAAAGTTTTTGTAATGTTGATAGTGAATCTGGTTAAATCAACGAA
>JAPLFV010000275.1:0-11033 GCA_026390495.1 Pseudomonadota bacterium | reverse complement strand
GACTCTGCCGGATTTTCTGTATCTTGAGTCAAGGTATTGGATTCCAAAGCTTTCAATACCGATTGTTTTCTTGTAGAATAATAAAAAATATAGAATTGAAATATAGGGAGTGAATTGATGATAAATGTAAGTCGAAACGTCGGCGGTATTTTCTTCTATCGTTTGACCTATCTTGCAAATAGAAAGTTATGTTTTTTGACTTTGTCGGCCCTGGTGTTGAGCGTTTCCTTTGCCGGATGTAAGCCAAGAACTAAAAATTCTCAAAATTCAATAAAAGACGCAAATATTATGAAACATCGAATGCGAAGTCCCTTGTCGGAGGAATACTACAGTCACCAGGCAAATTGGGGCGGTGCTTGCCCTAGCCAATTACGTCAGTCACCAATTAAATTAGATGTCAGTAATACTGGGTCTGGGGGCGAAAAACCAATCGAGTTTACATATAAATCGGCCGAGGTAACTTTGGTTGATGCGGGGCATACTCTTCGCGGCGACATTAAAGGATTTGGTGGTGCGGTTACCTATGATGGTAAAACTTATGAATTAAAGCAGTTTCATTTTCATACACCGAGTGAACACGTGTTTTCAGATCGTGAGGCAAGTGACATGGAACTGCATTTAGTTCATAAACGTAAACCAGATGATGCTAAAGATGCGGATATCGCATTTGTGTTTGGTTTCTTGATTAGAAAAGACACAACTGGCAGTAAATTTTTCAATTCAGTTTTTGACAGATTTTCTTCGTCGCCACTACTTGCGGATGAAAAGGATTCCAAACATGGTTTGACATTGGGATCAGAATCAAGGCCAAAATTTAGAAGTGAATTGGATGAAGGTGGACTTTCCTTGGAAGGAGAAGTCCATCATGAAAAGCCATTGGATGGTGGTCCAATTACCCTGGACTTTTCACAGTTAGTCCCTGCAAAAGCTAAGTTTTATGTCTATAAAGGGTCTTTGACGACTGAATCCTGTGATGAGGTCGTCACACATGCCGTTGGCCTAAATGAATTAGCGATATCTCCAACTCAGATTGAATCCTTTTCTGACTATTACGGGATATCAAAGCGAGAATTGCAGAAGCCAGGGTCGCCCAACGTTCGAAAATATCAACTGGCAAATTCCGTCAAAGTCAGTCGCTAAAGATTGTTAGACAATAGAACGTTTACGATCCGTCGGCAAAAATGTCAATTGCGGCCTTGCAGGACCTGTTAAGTTAACGATTATGTGCCAGTTTCGGGTATCTAGTTTGATTATACTCGATTTTTTTCATCTCTCATGGATTAATTTGGTGCCAATTGACATAGGCTATTCTATAGTTCACCCGACTATTGGATGGTCTTTGGGAGTGGCCTATTTTGAAAGATAAATTTTTAATTGTAACACTTGGTGATCCTTTTGGAGTCAACTACGAATGCATGGTAAAGCTCTTGCATAGCGGAGCATTTGGATCTCCAAACTTTAAGACCATTTTTATCTTTCTGAAATGAAAGATACACTTTCTGCAGATCCGTTGTTCATTGATTTGAGTCTCTCAAAGCTAAATGAAGATCCGCGGAATCTTTCACTAGAGGAAAGAGGGCAATGCAGTGTGTTGGCATTGGAGAGTGTCCCCAAAGAAATGAATGCAAAGTTCGCAGTTTTGACTTGTCCCATAGATAAACACAACGCCCATAAAGCGGGCTTTCAGTTTTCAGGTCAGACAGAGTTTTTTGAGAATCTATGGAATGAAAAGGGGATCATGATATTGGCAGGTCCCCAACTTCGAGTCGGATTAACAACGAATCATATGGCACTTAAAGACGTTCCAGCAGTGCTTGATTCCAATCTGGTATCGGTAAAAATTTGCCTGATGGCAGAATCGTTGAAAAAGGTTTTTGGTATTGATCGACCGCGCATAGCGGTTTGTGGTCTAAATCCGCATTGTAGTGATGGTGGATTGTTTGGAGACGAAGAGCAAAATATTATCTTACCAGCCATTCTAGGCAGCAAGTTGAAAGCCGCTTACGCCAGTATTCAAGGTCCTATCCCGGCAGATACTGCTTTTTACAGAGCCTATAAAGGCGAGTTTGACGGAGTGTTGGCGCAGTATCACGATCAAGGACTTGGACCTTTGAAATTAGTTCATTGGGACACTGCGGTGAATGTAACTGGCGGCCTACGATATCTTAGAGTATCTCCAGATCATGGACCCGCTGCGGATCTATTTGGGAAGAATCAAGCAAGCATTAAAAGTTTCGCGGCGGCGTTAGAATTATGCAAGAATTGGCTGAAATTTAATTAACGTTTAACGCTATGGGTCAGTGTTTCGTTCGGCGATTTGTATGCTTCAAGGTTATCAATCGGTTTGGGAGCAAAAATAGAATGTCTGAGATAAATGAAATCATAGTTAAGGGCGCCACGGAACATAATTTGAAAAAATTGGATGTGACTGTAAAGAGAAATGCATTGACGGTCATAACGGGTGTGAGTGGTTCTGGGAAAAGTTCGTTGGCTTTTGATACCATTTTAGCAGAGAGCCAAAGACGATTTTTCTATACCTTATCGCACTACAGTCGGCAGTTTTTAGACTTGGGAGATCGTCCTGCAGTTGTTTCAGTAACTGGGTTGTCTCCTTCAATATCATTGGCACAGAACGAAACTGCGCCGTCAAGAAGAGCTACTTTGGGTTCTTTAACTGATATCTCAGAGTTGCTAGCTGTATGCTATGCGAGATTTGGGGCTCAGCATTGCCCGAAGCATGGTCTCCCCACATCATCAACGACAAAAGAAGAAATTTCAAAGCACATTTATGAACAAGCAGTCGGGCAAAATATTGCATTGTTTGTTCCTGTTGCTCATTCAAAAAAAGGTGTCTTTAAAGCTCAATTAAATCAGTTTGCAACCAAAGGCTTTAATCGGGCTTGGATTGACGGGTCGCTAATGGAGCTAGATCCGCTTCCTGAATTGGTGCGCGAAGAAAAACATACGATCAAGATATTGATTGACCTCTTGAAAGTCAAAGAGCAGGGCTCAGATCGGTTAAATCGAGCCATTGAGACAACCTTAGAGCTAGGACAGGGATTTGGAGAGTGGCTCGTTGTGGAAAATTTAAATTTGCAGGCCAAAAAATGGGAGATGGGAAATTTAAATGCCTTTTCCATAAAAGGCGGATGCCCGGAATGTGGGTACTCATGGCCTCGATTAGATTCAAGATATTTCAATTCGAATTCGTTAGGGCGATGTGCAGATTGTGAGGGCTATGGCGTCGTTGACGCCGCCCAATATGCAGAAGTCGATCAAGATGCTGATTCTGCCGATAGTTTTGCTGATGAGTACTGTCAGTCCTGTCAAGGTACAGGAGTTCAGGCCGAATCTGGTGCAATCACACTTGGGGGACAGCGAATCCATGAAATGCTAAACCTTCCACTTTCTCAGTTAAGGCTGGTCTTGAAAAAAAATGTCAATCAAGGAAGTCTTTCTGTAAATCCTGCGTTTCAGCGAGTTTTCGAAGAAATTGATAGTGGCCTTTTGAAACTTATTGATATGAATTTAAGCTACCTGTCACTTGCTCGTCGCATTAGATCACTATCTGGCGGTGAGGCTCAACGGGTTAAACTGGCGGGAATACTCTCTGAAAGCTTGCGTGGAATCTTGTATGTTCTTGATGAACCAAGTCAGGGTCTACACCATTCAGAACTTGCAACCGTCATTCGAAACCTTCATAAACTCCGAGATGATGGAAACACAGTCATCGTGGTCGATCATGATGAAAGCGTTATGAGGGCAGCCGATGAAATCATTGATATGGGTCCAACAGGTGGAGCTGCAGGTGGCTACATTTTGGCAAAGTTTAAGCCGAGTGAATCTCGTCAATACCTAAATGTGTCGAAAACAGCTGAATGGTTAAACAGAAAGGTCGCGCAAAGAAGTCGAAAAATTGTGAGTCGAGATAAATTCTCGTTTCTTGAAATCCAAAAACCGATCCTGAATAATTTAAAAATGAAGTCGGTGAAGTTTCCTTTAGAGGCCATGACAGTTGTTACCGGTGTATCTGGTGCAGGCAAGAGTAGTCTTGTATTGGGAGTCGTTTTTCAAAATCTACTTGATATTATGAATGGTGAAGGTGGTGTTGCAACTCCAACTAAAGGCAAGCAGCAAAAGGTAAAATGGAAAAACTGTGAAACTGTGACAGGATTTGAAGCACTCAATTCCGTCCATCTTATCGATCGTCGACCAGTTGCTAAAAGTAGCGTTAGTATGCCCGCTACCTATCTGGACTTGACCGCAGATATCCGAGACCTTTATGCCAATCTTCCGGACTCGCAAGTTTTGGGTTTGACGGCCAAATCGTTTAGTTTGCACCTTGAAGGTGGGCGCTGTCCTGAATGTAAAGGGCGAGGCGTGATCAACCTTACGATGAAGTTTCTTGCTGACGCTCGAATTACCTGCACTGTTTGTCTTGGCAAACGCTTTCGTGACCATGTCTTACAAGTGAAGTTTAAAGATCTAAGCATTAATGATGTTTTGAATTTGAGCATTGATGAGGCTTTAGAGCATTTTAAGAATCATCGTAAACTTCAAGCTAAATTGTTGCCAGCTCATCGTCTAGGGTTGGGATATTTGAAATTAGGCCAGCCATCAGCAAGTTTATCGGGTGGTGAAGCACAGCGACTAAAGATGGTTCCATTCTTTACAAAAAAGATTGGTGCCGGAAGTGTTTTGATATTGGATGAGCCAACAACAGGCCTACATTTTGAGGACGTCGATAAATTAATCTCCATAATGAGGGAGCTAGTTGATCTCGGTGCAACATTGATTGTTGTTGAACATAGCGAAGACGTTCGCTGGGCCGCTGATTGGCAAATCGATATCGGCCCTAAATCTGCAGCCGAGGGTGGGGAGATTCTCTTTGAAGGAGATCCTCACAAATATAAAGTGACATAGGCGTTTGGAAATCTCAATTTAAGTAAACTGAAGGTAAGTACAAATGCTTTGGAAAGAACGAAGTTTTCTCAAGAAACTGACTAGAAATTTTTTTGAATCTCGAAGTTACGAAGAAATTGACACGCCAATCGCCGTTATTTGTCCTGGGTCTGAGGTTCATCTGAATTATTTCGAAACTGCCTGGCAAGACTACCGAAAGCAGAATCATCAGTTATTTTTACGGTCAAGCCCTGAAATCCATATGAAACAGGCTTTGATCGAAGGAGTTGATAAAATTTTCCAAATCGGGTCTTGTTTTCGCAATGGAGGAGAACTCAGCGAGTGGCATCACCCTGAATTTACAATGCTAGAATGGTACGAGACCGGTCTGGACTATAAGGGCCTAATGACACAGACAGAAGATTTTCTGAATTTTACACATCTTGAGTTCGCCAAAAAATTTTCTCATTGCCCGCAGTTTTTTAGAGATAAAAATATTCAAAGAATCAGTGTTTTTGAAGCCTTTCAAAGTTTTGCCAAGATTGAATTGATTGACCAAGACCCAGATCTTGCAAGAAAGTGTATTGTGGCTGGAAGTATGTCCGTAAAACTAACCGATGATTTTGAAACGGCATATTTCAAGACACTGATTGAAGTGATCGAACCTAAGCTTGCAGAGTTTAATGTCGTCTTTTTATATGACTACCCTCCATCCCAGGCCGCACTTTCAAAAATAGAAGACGGAAGGGCCTGTCGGTTTGAATGCTATGTGGGCCGAGTTGAGATTTCCAATGGTTTTTTTGAACTGCTTGGAACTGAGCAAAACAAAAAAGTTTTTCGAGACTCTAATAAAAGTCGACTTCAAAACGGGCTCGTCCCAGTGCCAGAAGATACGCTTTTTTTTGAGGCCATTGATAAAATCAAATCATCTTACTCGGGGAATGCACTGGGATTTGATCGATGGCTTGCTTTATTGTGTGGTCAAACAACTTTAGATCATGTTTTACCCTTTCGGAGGAGGGCGCCGTTTATAGAGACTTAATTGGGCCTAAGGCTTTAGTTTGCAATTTCTGATTTGTTTTAAGAAAGCGGGCTGGTGACAACTCTAGAACATTGAAAGTCTGCTGAGCCATTCGCATCTTTTTTTGAACCCCGGAGTAAAATAAATTTTGCTCCAAGGTTGCGGTCATAAATTTTTATGACTGCTGATGTTTATCTCTTAATCTTACTTGCCTGAAGAATCAGGTTCCTGCGGACTCACTTGAATATTGCTTACCTTTCCCGAGATAAACTGTGGCAATCCTTTCGTCAAATGGATCGAAACTTTACCGTTGTTTGATCGAGCTAAATGATTACCCACCATGTCGGTGATTTCCACATCGGTCTTGGCGGTAACATCAACCTTAATATCCAGATGTGAATCAATATTGCCTTTGTTTTTTGTCCACACGACGGTAACCTCCTGATCGCCGTCGCTAAAGGTGTGCCATTCGATCGGACTCTTGTCGTTAGTGTCTTGGCCCCGGATGTAGTCCAAGGCATTGAGCATTCGAATCAAGTGTGCGTAAGCAACGTAAGCTGGCTTAGGTGCATAACTTCCCATGTTTGCATCAGCGCTATGCGTTATACCAAAGAATCGCTGCTTGTCTTTTTCTGCATCTGCAACATCCTCTCCGACGTTTGCGAGTGTATAAACCCAGACCTTGCTGACTGTGGCTGACAATAGGCGGATCGCTGCTTTTACGATACGAGAAGCTTGGTCGAGCTCGGAGACTCCGACGTGTTTCTCGTCAGCGCGATACGGCAGCGATTTCCAACCAAACTCGGTAACCCAAATCGGAAATTTAGCGTCTTTTGTCTCTGCTGTGAGTAGTTGCCGTAACGCAGCAATTTCGTGGAGCCTGATTCCTTCGTGTGTGCCAGGATAAGTGTGGAAACTGAACGCATCCGCCGAGTGAAACGAATCAGACGTCACGAGTTTGTATGCGAAGGAATTCATATCGTATCCACCATTGCCATTTGATAGGCGAGGTTCCGCGACACCGCCACATGCAGCCAGGACGCTGCGACCATCTGCCTTAGCCGCGTTGGCACCTACAGAGCATATATTGCGATAGGCTCTAACTTTCTTGGCTTCGCAGTCTGGGTCGGAAGTGCTGGGTTGAGTGCAGACGTCGAGTAGATAGGACAGGTCAGGTTCGTTCCAGATTTCGAATTTATTGGCCGCTGCTTTGGGTTGACCGGTCTGCACGGCGCCTTGGACTACACGATCGACATACTTCCTGAACAAGTTCAGCTGTTCCTCGGTTACCGGCGATTTTGTAGTATTCCAAGTCTGGGTCGAACCGTCCGGATTTTTGACATCACGGGTGGTCTTACCGGTCTCAGTAGGGTGGCCTAGCCCCAAGACGTAAAGAGATGGCATTTTTAGAGTCGACGTCAGAGCGTCATTGATCGCTTTGAAACGCACCGGAGCATAATAACCATCTGGCGTTTTCACATAATCATTTGGAACAAAGGTAGAGGACGGATCATTTTGACTCTTGGACAGTTCGACATATTGTTTTTCAGTCAGGAATTGATCCCACCGTTGGCTATCGCGTGCAATCGCTCCGAGGCGATCGACGACCGTAACGGCAGCGGCGTTGAAGTTCTTGTCTCTGCCGAACACCGTATTGATACCGAAACGTGCCTTCTCTTGGTCGGCTGTGTGGAATGGGCGCAAGCGGGCAAACGAGGTTTTGCGGAGGAGTTTGCCACCCCTCAAGACATGCAACTCGAAATATCCGAGACGGTCGAAAACATCGATGTCGATCGCCGGCGAAGCGGGTTCGTATAAATTTCTGAATGGCACTTTTTTACAATGCTCGTCCATCACTTCCAAGATGGCGCCGACGCGGTTGCCAGAAAGCTCGAATTTGATCCTTTCGCTCTTAAAAAAGATGTTGCCGATCCTTGTTTGCTTAATCTTAGGACCGATTTCGGCAGCCTTGCCCCGGCAACCAAAATCATTCTCAAATATCGCCTCCGCGGAGCTCGGACTACTTGCGGCGAGACCAGCAGAATCATGCTTTCCCTCAAGTTGGCGGTGCAAACCCGTAATGTCGCTTCTAGAACATGCTGCACCATTCAGCGCCATGATAGTAAAAAAAATCCGGCCATGTAGCTTCATTTGTTAATCCCTCTTTTTAAAATCTAGTCATTCTCTGTGTCGACTTCTACCGACCTTTGTTTTGAGCTATTCAAGAGAATTCGCAAATTGACAAAACACAAAACAAAGCTAAGCCCTTGGCGGCTTTACGGAATATTGTAGAGAAAATTGAGAAATTTTTTACTATTGGGCTATTTTCATAAATAAGTGTTTAAAATCAGCAAGATATGTCCTTGCCGCTATGCCGGTTTTAATTGGCAAAAGTTGGAGGTTCCCTTCTGGTGTTACAGTCGGCGGGACTGATGTCTAATGATGATGCGCACGTCCCCTTGGACCATCGCCCCATGCGTCTTTTGAAAATAAAATCTTAGAATGCTACTCAACAGCTGAATGGATTTTTTCCACCGCAAGGCGAATGCTCGCATTCACTGTAGCAATTCCAATAGTTGTCTATTTCACTCCACTCTCAATACTTCCATCTCGACACTTCTATTGTCATCTCCCATGTCTATCAATTCACCTTGAATTCTTCCCAGAAGTTTTGTGCCGAGTGGTGACTGAGATGAAATGCAGATAATCTTCTTTGCAGAGTTAGTTGGATCTGTAATCTCAATACCAGCTGCAACGTCCAAGATAAAATAGAAAACCGCTTTGCTTCCACGTTTAACTTCGACCAAAGCCGTTTCGCCTATTGGGTCGACGTCAGAAAAAAATTTTAATTTAATCCGAATCAGACTTGTTAGTTTACTTTTGAGCTCAGCAATCCTCGCCTCTTGTGCGCCAGCTAGGTACGAGGCCTCTAATGCTCTCGTGTCATATCTATTCTCAGGCTTTGATTCTTCATTGGTGGCTTCGTCCTTTGCTGATGATGCGGATCGTTCCAAATATTCGAGATTCTGCTTTAAGTGAGCAGATATTAGTGCGATTAGTTGTGTTTTCTGAACCATTTGGGGCCTTAACGTCTACATAGAAAGGCATTGTTTAGATATTAAAATATACATGCAGAAACCGTGATCTTTCAAGTCTTCTGCGTTAAAGTTGCTTGGACTGGTCCAATCATTTGATCATAATGAATTGCAAAGCTACAAAACTTTGTTTTTTTATACGTCTATGGTAGGAATCTCAAGCCGATTTGAACATTATACTTTTCTTAATACTGATAGTTATCAGAATTTAATAATCACCATTTGGACGAACAAAAGAGGATTAAAAATATGGTGACATACCACGACCAGCGATTTGATCACCATTTGGTCGACCTGGTCGAAATGAAACGTTTAGGAACTTTGGCAGCGAATATTTTTTTTCCTGCCTTGAGTAGTCACGATTTAAAGCTCTTGATGGGCGGGTTTTCCAATGCAAATTTTTTTGTTGAGAATAGATTTGGACGATATGTGATTCGAGTTCATTCCTCGGGAGCCTCTATTGCCCTTCGCGAGAAAGTTCTGCTTAGCACAATTTTGCCAAAGCATGAGATTATTGCGCCAAAATGGTTAGATATGTGTTTGATTGATGGAGTAACATCGATTTCACTGGTTGAATTTTGCGAAGGTGAGGCACTCGTGAAGGGGCTTCAAGATGGCAAAACATCTAGGGATGCGTTGTTTAACGTCGGTCAATCATTAGCTCATATTCATTCAATAAAATTTGAATGCACTGGTCTTATCAATGAGCAAGGGACTGTAAAAGCAGGACAATGGAATTTTCTAGAGCCTTGGCCAAAATTTTTTCGATCTGCACTTAATGGCAGGGCAGGTAAAAGAATGGGCGCGCGGAGGCTCGCCACGCTGATAGAAACAGTCGAAACTCATTGGCCCCAAATTGTTGCGGCGTTGACGGGTCCTGTCCTTGTTCATGGAGACTATAATCCCAAAAATATTTTATTGGCCGGAGAAAGACCCATTGTATTGGATTGGGAGTTTGCTCATTCCGGACATTTTCTAACAGACCTTGGGAATTTGTTTCGATTTGACGAATGGGGCGAGGATCAATCCCAAATTATAGTAGCTGGCTATGAATCTGAGTATGGGCTATTGCCAGAAAATTGGCGAGACCTATCAAGGGTTTTAGATTTGTATAATATGGTCGAGTTTTTGGATCGAAGCCGAGAGTTGCCAAAGACCTTTCAAACAGCGCTTGAAATCATGGACAATACCTTTCTACAGTTGAATCGTGGAGAGAATCTGCGGTGATGTGGACTGCACAGTCAGCTGACAGGTACCGACTGCATGCCGTCATATAAGACTTGAGGTTTTGTGTTCATTCAATATGACTGTCGAAAAAAAATCAATTTTGCCAAATATATTAGCACTCCTGATAATAAATATAGTGGGTTATGTATGGCACATCGCTTGCAGATACCTTCACACAAGGCATTGTTAATTTATTGACTGAGACTTTAACAACAAAGGGGACTTAACATGATTTCTTCAAAGAGTATTTTGCGCGGCACCTTTATCCTTCTTGCTTTTTCAGGAGTTGCTCAAGCTCAATATTCTGATCCCAGTATGACGGCTAACGCATTAATGATGGCTAATCCATCCCTCTTTGTACCAGTGCCAACAAATAGCCCTTCGCCACCAAGTCCTCCTATGGTGATTGTTAATACTTTACCGACATCGACCCCGATGCCGACTGCTTTGCCAACGATCACACCGACCCCTGTTTTATACCAGCCTCCTGTAGTGGACGAATCTGAAAACGAAAGTCCAGAGCTAACGAACGAAGAATATATTGAGATTATTGAGAATTTGAATGAGATACCCAGCGTCGCTATTTTTGAAGGACCAATTTTGTGGAATCCTAACGTTGATTCCCATGACATTGAACTTAGAGCCAATTGTCAATTGATTCATGGATTCATAACTTCAGTTCTTGCTAGTATTGATCTGAATCAGGCAAGGATAGTAGTCCTGAATGCAAGCCTAACAAAGTTAAACAATGATCTCGCACCTTTGAAAGTGCAACATGTGAACACAAT
>JAPLFV010000366.1:658-5487 GCA_026390495.1 Pseudomonadota bacterium | reverse complement strand
CTTTTAGAATTGGCTGAAAAAGAGTTACCACTAAGGAGTGGATCCATTCAAAGCACTGTCGATCCTGGAAGTTCCGAACTAGCGGTAAACGTGACGTTGGCAAAGGAAATATTCGATGCAAAAGAACTACGAGTTTCAAATAGTACCACTAAACTTAATGAGCTAAAAAATCAGTTTCCTTCAACAAACCTTGATTTAACACCAGCACAGAATCAATTAACGGTACTTCAAAATTATGAGAATTCACTTCAATCGGCACTCAAGGCTAAGACGGTCCTTGATATAGCTTCCGATTCTACTATTGAAGTAAGAGAAGCAACTGTTGCAGCTATTGAAGCATCCAAGTTAGCCCTCCAATCTCGGCTCTCCGAAAAAAGTACGAGCCTTTCTGGAATTGAAGACTCCCAAATTAGAGTTTCGAATAGTCGAACCCAACTATCGTCGACTGTTGATGCCGCTACATTGTCAACATCCGAACTCGAAGCGATTCTCACAGAATTCGATGAAGATATTTTAAGCCTGGATTCTAAGTCCATCGAAAGCATTTCTAAAGCTCTTTCGAACTCACGCTCTTACAGTGGAGACCTTATAAGTCTCATTTCAGAAGCAAAGGCAGCTCGCCAAAGCCATTTAGCAACAATCGCGTCAATTGAAAGCTCTATATCACTACAAATTAAAATTGGAGTCGATAGTCTGCGGGTGGTTGGAAAAAAATTAACTGACCTAGAGTTAAAATCTTCCAATTCTAAAACTGCTGTCGAGTTCAAGTCACTTTCGGCGTATGTCAATGCAGCAATCGCCTATTTAGAAAACGCGTCCGGAAAATTGAAAGTAACACTGGACCAGCAGAAGGTATTGAATGACGCGTACTCCAAATCCATTCAAACAAAAGAGGAGCTAGTTTCAAGTTTATATATTTCTCAAAAAAATCAAGAAGCCAACCTGAATGAGTTAAAATCTCTTTCAACAGAACAAAAAGCAATACTGAACTCTCATAAGTCTGACGTCAATAAAGTAAATGAGCTATTGGCATCACAGCGACAAATAATTTCTGTCCAAAGCGCCTTGGTCCAATCCCTAAAATCTACAAAATCAAATGTAGATATCAAGGTTGCTGAAGCTGAAAAGTATATTCAGGATGCTGAATCGTTCATCATAGCCCAAAAAATAGAAATCGAAAAAATAAAACTTCAGATGAGAATTGCTGTGGATATCTCGGAGAAAATCATTCGCTCTCCTGAATCGTTTGAAGAGATGATTAAAGTTCTACAAAAAACTCCAGGCGACTACAAGTTGGGAGCAAATCTAAACTTAGAAAACTACGAATTTGATTCGGTCTTATTTGTGAACTCGAAGTTAACTGGAAACGGTTTTAAAATTAAGAATTTCAAAATAAAGGCATTAACATTAGTCTCTGACAGCATTAAACCAAACTTTGAAGATTTAATTATTGAAGGCATATCAACGTCAATCATTGTTGCCAACAAAGGTGTCATACAAAATTGCCAGTTTTTTTGGGTGCCGGTTAATTTCGGATCCCGCACCTTTGGTACTGGAATAAACACTAGTGGCACAGGTCTGTTCATTCGCGACTCGTTTATTCGCATGCCCAGCTCTCTTAGCTTTGGATCATTTCTTAAACCAAGCGTTTTCGATTCAGTCATCGAAACGAACGAAATGGCTTTCAAAGAGGTCAAAAGATCTTATATCTCGTTGTTGCCGGCACAGAATAGTTTAAGGCTTGACCTCGGCGATAATGAGGGCGTTTACGTTAAAACTGGCGGAGATACTCCTTATTTAGGTGCCACTTTAGAAACAGGGACTGCAGATTGCCAGTTCTATCATTTTGGTCAGTCCGGCAGTGATTCACGATCTCGTATTCATATTCCTGCATGTATTAGGCAAGGGCAAGTTAGCTTAAACCGGCTTGCTATTCCCTATACTGAATCTTCCCTGGCTATTATAAATAAGAGATTTCCTTCCAACAGACATATCACCGAATCAGGAGATCTAAAGATCGTTTTCTCGAATCTAGCAGAATTCCAAGTTCTAAATCTAAATGGTTCACCGAATATTGCAAAGTTGAACACCCAGCTTTGGTTTATACCCGACCCAAAACTGCCAGTTATCAGAAATTCCTCTGTTTTTCTAAAGTCACAAGGACTTGGTCAAGCCTGGGATTTACAAAGGCACTTTAAGTTTAGAAAGCATGAATCGCGCGCCGACAATTGGGGTAGGCTCAATGAAAAATGGTTTCAAGCAGATGACGGCAAGCATTATTTTGCTGTGCCGCAAAACGCTGGTTTATTCCGCTACATCGATGGAGATGCGACGAATTTTTTACAAAAGGCGATATTTTTAGCGCATATTCATCCGGATATGATTTCAAATCCAGAGCAGCTCTTCAAGTTATGGCGGGAGGAATCAATCCACGTCATCAGTCAGCGACTTTTGATGGATGAAGGAGTTGCGCCTATTCGCGGTCGACGGTTACTAAATTCTAGCTCCTTTGATCCCTATCAGGCAGAAGCCGTGCCAATGAAATCTCGATCAGGGCGTGTCTACCATCTCATGAAAGATGGGGATATCTATGTTGCAGCAGATCCACATTCAGGTTTGTTGACACTTTTCACTCATGGTACAAATTTCTTGGTAAGTCGACGTTTTGCGCTTCCGACTCCATTTCAATATTGCAATCCTGCAGCGGGCTGGAATATCGAAGCCTACGGTGGGCTGATTCATCCATACCCCTACCAAGTTTCGGTACCCGCCGATTTAGTTAATGTTCCCGCCGATACCATTGAAGCTCAACTTTGTGCCAACATAGATTATGCAGGTTTGGGGTCGCGTGTTGTTCCATTTCAATCTATCAGTGGCGGAGGCTACCGAATTTCAAACATTGGTGACATGACTCAAAACAATGTCTACGGTGGTGCCGTGTTTTCAAACATATCCATCAACAACGCATCAGGTAGACCACGATGCGGTGCAAACTGTGTGATAGAAAATAGTTCCTTAGAAACAATTCAAACTGATATTTTAGATGGAGTCATTCCAAGAAACATTACCATTAAATCAACATCTACAAAGGCGATAGTTAGTGCTATACCTAGATCCAATCCTCTTGGGAGCTGGGGGGCAGCAGGTCTGATAGAAGTATTCGCTCGCTCTGAAAATATAACAATCGAAAATCTGCGCGTAGATGCGAAATGTGAAACAGGTTTGGAATCAGTAACTGGAACACTACCCATCAATCTTATTTCTTTTGGAACCCAATCGGTGAGCAATATAAACTCAGTTACATTTAGATCCATTGACATCTATTTGGACTGCCCCGCAAGGACGAATCTTAAATATGAACCTCGACTTTTTTATCAACCACCTCAGTTGGAATCCGCAAAGAGATTCAATCGAAGTAGCCTAAACATCCGATTCGATAACATTAGGTTACATTTACCTCCAGCCATTGCAGCGACGTTAAACAACTCACACTGGAACAAATCGAATCAAATTTTACTAAATGATCTTGCAAAGGATACTTTTGATTTGAAAAGTGCAGACTTGACCGTTATTAGCGGCACCTCTGAAAAGAAATTTATTTATGTTGTTTCCCCTGAATAACTAAATTCGGCTAAAAGAGAAGTCTGAGTTTGGGGAGTTTAGAGTATACACAAATCGAGTGAATAGGATTAAAACCATGGAAGCAACAATAGATAGTGTGTTAGATAAAATGCATGTTGCGCTTGATCAAAACGGTGATCCGGCGAAGGTCTTTGAACTTGCGGATTTTGCTGCGAACATGGTGGATCAAACGCTAATGACTGGTGATACGGGAGAAGCTTTTCGTCTTGCGAGTCATAGTCGTTCTCAAATTCCGGCATCAGTAGGTGCGGATCAGCTTCCAGGATCAGTAAATCTTAAGTTCACTCCATGGGAGTCGCGCAAACTGTATGAATATAGCGTCTACATTCTCTTCAGCGCTGTATATAGTGGTCGGAGCGAATACATACCCTGGTTAGTGGAGGCGCTACAGATTGCCTTCCTCGGTGAGCGATTCGCGGTCGAGCGAGTATTGCGCACTTTGGCTCTGCCGGAGAATAAAGTTGAAAGATTGGTTTCGCATTGGCCGAGAAAAATCAGGGAGCTCAAGCATCTAGAGGCGGTTCTACAAGGGCTTGCCAATTTGGAAAGTCAGCATTGGATGTTGAATTTTTTAGAAGCTGCTGCAAAGGATAATGCTTTTCTAGAGAGGGCGCGTGATTGGAAAATATTGATCTTAACTGAAGAATGTAGAAATGCTGGAGAGTACTCCAAAAGATTGGCAGCACTTCTGGCGACCGGGGAACCGGTATTGAGTTATGGAGTAGCGACCGTAATTAAGAGAGAAAATTTTTTTGACTCGGATGTTCGATTGGCGGTTGTTAGCCAGTTACAAAATCCAAATTCTTCAGTAATGACTCAGAAGTTCCTTGTTGAAGTTTTAAAAAAATTAAGTCTGTTTGGTGTGAAAGTTGATCTCGATCGTAAGTATGTAGCGGCAATTAGAAGCCGTTTTCGCGACTTCGAGATGCCAATATTGGACGCGTTCGAGTATAATGAATTTGCCAATCATGAACTGAGTGTAGATATTTCTAGCCAACAGTTAACAGTGAATGCGCATCGAATTAATGCTGCAGAATGGGACGGAAAGATCCATTGCTTATATCAACGGCGTGTCAAGGCTACTGCCGAGGACGCCTTGTCCACGGATGAGGATGAATATGGACTCATATTGGTGGATCTCAAATCGCAGCAAAGCAAAGTATTCTTGTTGCCAGTCAATTTTTCCA
>JAPLFV010000366.1:0-613 GCA_026390495.1 Pseudomonadota bacterium | reverse complement strand
TCAATCAACTTGCATTGTAGGAGCAAAACGAAAGATTGAGTCTATAGTGAGATCTAGTACACACATCTATGTGGCCATTACCGTACCATTCTTTCGCGAAGACCGCTCGGGATTCGAGAGCTTGCTCTTCTCCTATTGCCTTAACGAGAATGAATGGGCGCACTGGACAATTCGCGATGGAGAGCTCACTCCAAATAAAATAGTGACCAAAGTAGACTGCGAAACCTTAGAGCGGACAGCGTGGGCAACATTGAAATTTTTTGAGAAGGACGGAAAAATCGCGATTGAGAATAACTGTACTGGTTATCATGAATCGGCCGAAGCAGATGTGCGTTCTTTTCCTAGTATCAATGACCTTTATTTAGGTTGGACGGAACCAACTACAATAAAGTGTGAACAAAAGAAGCAAATTTGATCGTGAGATCCAATTCATGGTTAGCTTTCAGAAATTGAATTTTTAGGCGATTCACGTCGACGTGAGGGTGGGGCGCTTTTAAATAGGTTACAGTTTATCACCTCCGAGATTCGCGTTACTCTATTTGCGAATCTTGGAGGTATTTATGTTTAAAAGTGATCGGACGATTGAAAAGCAACTATTCGCCTATACTCCGCG
>JAPLFV010000232.1 GCA_026390495.1 Pseudomonadota bacterium | reverse complement strand
ATCATAAAGACGGTGATGACAGGTAGAAAGACTTTGCGGAGAAATGTCTTTTTAAATTCTGATTGGATTTGACTCAATGTAAATGTCCTCTGTTTAGGATAATCGGAGTGGAATTTGATGTTTGGCCTGAATTGGCCATTTTACCAAATAATTGGATTAAATTAAAATTGGGCTTTGGTCTTCTGCGAATTATCGCAAAAATGAACAAGTGTGCACAGGTGGGAAACACTGGATCGTAGTTTGGCTTTTTTGATTGCTCATTTAGAAGTCACAGGACATTGAACTTATTATTTCTCCAGAATCTGGGTTATGGACACTTGCGATCACGGAACCTATCTGGTTTTCGTTGGTCCAGTTAAATGTAAGTACCCCAAAATTTCTTTCGAAGTGTTGATTCCCGACACGGTGTTTGTTTTTGTTAGAGTGGTCTGATGAGTGGGTTAATCCGCTCGAAGTAATGTCGTAAATTGGATGGGATTCGTTTCTTTCAAGCCTAGAAAACTCAGCGAGATGCCTATCCCCACTAATGAATATAGTCGGAACCTGCGATCCTGCTAGCAGATCGAGCATTCTCTGTCTTGATGCTGGAAAATTGGCCCAGGCGTCCTTTTTTTTGTAATCCGTTAGAAACTGAATACTAGAACCGATGATTCGTACTTTTGGTTGGTCATTTGACAGTTTGGATTCTAGCCATGCCCATTGAGAAGCTCCCAACAGGTCTGCGTTTGAATCTTCCTCAGGCCTGAAGGATCGCAAGTCCAAAAGGATAATTTCAATTTGCTGATTCTCGTGACCGAAAAGCTCAGAGGTATAGATGCCGCTTCTAGATCTACGTTCAGATTGTCGAGGCTCGCCAATAAAATCCAAAAATGCTGATTTAGAACCTTCTTTGTCATGAAAGTCTATACCGGTATTGTTAAAAGCGTAGTCATGATCGTCCCAGGTTCCAATGATGGATGTGTACTCACTTAAAGTTTTGTAGTATTTATTGTTCTTGATGGAATTGTATGCAGATCTTCGTAGTGATTCTGTAAAATAATCTGCGTAAATGCTGTCACCCAGCCAAATCCAAATATCAGGATTTTCTTTGGCAATTGTAAGCCAATACTTTTGGCTAAGATCTTGCCTATTGCAGGAGCCAAAAGCAATTTTAAGAACTTTTCTTGTCGCATTAGAAGTTTCGGCTATAGGAATTCCACCAATACCGTTTGATGATATGATGCCGGTGCCGAGGATCGACGTTGTGCTAATGAATTGCCGACGTGTTATCATTCTAACTTCTCCTATTTTGCGCCTAAAGGAAAATTGCTTTTATAATTATGAAACTAAACTGAATTAATTGAATAGCGGAATTGAGTTGCATGCCAACATTTAACAATATCTTAACGAGACTTTATCAAAAAGATTCTTGAGATATTTTGATTTTCAATGACGGCAGAGATTTTTTAAACACTAAATTGGGTCCAGTCGTGTGTCCCTGGGATTCGGGATGTTAGAAATGATCGAGATTGTCGAGTTAGATTCGTTAACTGCTGATCCACTCGTGCAGAAGTTTGCTCTTCGACGGGACTCTGAGTGGGAAAGCACGGATGAGATGATCATTGATAGCGAGCGCGTAATCCAAAGGGCCGTGAATTTGGGAATACGTCCAAAGGCAATACTACTCACACCTCAGACCTTAGAAAGGCACCGGCCTTGGCTTTCAAAAGGGAAGGATTGCAAGATCTTCGTAGCAACTGAAAAATTGATTGAGTCGCTGGTTGGATCGCGTGTGCATCAAACCATGATGGCCATTGCAGATAGACCCAAGCACAGACCCTTATCATCAATTGGGCCGTCTGCCATTTTCCTAAACAGCAACAATGATCCTCAAAATGTGGGTTCCATCATTAGAAGTTGCCACGCTTTTAATGTGTCAACGGTGATGTATGACCGGCAGACCTGCAGTCCCTATGCTCGGCGTAGTATTCGTGTTTCCATGGGCAGTGTTTTTTGGACCAATAATGTATTTGTTGAGGATACCCCTACTTCGTTGGAGCAATTGAAGCGTCAAGGCTATCAGATCGTTGCAGCTCACCTTGGGCCTCAAAGCCAATCACTGCGAGGTTTTCGGTTTCAAGAGCCCACTGTATTGGTCATTGGCCAGGAAAACTCTGGAGTCTCCAAGGACATACTTGCCCTTTGCGATGCCTTTGTGAAGATCGACACCTCGGAGTCCATCGATAGTTTGAATGCTGCAAGTGCTGCTTCAATCCTTCTGTATGAGCTTAGTCGCGCTTAGATGAATCGATTTTTGACTCAAACGAAATCTTGATCGATCAAACATATTGCAGGTGGTCCCGTGAGTGACTTTTTTGGCATTTGACCGTATAATTGCATAAGATCAAACCAAATTTCTGAAAAAAGGGAAAATCTATGCAACTAAATGCAAGTTGTCTTTCCATGTTGTCTCTGATGATGGGATTGTCTTTCGTCAGTTGTCGAACGACGTCGAATTCAGCAGGCTCTACAGAACTTAAATCCCTAAGAGATTTGAAGGTAATTGTACAAAAGGCAAAAGAGGATCAAAAGATTACCAGTCAAGAAGTTGACAGCATGTTTACGGCATGCGGGACACGGTGCAATTTGGATGAAGCGAGTCTGATCCGTGAGACCGTGATGAATCCTAACGGCTGGTCAGTCGATAGC
Source organism: Pseudomonadota bacterium (assembly GCA_026390495.1). Classification (GTDB taxonomy): domain Bacteria; phylum Bdellovibrionota_B; class Oligoflexia; order Oligoflexales; family RGVZ01; genus CAMDKS01. Next base: position 15,431 of record JAPLFV010000232.1, on the reverse strand, counting down.
GATGCCGTGGTTTCGGCAAAGAACAAGGCTTTGTTTGGATCTTTGTCTACCGAAGAACAAAGTCTACTTCAAACCAAGAAGACCTTTGCTGGGACAGATATTCCAGCGGAAGTTTTTGACGTGCTGCAGAAAGCCAGACTTGCCGGCGCTGTCGCCTACGATGTATCTGAAGCTGATCCTGATGACGCTAACGAGGGCCTTTGGTCTCCATATCCTCAGGAATTACCGGTTCGTAACAATATGGTTTTTAGCTATACAGAGATAACGCCAAAGGCATTGCAGGACGATATTCAAAACGTAAAGCAAGAAAAGATTTTGAGCCAAGGCATCTCAGGAGGCAGTGTAACATATACCACAGGTGATTGTGCTGGGCGTCGCGGTAGCATCATTTCAGAGTATGACGAAGCTAATCATACAGAAATCTTTGCAAGAGGTCGAAGTTGCCAAAAATGGGCCAATAACTGCGGGATACTTTCTGATGGGACTCTGCACTGTTTGCCAGCGGCACGTAGAATGAGTGTCAATGACCAGTTTTCAAATCTCATCTTAACGAATCCCTCACTCGCCCGAGGAAAAAGAATGCTGTTTAACGGTCATATAGAAGCTCGAAATGGTGTCATAACATCGATTGCAATGTCAGGACGAATCGCTAAGAAAGCAGCAAAAAACCAATATTCATTTATTGACCCTCTTCCATTGCTAAAGGCCTGGGGTTTCAAACTGGCACCCGGATTGACAACTCGCTCTGAGCATTCAGAAACCTCGTCCAAATTTACGATCGATTCGGAGAACTTTATAGTTAGAGGACCAAAATGAAATCAGTAAAATCTACGATTATCTTAACTCTGTCGATTGCATCGCTTCTACCTGGCTGCAGAACAAGGACAAGTGCATCTGGAAGGTCACAAATTCTTTCCTCCAGGGCTCCGCAAGAGGGAGAGACTGTCGGACGTCCCTTCATGGATGAAACAACTTTCGCCAATATGGGAAGTAATACTGATTTCAACGGAAGATCAGGTATTGAGAGCGAATCAGTCATGGGGGCCTCAGGTTTAACTTCGGATGGTCTCTTGGCTTTCATGAACGGAAAGAATGAAGGTCGTGATAGGACGAATTTTCAGCGCCTAGCCACACCAAATTATGCAAAGGCATTTACCATTGAGGTTGTTCCTGAAAACAATACGACCTGGACAAAAAAGTCTCATGACCTGAGAGAGTCAAGTCCCTACTTGGCTTTTATCGTGGAGCAAGGACGGGCGTCAGTAAAGGCGGATAGCAAAGAAGTCGATATGTCAGCAGGCACTGACTTCAATATTGATACCTATTATGACACTTCTGATTTTATCTTGCTTGGCAATGGAGTTATCGCAAGAAGTCGTGCAAGACAGGATTCTCCAGGTGTTGGTAGACGTTTTCTGCTGCAGACGAAGATAAATCTTGGTGTCGATAGCACTGGCCTCAAGCGAGCAAAAAAAGCTGATACACGAGTTGATCGATCTGATATTCCCGACAACATGAATCAATTGATGGATCTATCGGTTAAGTCGGGTAAGAATGCCATGCAATCTGGATCCCTCGACAGCGATCGGACTAGGCTCATGCCCGCATTTGCAGATGTCTACAAAGAGCTAGCAACTCGAAACTTGCTGCCGGACCTCGATGGGCATAAGAAGGTATTACTTCTGCACCCACAAGCGGTATTGTTCAGCTCACGAGCAAGATATCACATGAATTTGTTAAGTTCCTCAAGCATCGATCAACTTCTGTTGAAACCTGGAGCTTCCATCATTAAAGAGATTGTAGATGCTGCAACTGCTTCTACGACTCTTTCGGATACCGACAAAACGACTATTGCAACTTTGGGAAATACTCTCTTGTCGACAACCGAATTGGCAAAAAAAATATTGCCAGAAATTCAAAAAATTGATTCGGCAGTCACAGAGGAACAGATCGCGACGTGGCTAAATGGTCCGCCTAAAAATTGCCCTAAGGCACAGTTTGAAGTTTGTAAAGTGTTGTTTGAAACAGTTCGCAAGGAAACTAGATCGTTTACACGTTCGGCATCTGTTTTGGGAGACGAGTGGGATGTGCGTCGTCGAAAAGTTGAAGCATCGGCAACGGCCCGCATGCAGCTCTGGTTTTCAAACATATTGAGTGAGTTTGGATTTGGTGGCTCGGGTAGTTTTACGAACGTTCTCATTGATACGTTTGATTTCTCCGTTGGAGTCACATTTGATGACTATAATAAGCTAACAAATGACGAAAAAATCATGAAGACACCAATTCCAAAAGAGAAAATATTCTTTTCAAGTCTCGTCAGCGAAGTTCAAGTTGAGTTAGCAAGTAACGATTTTGAATCTTGCATTGAGAATGCAGATAAAAATCCGGCGGATCAGGCCTTACAGCAGCGAAAAACGATCTGCCAGTTTGTAAAAAAGGTTTTTAATGAATCCCAAGATCTTTTGGCAAAATTGCGAGGCGAGGAAGTTTCAAAACTGTTTAAAGATTCGAAGCTCTATGGCGATTTTAAGTGGGCCAATGCAGAAGCATCTAAAGGAGAAAACCTACTGAGGATTGCGCGTGATATGCCGGCTCCATTGCCAGTATTGCCACCAGTTGAAACGCCACCGGTTGAGGCGCCTGTAAGTACGATCCCGGCAAGCAATCCATAGTAGAATTGAAAAAAATACCAAGTGATGTTTTTCGTGTTCGCCAAGGTTCAATGGTTGGAAATATCCAACAGATTTTTTAAATTGAGGGATGATTTGTGTTAAAAAATAGATACTACTTACTGATAAATCAATTTTTGATTTCACTAACGGTGTTTTTTGTTGGGATCGAATTTGCATTAGGACAGCAAGCCAAGCCGGCAGGTCAGGAAGCCAAGCCAGTGGCGCCAGCGCCTATAGAAAAGTTTGAAATTCCAAAATTAGAAATTATTGTCCCGACCAATGATGATGAAGGTTCAAGTAAGAAATCTTCGGCTAAAGCATTGAATGCCTGCAAGAAATTTGCAAAATATTTTCAAAAAAATAGCGGCATTTGGGCGACTGGTCCATTTTCGGAAGTTAAGTGCACTGCAAGCGGATCGAAAAGTAAAGTGGATGTCTCGTCTTATCAATGGGTCATGAAAACAGAGAGAAATTCTGATGACACGGCCATATTTGAAATTTTCTTTCGACGTGGCTCAACTATGATTAGTCAGGCAAAGCTTGAATTAGAGAATTCTATGCCGGTGGTCCCCTTGATGCAACAATCGAAACTTGGTAGAGAAATCGCCGCGTATCTTTCGATATCTCTTCCGATGAGATCTTATATTACTAAGGCCGATTTGAAGGTGGGGCATTCAATTTCAAGCAAAGTTGAAAATATTGGATCACATTTACCTCCAAAAAATTTGACCATTTTTACTGCGACTTTGAAAGATGACGTTTGGATGACTACGGTGTATGGAAGTATGGTCTTAAAGGAAGGCAGTTCAAAAAAGGCCACGTGGCAGGTGTCGGCGATCAGTGCTCTGCCAATTGAAAACGATGTATATCTGGTTCAGCAAACTGAAGATCGGACACCGCTACTTGAGGATTTGAAGAACATTATTGTCGACAAAAATAGCTCATTTTTTAACAAATTGTTTCGCGTAGGGCGGTCTGCATATATTGGGTTCAGATACGGAATTCCTCTGAAGGCCGAAAATAGCTTAATAACGAAGTCCCCTTCAATTGGCTTGTTAGGCGAATTTCGATCCGGGATTCTTAAAGGCTTTCGGTTTAACTATGACATGACTCCAAAAAGCAAATTGAAAACTGACGCGGGAGTGGAATCCTATGAAACTTCGCGTTTGCAATTGGGTTATGCATTTGGAAAGCAGCTTGATTGGCCTGTAATTCATTGGGTTGATTTGACGCCTCGCTTGGGAATTACAAATATAGAATATAAAAATGAGTTATACCAATCTGATGGCGAAGAGACGTCGACTTCGGCATCATTTACACAAAGGCGCGCACCGACAACGGCTCTTGAGATTGGAGCCGAGAGTCGGCATCAATTTTTCTTAGCTAGGGCTTGGCTATCGCAAACATTCTCCATCGGGGTTGTGAAACTTGATAAGAATTTTAAGACCAATACCTTCAAATTTGGATTGGACCTTTATAAAGATCTCATCAAACTGAAATCAATGCGAATCACGGGCCTTGGCTTCTACTCATTTGATAAAACAACGATCACTAATACTCAAAAAGAGGAAAGCGACCAGGTTGAGATTGAGTCTTTGAGTTTAGGAGTAAGCTATTTGGGGTTTGGGCTGACATTGTCCTGGTAGAAGAAAAACTAAGGCCCCCATGGGAATGTGGCGTCAAAAAATTTTGTACCGGCTGAAGGTTGAATGCCAGTGGCTTCAACAAAGTCAGTTGGTGAGCGAATGCCTCTCATGCCAACTTGAAACATCGAATACATATTGCGACCAGAAGCATCGAATCCAGTATAGTCTAAGCCCGATGCATTCAAACTATAGTAAAAGACGAAACTGCTGATGGTGTTTGCAGAATAATTGTTCCATGGAATATTGGTACAATTCCACAAACGCACCCAAATATTCGTACTTAAACTTGGATTCCAAGCTGCTAAATCCAAGTTTCTAAATACTCCATTACTTAACCCTAGAGATTCGGTATTGGCATTTATAGCTGCCCAAGGAATATTCTGTGTGGTATCGGTCAAGGTAATTCCAGCGATTCGGGTAGATGTTGCTGGATTCCAACCGCTAAGATTTACTCCGGTAAAGTCACTGAAGTATAGGCCACTGGTGTGGGTATTGGCGTTTACTGCAGTCCACGGAATGTTAGAAGCATTGGTAAAATTTATTCCGTAGATATTCTTCGTGGTGCCTGGATTCCAAGATGATAAGTCAAGGCCGGTAAAATTCATTGTGGAGAACCCACCGGTATGAGTATTCGCATTAATTGCTGCCCAAGGTATGTTGGTCGCTCCGGTAAGGTTAATCCCTATTATGTTTTTTGTAGATGCGGGATTCCATAAGGTAAGGTTGAGTCCACTAAAATTCATCGACTGATATCCCGCGGAGTTGGTATTGTTGTTGATTGCAGTCCAAGGAATACTAGTGGCGCCCGATAAATTAATTCCAATTACAGTAGTAAGAGATGTATGTGGATTCCATGACGTTAAATCCAATCCAGAAAAGTCGCAGTTATTGCAGCCATTGTTGGTGTTCGAATTAATTGCCGCCCAGGGGATATTGGTTGCGCCAGGAAACTTATTGCCACCAATACCTCTAGTAGCGGCAGGATTCCATCCACTTAGATTCACGCCGTCAAAATTCAAATATGCACCAAAACCAGAGTTTGCGTTAAGGGTGGCCCAAGGAATATTGGTGGCATTTTTCAATATAATTCCTTGCATGCCAATTGACGAATTCGTGGGATTCCACCCGGACAGGTTGACACCTGTAAAATTAGCACTTTGATATCCATAAGTGTTGGTATTTGCGTTGAGCGCGGCCCAAGGCATATTGGTTGCATTGGAGAAATCTGCACTAATATTAACTGTAGAAATTGGATTCCAAGCGGACATGTCTTGACCAGTAAAATTGATTTGATTAAATCCCAATGTGTTTGCATTGAGTGCAGCCCATGGAATATTCGTTGCTCCTGCAAAGTTGATGCGGTTTAAAATTACATTCGCACCGGGGTTCCAACCACTCAAATTCACGTTAGTAAAATTACAATTTGACAAAAAATTAAGAGCGTTCGCGTTAATCTGAGTCCAATTGATATTGGTGGAATTTGAAAAATTTATGCCGCTAACTGCCAAGGTTGTCGCTGGTAACCATGAAGTCAAATCCAATCCCGAAAGATTCATACTCTGAAAGCTGACAGTCGTTGCATTTATATACGACCAAGGAATATTTGTTGCTCCCGACAAGTTTACCTCTCTCAATGTTTGCGTCGTCGAAGGTGTCCAACCTGAAAGGTTCAATCCTGACAAATTAAAATTATATGACTTGGGGTCGATTGAGTTTAATTGTGCTCCTTTGATATTCGTTCCCGAAAAATCAAAGTCACCGATATCTCGTCCAGTTAAATCAATTGCGGACAGATCAAGGTTTGACAGAGCTATTGACTTATCTGCTGTGGAAATCATGAGCCGCCATAAGGCCTTATGGGCAGCGGCAATCGTCATTGCAGGTTTGAGGCCTAGGGTATTGTTAACCACCTTGTTAAGTTGGACTGAGGTATCGTTACTTGTATTAGTTGTGAACGCACTGTAGCGTATATTTGCTAATCTCAGGCCTTGCTCTGCAGTGAGTTCGTCAATGCGGCAGTTAAATTCCTTTAACTGATCGGTGGTGACCGTCGAACTGTTAATTAATGCTAACCAGTCATTTTTGCTTGCAGGTAAAAGGCTTGACCCCAAGGTCACATCATTGGACGAATATCCAGCTCCTTGCATCAATATCGATTGATTTTTATCACGAAGAAAAACCGTAAACTTAGTCGTGGCATTATTTTTTGTGGACCGAACCGCCCCGGGTAAAGGCATGGCAGTCCAGGTGCAATCATTGGAGTTCGCGTCTCCTTCGACTACACAGTACTGGGTTGCGTTGCTCGGCGGTGTGGAGGTCGTCAAGAGCGTTCGAGGGCAAAGCATGGATGATGTGCTGAGGGCAGCGGAGACTTCAATGGTAGGTTTTATGGATGCAAAAAATTCAGTTGAGAGCGCAACTATTTTTCCGTCCAAAACTGTAGCGACTCGGTAGTAGTAAGTGTTCCAAGGAATTCGATTTGAATGTTTATACGGTATCGTCACGCCTTTAATTTCCTCGCTGGCTTTTGTAACGCCGGAGGCGGTACTCCAAAAGATGCTGTAAGTCACCCCGGTGCGATCTAAAGCCTTCCAATTGATGTCGACATAGTCGGATGTTGCTTTGGCACTTGTGGATTCTACACAGAGATTTGAGGTTAGGAGGTTTTCTTTTCCTTCATAGAATGAACCTGCACCCCACTTTAGAGCTGTCGGTGTTTTTTGAGCCTTTCGAGAGGATGTTCTTCCAATAACACACAAAGTATTAAATGATGTGTCACTGCGTGATGCGGATATTTTGTTTTCAATAGAGGTCCAATCACTATAGGTTGCATCGGAACAGTCTTGTGTTTTTGAAAGTGAATACTTGTATTCGACTATTTTAGACCCACCAACTACAACATCTAAGTTTTTACTATCGTTGTTGCAGGGAGCATCGAATTGAACTTGAGCTTCAAACTCTGAAGCAGCACTCAATGACGCAGTGAGTTTGCTTCGACAGGACGTCAAAGTAGCCAGAATCACTGAGATGGTAAACACGAGTTTCAACACCTACTCCTCGTAGCCATAACCAGAATTAATAATAGACTTATCGGTTACTTGCTCAAAAAGTTGAGGCGGACAGGGGTAAACCAAAAAAGTTCCTAAAGTAATGACAATATAATCCGAAGACTACGTTATTGATTGGCATTTGCGATCGAACACAAAAATGAGTGAAAACTGTATGAGTAGGAAAAAGGTTCTTTTTATTTTATCTATAGCGATTGTCGTCTCGACCCTTTCCAGTTGTAGATCGAGTCTCAATGCAACTTTAAAAAATACTGAAAAGAAATGCCGCTCTGGATCAACTTCAAAATCCGCAGCCTGCGAAGTCGCCTCAAAATCAACTGATGTGGTTTCAGTCACATCGGTCAGCGCAACCACCGCAGATGGATCTTACAAAGCAGGGGACGTGTTAAGTTTGACAGTCGCTTTTTCAGATGTCGTGAACGTCACAGGAAAGCCGACTTTAACTTTGGTATCGGTAGTTGATGATAAGACTGAATCTAGTGCTGAGTATGCTAGTGGATCTGGAAGCTCAACTTTAACGTTTAGCTACACAGTTAAATCAACAGATCGTTCCACTAGGTTGGATTATGCAGCCAGTACCTCACTGAAGTTAAATAGTGGAAGTATTGTTGATAAGGCAGGACTCGCAGTGACGTTAACCTTACCGACGCCTGGCTCGACTGGTAGTCTCGGATATTCCAAAAAACTAGTCCTTGATAATGATCGTCCCTGGATCTCAAATATCGAAAGCTTGGCCTTAAAACCGGGAGAAAGCACGCCGGCGATTGCGTTTAAGATTGAAGATGCGACGTCAACACTGACTTGCTCTAGCGCACATTTGTCCATGACAAGCTCGGATACCGCTCTTGTTTTAAATTCCAGTGTCACTTGGTCCGGCACTTATCCCAATTGTACCACTGTCATTAATGCACAACCAGTCAACCAAGGTACCGCTATGATTACAATTACTCTGCGCGATAGTGCAGGTTTCACAACAAGCGTTGATTTTCCATTATTTGTTTCAAACGCATATGTTTATGGGAAAACAACAATGACTCTTGATAAATCCTTTTATGAGTCGCCGGGGTATAGAGATGCGATTATGGTCAATGGTCGCTTGTACATTGGTGGTGGTTATAAGATTTCCGTGTGGAACACGTTTCCTGAGACTGGCAATCAGTTACCAGATTTCGTTTTAGGTAGCTTTTCTAGAAATTCAAGCTACCTAACAAACCGTTTAGATGAGTTATCAATTGGAGTCGCTGTTACGTCAATGGCTACAGATGGCAAAAATTTGATCGTAACAGACGGTTGGAATCACCGAATCCTTATTTGGAACAAGGCTCCGGCTTCTCCAAGAGAATTGCCAGACTTGGTGCTTGGCCAAAGTGATTTTGTGGGTAAATCATCCAATAGGGGTGCATCAGCTAATGCAGGCACGCTAGCTACTCCTCAAGGTGTTGCCTTAATAGGTCAAAAATTGGTTGTTTCAGATTCCAGTAATAATCGGGTATTGATTTGGAATAAAATGCCGACGTTGTCGGGAACTCCTGCTGACGTTGTAATTGGTCAACCTGATTTTACTACAACATCTACTGGTCTGACATCAATGAAGTTTAGTAGCCCTGCAAGTTTGACCTCTGATGGCACAAACCTGGTTGTTCTCGATCGTTTCAATCGAAGAGTATTAATTTGGAATTCCGTTCCTCAAGTATCGAATTCCCCGGCGGATTTGGTCATTGGCCAGACTGATTTTACCTCTAATACTGCCGCTATCACTGCGAGCGGATTTGACACATGGAGTTCATTGCAAGGAGGTATTGCTTATTATGGAACAAAGCTACTTGTAGGAAACAAAGGGAGAATACTGGTTTGGAATTCTACGCCCACGGTATCCGGTCAAAGTGCTGATTCTGTTCTCGGGCAATCGAATATGACAACAATGACTTATGGACAAAATACAAATTGGAGCTTCGACTCTATTTCCAATATTAATATCGTTGGCGGACGCCTGATTGTCGGTGACCCAAACTTGTTTGGGACCTCTCGGACACTCATTTGGAATTCAGTTCCTCAGAGTTATAACACGCCGTCAGATATTATTTTTAGCAGTTTTTCAACACCAGCAGTCGCAGATTGGCACCCGAAGGCATCGACAAAATTTATTAGTTCCGGTACAAAAATGTTTGCAACGGACACGAATCGAGTGCTTATCTGGAATGCGATTCCAACGTCAGTGAATACCCCTCCTGATATTGTGCTTGGTCAACCAGACTTTTCGACAACGACAGCGAATAATGGCGGACGAAGTGCTTCATCGCTGAGTAATCCCCAAGATATTATCGTTGTAGGAACTAAACTTATTGTTTCAGAATTTGATAACAATCGAGTCTTGATTTGGAACAATATTCCAACAGCAAGCAATCAAAATGCTGACGTTGTCATTGGCCAGCCAAACTTCACAGGACTGACATCTGTGGTGCCACTAGATGCAGCGAAGTTGTGGCAACCAAGTGGTTTAGCATCCGATGGCACAAAGCTCATCATTGCTGACTCTGGCAACTATCGCGTTCTGATTTATAATACTATCCCAACGGTCAATGGTACCAGTGCCAATGTAGTGGTTGGTCAAGCTAACATGACTACTAATGCCTACGCTGGAAGTCAAACTAGGTTTAATGCGAATAAGGTCAGTTTGATCGGCGGAAATCTTGCGGTCGTCGATGGGTCTCGGAACCGTGTCCTACTATGGAGTGGAGTGCCTACGTCAAACGACGCGGCTGCCAATATTGTTCTGGGTCAACCTGACTTTACGTCTAATACTAGCAACAGTGGAGGATTGAGTGCGAGCTCGCTATTCGGACCCTCCAATATATTCCAATATGGTTCTAAAGTCGTGGTTTCTGACGCAAATAATAGACGGTTGCTAGTTTGGAATTCGGTCCCGACATCGACGTTTCAAAGTGCCGATAGTGTTTTATTTCAATCAAGTTTTACCTCCAATTCGTCTGGTTTTGGACGGTCTCCCTTTGGCGTGGTCGGCATTACTTTCGTCTCAGTGATTAGCGGAAAGCTTTATGTTGGAGAATACAGTGATAGAGTTCTTGTCACTGATAATCCCTTAGACTGAAAATGTAATTTGTTAAGTAGGAAGCTCCCTTTGTACAAGATCGGCTTGTGAATCATGGCCGATTAATTGCAATTAATTTAATTATATCAGATACTTGTCATGTTTTTCTTATTGATATTCCATTTGACTTAACGTTTCCGTGGATTTTGACCGAAATGGTATTCATGGAGATCTGAGAAAAAATGCATTCCAACCGCATACACATTAATATGAGAATGTTTATCTACCTGTTTATAGGTACAGGAATTGGCTTGTGTTCTTGCACATCAAAAATAACTGCAGTGTTAAAGAAAAAATCAGACTCGAGATCTGCGAATAATTTAAAATGGGTAGAAACGTCTCCGCAGGACCAGACCAGCATCACCGCCATTTGGACTGCATCAAAGCTATCGAATCAAAAATTGCAATTTTATGCTGATGCCACCTGTACGAAAGCAACAGGTGATTTAATATCATTGCCAAGTGCAGCTGTTAAAACTTATTCGTTTGTTGGTGAAAAAGGAAATTCTTATACCTATAAATTGTTGGGCAATGACGACAATGGAAATGAAGTGGGTTCTGGTTGTTCTGATATCATGGTCATAAATCCAATCGTAACGACGACTCCTACGATTTCATCAATTGCATCCCAATCTACGGATCTAAATACTCCTTCTTCAGCGATTAGCTTTGTCCTTGGAGACACCGGCACGGCACTAAGTTGTTCGGGAAGCTTTTTGAGTTTGACGTCATCAAATACCTCGATAGTTTCTAATAGCAATGTTACCTGGAGCGGAAGCCATCCAAACTGCACTGCGGTCGTTACACCTAATGAACTCGCATGGGGAGTCCTCAATCTATTATCCTCAGAGTATTTATTATGATGGAACAAGCATTTTTGTAAGCGATACAAGCAATGCCAGAGTATTGATTTGGAATTCTATTCCAACAACTACCGGTACCCCAGCAACAGGCGTTTTCGGCCAGTCAGATTTTAACTCTGCAGTTTCAAATAGCGGCGGGTTATCAGCATCCAGCTTAAGTTATCCTTATGGTTTGATTGGAGATGGTGCCAAGTTATTTATTGGAGATCCGTCAAACAAAAGGACTTTAGTAACGCCGATTCCAAACTAATTTGCACTAATTTTATACCAGAAATAAAAATTTAGAGTGATCGAAAAATCTTAATTTATACATAGCAATTATGGTGCTTTACCGGCACTAACCCGGAATGACGGTCGTAGACTGTTAAGGAAATAATTTGTAGATCCGAAAAAGTGAATTGCCTATTGGAGTTTGCGTCTTGCGCCTTAAATAAGCGTTTTTTGACACTGTGTTGAGCCGTTTTAGATTGCAAGTTTCTATCGGGAAAGGGGGGGGTTTTGCAATGAAATTGGTTTGTTCATTTGCGAGCCGAATGATTTTGCTATGTTTAGCTTTGAATTTGATCGCGTCCTGCAAATCTGAATTCAATGCATCCATTAAGTACGGTGCTAAAAATTGCAACGCGCGTACTAAGAAAGATTGCCTGGAGTCAGGTGAGGTTTTGACATCCTCTATTACCTCTAGTGCTCCAAGATTTTCGAATTCTTGGAGATTTTTTGGCAGAGGATATTGCTTTAGAGAATGGGACGATTGAAAAGTTTGAAGGTAAAGGTAGTAAATATACTTTCACTGTTCGCCCGATTAGAGAAGGACTTGTCAGAGTTCAAATTTTAAAAGACAAAGCAACAAATAATGCCGGTACAAAGAATGAAGCTTCAAATACAGAATCAGTAACTTACGATATCACTCGCCCAACCGTTAGCTTAACATCTACTGCCACAACCACAGGTAATATAGGCACTAGTCGTACTGTTACAGTCACACTTACCTTGACAGAGGATGCAACAGTTACCCTTTATAATGAAAGCTTATGTTCAACTTCAATTTCGGCCGCAACTCAATTTGGATTAGGAGCTGGACACTCACTCACAACAGACACGCTGCCCTTAGTGTCTAAAACTATAATTTACGGCCGCGCAATAGACGCAGCAGGAAACGTGTCAGCTTGCACGAGCCTTACAAGTTATTTAAATATTAAGCGCTTTGAAGATCCAAATCCAAGCACCAATAATGAGTTTGGTGGAAGTGTTCTCGAATTGACCAATGGAAATATTGTAATCACGTCTAGGTATGCTGACGTCGGGGGCGTAACAGACTCAGGGGCTGTATACTTGTATAATGGGTCAACAGGTCTGTTAATAAATAGTCTTTACGGCTCAACCACAAACGACTTTGTTGGATCAACTGTTACAGCACTAACGAACGGGAATTTCGTTGTTTCATTGCCCGATTGGGACTGCACAGTATCGGCGGGATGTGGCGGAAATATTGCTAACGCTGGTGCTGTAGCTTGGGCATCAGGAGTAAATGGTATTGGCGGCTTTGTGTCTGTTGCAAATAGCTTAGTTGGATCTACATCAGGTGATGTCGGCGCTTACAATGTGGTACCACTGACGAATGGCAATTATCTGGTGCGGAATCATTCTTGGGATTGCTTGGTCTCTCGAGGTTGCAGTGGCACAGTTGCAAACGTTGGATCTGTAACATGGGGGTCAGGTATTTCCGGTGTTTCGGGGTTTATAAGTGCTACTAACAGTCTAGTAGGCTCAACTGCAAATGATGAAATCGGCCGTAGCGATTCCGTTGTGGCGTTGACAAATGGCAATTATGTGGTTGGAAGTTCTCTTTGGGATTGCCAAGCTGCTTTAGGATGTGCTGGCACTATCAGTAACGTCGGCGCTGTGACATGGGGTTCGGGTGCTATCGGAATTTCAGGATTTGTGTCGACAGCAAATAGTTTGGTTGGTTCAACTGCTGAAGATGGAATTGGGAGTCAAAGCCAAATTTACCCACTCAGTAACGGAAATTATGTCATAGCAAGTTCCAGTTGGGACTGTGCAGTCTCACTTGGATGTTCGGGATCAATTTCAGATGTTGGAGCAGTTACTTGGGCCTCCGGAACTGTGGCCATAATCGGTGTCGTAAATGCAACCAATAGTCTTGTAGGTTCTACAACCGCGGATGGTGTTGGAGCCATTGTTGAGGTGCTAACCAATGGTAACTATGTAGTTGGCAGCTCTCAATGGGACTGCCAGATAGCTTTGGGTTGTAGCGGTTTGGTGGTCAACGCAGGTGCTGCTACTTGGGCCTCAGGACTGACCGGAATTACAGGCCCAGTTTCATTTTCAAATAGTCTCGTCGGATCTACAAATGACGACTTTGTTGCACTTGCGGGCAGCTCCTCCAGACCAATTCAAGCTTTGACAAACGGTAACTACGTCGTGAGAAGTACTGTGTGGGATTGTAAGGCCAGTTTAGGTTGTTCAGGGGCAACTGCCGATGTTGGGGCCGTAACTTGGGGTTCGGGTACCAGCGGAATTACGGGCGCGGTATCGGCTACCAACAGTTTGGTTGGTTCTTCAATCAATGACCGTGTTGGACAATCGCTGATTGCCTTAAGTAATGGAAATTATGTTGTTGGATCTGTTGAGTGGGATTGTCTGTCGGCGCTAGGCTGTTCTGGGACAATTGCAAACGTCGGAGCTGCTACATTTGGATCTGGGACCACGGGAGCAACGGGATTGGTCTCAGCATCCAATAGCCTTATTGGTAGTTCTGCCAATGACTACGTTGGGTTTAGTGTTGCACTAGCGAATGGCAACTATGTAGTCGTTGGCAGTTTTTGGGATTGCAAAATTGCCCTTGGGTGTACCTCTGACGTTTCAAATGTCGGATCGGTTACCTGGGCATCGGGAACAACTGGCCTTGTGGGAGTAGTTACTGCAACAAACAGTTTGGTAGGTTCAAGTTCTGGAGATAGCGTTGGTATGGGCGCAGAGGTAAATATTGAACCTCTTAATAATGGCAACTATGTTGTCGGTAGTGAATTTTGGGATTGCCTTATCAGCCTCGGTTGCGCAAGCAATTTGTCTGATGTCGGTGCTATTACATGGGGATCAGGAGTTTCAGGTGTTACGGGTGAGATTTCTCCATCAAATAGCTTTGTTGGATCTAGTGCCGGTGACTTGCTTGGAAATGCCGATTACGGAACTGTATTTTGGGAACTCTCAAACAGTAACTATGTTTTCGGAAGTAATAATGTTGATTGCCCAACAAGCATTGGTTGTGCAACGTCACTAATTGATTCTGGCGCTTTGACTTGGGGATCTGGACTATCAGGCGTCACTGGATTTATAAATACCTCGAATAGTCTTATGAACGCCACTGATGGAGCACTTTTTGGTGGAAATAATGCGACACCACTATCTAACGGCAACTTTATTATTTCGAATTTGGGAACGGTATTTGAAACAACAGGATTGGCTAGCATCAATGGCATACTTTAATAGCTGATAAGGAAGCGTTTTAGGTTCCTGACGGAAGATTAAGGCAGTTCTTGTCGCAATTGAAATCATTGCGATTTATCGGTTATTTTCCTAGTTAACAATATTTCCTTAAAGCTTAGTCTAATACTTCCGATATCTTACCTATATATCTAAAAGGGGTCGTAGATTTGCAATCAATATGGCTCAAAAAATTTTCTCGGTTAATTTTGCCACTGATTTTTGTGGGCACAATTGCTTCTTGCAATTCAAAGCTAACTGCAACCTTAAAAAATGGTTCTAATAGAACAAAAAGTGTTTCGTGTACTGTGATTACCAACGCAAATGAGTCTGCCTGCAAAACGCCGACTGTAACTGCAGTGGGATCTACTACGGACAATGGAAGTTACAACACTAGTCAAACCATAGTGATCACTATAACGTTTTCAGAAGAGGTAAAAGTAACCGGCACTCCTCAGTTGACGTTAGAAACGGGCGCAGCAGATGCTGTCGTTAACTACACCTCTGGAACTGGCAGCAAAGTATTGGTGTTTAACTATACACCAACTGTTGGTCATGTTACGTCAGAT
>JAPLFV010000361.1 GCA_026390495.1 Pseudomonadota bacterium | reverse complement strand
TTTTGTAAAAAATAGATTTATAATCCAACCTTCACTTAAAGGAACGTAACTCGCGCCAGTGAATTCTCACCCATTCCTGTCGCCCTCCCTCGCTAGTCGTCTAACTCCTCCTGGTTTTTACAACATTATGGCCACTTGGGTGTGACTTCTTCAATGAAGCGCCTTTGTCGCTCGATTCATGAACCTCAATGATCCAGAATTAGGTACTGCAACATTAAATTGCAAAACGGGCGTGTTTCTTATTTTTGCACGGGACCTTGAACGGGCGTTTCACTTTAAAGGAGGATGTTGGATGTTAACTTTGTTCATAGAAAGGTTGCCATTGAAACGTTTTGGAATGAGGACGATTAGTCTATCGCATTTTCCAAGATTGAATGCATGGCTGTCAAGCCTTCGGAATCAGACTGGATCGGCCACAATGGAGTATGTCATTGTTTCCACATTTGCAGCTTTGTTAAGCATCGCTGCGATTACGTTTGTGGCTCGGATGGTCAAATCAAAAGTTGATACGTTAGCAGACAAAGTCGGAATTGAAGCTACGGAGTTTGATTTGGATTTGGGGCTAAGTCCATAAAATCCAGAGGGAGCGCCTATGGGATATGGTTTTGTTATAGGGATCTTGCTATGTCTGATATCTACAGTTCAGTTAAATTTTCTTGAGAGATCCTCACAAGAGGCGATCCAGCAACTTTATTGGGCTAGGCTGGAAGTTCAGGCTTCGCGTTCTCCATGCCCAGTTCTAAAGGAATCCTTAATTTGTAGGTGGACGATATTTGCGAAAGACGAAGGGCAGTGGGCCACCTGCAATCAAGATCAATTGCCCTCAGGCGCCTTCTTGCCCAGTCAAAGATGGATTAAAATTCGTCCAGTTTGTAGACATTTGCTAGGATTACCAATCTTTCTTGCCGACCAAGTCGTCTTTCGCAGATAACTTTTGAAACGTCAGTGATTTTGATTTTCTCTGTGTTTAAGAGTACCTTTTTAAAGGTAGGCCACTTTAATGGGAGCTCTTATGTTACATTTTGCCGTTGTAAAAATATCTTTTGATTCTGAAGGTGATCAACCAAAAACCAGTAGAAAGGAAATGGCTGCGTTTTTAGAGAAGATTCGGGCGAGGTTTCGAGTTGTGACAATGCCTGTAGCGATTGACGAAGATGATGGTTACAATGCCATTGCATACACAAGTCTGGCTCAAAGTGCAGAGGCGCTCAATAAACAGATGGATGCAATTGCTTCATTTTGCGAAGAAGAGGGGTTTGGCCGAATTTCTGATGAAGCGGTATTGACGGATGACATTGAGTCCATTGGAGACTCTGAAGATTCAAATGATGACCTAAATTGATACACACATGTTTCAGGGAAGCGGCTCAAAAGTATTTTTGTGCCGTTTGAACGTAGTCTAAGGCCGATTTTCGTAAAAATTGTAATTCTTGTTCGCTTAAGGGTCTGATTGGTTTTGCAGGTGACCCCATGCACATCATGCCTTTGGGCATGACCTTTCCGGGAGTGACCACTGATCCAGCAGCTATGAAACATTGATCTTCAATGATGGCTCCGTCAAGGATTGTAGAACCCATGCCGATCAAAGAATAATTGCCTATGGTGCACGCGTGAATCACACAATTGTGACCTACCGTCACATAATCGCCAATTTTTGTCGGTCCTGTACCTGAAGTGACATGTACGGTTGAGTTATCTTGAATATTCGTGCAGGCGCCAATTCGGATTGAATTGACATCACCACGGATGACCGTATTGAACCAAATATTAGCATTTTCCTTTAAGACGACATCTCCAATAATGACAGCCCCAGTTGCAACGAATACATTTTTTTCAAGGATCGGACTTGTCCCTTGATAGTCAAGAACTAATGATCCTTTCATATGCATAGAAAATATCCCTCGCATGCAGATTTGAATGCACCTCTTAAGTCTTATTGCGGTTAGTTTACTTGATTTTGTGGAGGGTGGAAACCGCCGATTCGATTGACATTGGATTCACCTCTGATATGTTTCATCCTGTCCGTAGTATAGAGAAATTGAGTTAGGGTTGGCTTTTTTACATAAACCATCCCAATTGGCCATAGGTTGATGTTTTCTGATGTCTGATACTGGTTTAAACAACATTGATACGACAACAATATTGGCTAGCCTTCCTTTGAAGTTCTTGGATGTTGTCTTAGCCGAACGCTTTCTTCTTCCTACAGATTCTTTAATGAGATTTGGTATTCCTATTCCACAGACTGTTCATGACGTCGTCGAAGCAACAGGAATGCCTTATTCGAAAGTTCGAGACATTCTCATCGAGTGTATCGAACTTGATCGATTGGTCTGGCTACCGACTAGATTGGATCACCTAACGCTGGGTGATGGAGATTGGCTTGTCGATATGAGAGTTAATGTTGACTTTGATGCAGCACCTTTGCACCCTGAGGCTCGGATTTTTCATCACGGAGATAAACGTGCCCAACTTGAAATAATGCGCAGCTTAACTCGAGTCATCATCATAAGTGACAAAATGAGTCATGCTTGGAGTGCGGCACTTTCTTTAAGGCTTATGGGCGTGAAGGCGTTTTTGTTACCTGAGCCCTGAAGTTTCAGAAATTAATCTTTGAAGTTAGCAAAAAAAAAGCTCCAGTTTTTTAGCTGGAGCTTTTCTAATCGTCGTTAGATCACTTATTCAAAATAAACGTAAATTGGAATGTCGCAAGTTGCTGTTAGAGGGCCATTCATAGTCGCTTGAATCTCAGTGGCGCGAACAGAGCGACCAGCAACTTTAAAGAATCTTTTTGATTCATCAGCAAGTGTGGCAGCATCATAAAATCCTGAAGATACTGTGCCAGCTTCTAAAACATCAACGTCTTTGCAAAATGTAGGAACTGCCAATCTAAAGCCTTTAATCTTTCTCGAGGCATCGACTGCCAATGAAAGACTAGAATCAAATCCACCTTGATAGCGAATTGTTCCCGCTAGGTGACCAGCACCCCATTCAGTGTCATCAGGAATTGTTGGTCCAGTTTCGGTCGTTGCATAAATATAAAACTGACAAGTCAACGTTGCTGCCCAAGGTTGATTGATATCAAACCGAATTCCATCAATGCTTCGTAGGTTGTGAGTGTTGTTACCATTGGTAACAGTCGTAGGATGCCAGTTACGAGTTTCAGCATTTCGTACTAAAAAATTAACAAACGGTGCTCGCGGGCAAGATGGTTCAACTGACAGCCTAAGTTTTAGAACTTTCGACGAAGTTGGGCGGGCAAGAATATCGGTGAAGCTGGACGCGCCATAAGGCATGATCAGGCGGGTCGTGTAAATAAGGACGTCATCTCGGACCATGTGATCATTAAATTGGGGAGCAAATGACGCATTGTCCATTTCACTATTTTGGCTTGCAATGCTGGCCTGAGAAAAAACCGCAGCAGCTAATAGCGCCGATTTTGAGAAAGTCGAAAAAATACCCATAAATGCCTCCATTCTGAACAAATTAAATGAATCAATGATTGATGTTGTCTAGATTGTTTATAATTAGAAGGGAGATGTCAACTCATTGATCATTTAGGCACCTTTTGAATTTTGCCAATTTCTGTGTTGCTTCGCTCAAAAAAAAAGCTCGAGTATGTTGAATACACTGCGCTTTTTTTCTCACTCGCGCCTTGAACTTGGCAAAATTTAAAAGGCCTTTGAGTCGTCTCTCATTGAGGGTAAAAAATAAGCATGTTGAATAGAGACTTAATTTTGTCTGTAGAAATGGATTGCTGCTTTGCTGCGGATTAAGAGGAAGAATTCATGAACTAATGAGGGAGGGAAATAATAAGGTCGTTCCACTGTCGGTAAGTGGAGCGGGTGAAGAGACTCGAACTCTCGACCTTCGCGATGGCAACGCGACGCTCTAGCCAACTGAGCTACACCCGCATGTTGGACTTAAGTGTTTAGGCGAAATGACATGGTGCGTCAAGCAAATTAATCGCCAATAGGCATAAAATTCAGGACCATAGTAAAGCTCTACCTCACTAAAATTGTTGAATTTTTGCGCAGACTAGCTCTGACCTTGGTCGGGTCCATTTTTCTGACGCTAGATTTTTATAGGAGTCCCTATCATTTTGATTGAGGGCCGAGGTTCCCCAAACATCTGCGGCAGTAGAGAAATTTTTGCCCACAATAGTATCGGATTCGTGCAGACCCTATACTAAAGACAGTCCTTAAATAGGAGAAAGCCCTATGAAATGGTTGGAATTGGTCACACATGCCGCGGATAGCATTTTGCGATCTGTGATGGGTATGAAGCCGAGTTTTATACTGCTTCGTCAACGTCTAACACGGTCTCACTCCTATGAGAATATGGTCTTCAGGAATACAAAAGATAAAATTAAGGGCCTGGAGTTAGAATCCAAGAGTCGTCGGCCTGAGCTTGTGAAGAATCGGCCCGCAGGATTGGAAGAACGGTATGTTCTTTGTGAATCTTCAGAACTAGTTGACGAGGTATTCAAAAAACTTAGATCAGCACTTTTTGAAGAGTGTGATTCTTTGAGTGTGAAGGCTCGCAATAGTCAAGGAGGGACAATCGTTGTTCGGGAAATTGGAAAAACGAGTGAGGGAAGGCCTTTCATGTATTTTAAACCATTCAATGATTTTGGCTGGCTTGTTGAAAAGTCTGGACCGGGATGGCGTGTGAGTCGCGCCGAAAAGATTGTCAAAGATCAAATGTTTCTAAGAAGTCAGAGTGACCCATGGGATCTCGTTATGGTTTTTGAAGATCCTCAGGGTGTCGGATCAGTGCGAATCAAGAGTCAACGATTTGGTGGATCTCTTTTAGCGGTTCCGGTTTATGAGTTAAAGATGAGAGAGTCGTTTGGAAATTTGCTCATGGGTGCAGCCGCTTAAATCAGCAAAGAATTTCACATCTTTAAATCGTACACGAATTTACAATCAATCGTGTATGATTTAAGAAAGTGAAAATTGGATGAATGAATGGAAACGAATCTGTTTAAATTTGATATTTTTTTGATTTATTTTTTGTAAAGGATTTTACTATGGAAGCTCAACATCAAGGGTTCGACATCGTTCAAAAATTGTTAGGCATCACCATGCTGGGAACAGAATGGGTTTTGTGGTTGTTGATCGCACTCAGCATAGTTAGTTTGGCGGTTGTCATTGAGCGGATTATATTTTTTAATAAGATGAAATTTGACATGACAGATTTTTCAGAGAAATTGACACAGTCGTTAGTCGCAAAAGACTGGGACTCAATGAAGCGTTTATGCGAATCGACACCAGCACTCGCTGCGCAAACGATACTCAGAGGTATTGAAGCCAAGGATCGCGGGGCACATGCGATGGAAGAAAGTATGACAGGATATATGATTGGTCATCGTCAAAAATTAGATCAGGGACTTATGATTTTAGGGACACTTGGAAACAACGCTCCTTTTATTGGTCTGTTTGGAACAGTTCTTGGAATTATTATTGCCTTTCGTGACCTGGCATTGAACCCACAAGGCGGCGCAAGTGTTGTTATGAGAGGTATTTCCGAGGCATTGATTGCGACCGCGGTTGGATTGATTGTCGCGATTCCAGCAGTCATTGCGTATAACTATTTTCAGAGAATTGTGAAGAGACACGGCAGCAATGCAGAATCTCTCAGCAAATTGTTAATGTCCCACAAAGCACAGTGACCCGGCGAGAAATTAGAATGTTCTTTTGGATAGTTCTCAAAAGCCATTCAGTACGCAAATAGTGAAATGAAAATACAAAGGATCGACTCATGGCATCGCAAATGAATGATAATGATGATGGTGAGATCACTGGAATTAATGTGACTCCTTTGGTCGATGTTATGCTTGTGCTTTTGATTGTTTTTATGGTGACATCCACTTATATCGTACAACAGTCTATTCAGATTCAACTTCCTAAGGCCGATAGCGGCGAGAACACCGCTAAGACTAAAAACCTCGCTTTTGTCATGGATAAATCTGGGAATCTGTTTATGGACGGTACTGCTACGACGATTGAACAACTTCCAGGGCAAATTCAAGGCATAAAAGCAAATAATCCAAATATGACTTTGCAAGCAATGATCGCCGCTGACAAAGAGACTCAGCATGGTCAAGTTGTCAGGTTAATTGATGCGATTCGTCTCCAAGGAATTGTCGACCTTGCGATTAACGTTGAGAGCACAAAAGGCTTGTAAAATAGACGTTTAGATTGCTTAGACGTTGATCCTTAAATTTCTGACCTTGACCTTTCATGTGATCATGAATAGCCGACTATTGGATACAGAGAAAATGAAGAAGAACGACGAGCTAATACCAGAATTTTTGGAATTTATAAGGCGGGCCGAAAGGGTCGTTCTCAATAAGGAACATGAGTTCAAGCTTGCGTGGGCATGTATAGCGGCTCAAGGGCATTTGTTGATTGAAGATAAACCCGGTATGGGTAAGACCTCATTTGTAAGATGCATTGCCGAACTTTTAGGAATGCCTTGGAAACGCATTCAGTGCACGAACGATCTATTGCCCGTCGACATCACGGGAGGTAATGTTCTTGTTCCCAGTTCAGGAGAATTCAGTTTTATACCTGGTCCTATTTTTGCCAATGTAGTCATGGCTGATGAATTGAATAGAGCTTCTCCAAAATCACAAAGCGCATTTTTGCAAGCCATGGAAGAACATTCAATATCAGTAGATTCGACGACCCATATTCTTCCAGAGCCGTTCGTTGTTATCGCGACTCAAAATCCTCTCGATAGTGCAGGAACAAATCCATTGCCGGAATCTCAGCTAGATCGATTTATGATGGTCCTCAGTTTGGGTCTTCCTGGGCGAAAGGCCGAGATGCAGCTGTTGACTCAGCCATCCGCAGAGCGCCAAAAAATTCATTTGGATGCGATTTTGACCCTAGAGGCAGTGCGCAATATTCAAAAAGACGTTCAAGAGATCTTTGTCTCGCCGATTCTTGCCGAATATGTGCTGAATTTGGTCGAGTATTTGCGTGGAAAAGTCGACAGCTTGTCAACAAGATCAGTGCAAATGCTCGTCAATGCAGGGCGTGCATGGGCTCATTTGCATAGCCGAACCTTTGTCACGATTGGCGATATTCAAGATGTTGCTGTTCCTACATTAAGTCATAGGATCAAGGCTGCTAATTTTACTTCAGCACAGTCCGTTGGTGTTATCAAGGAAGCGATACAATGTACGAAAGCTCCCTAAAAAATAGAGTTTTCAGCACATTGTCTCGGGCAAAAAATAAATCGTCTTTAGGCATCCAGCGGATCTTTATTTTACCTACTATTGCGGGTCTTGTCTTTCTTTCGTCTGTCATAATCGTTTTTTTGTATGGTGCATCAAATCAAAGAGCCGATTTGATGGGTATCTCGCTTTTCCTTTCCCTTTTGTTTCTTCTTGCCATGATTGAAAGTATTGTCAATTTAAGAGGCGTTAATTTTTCAGTGGAATCCTTTGTTTATATTTGTGCAGATAAAAACAATTCGATAGCAATCAATATCCAATCGGATCATGAGGCCCACGGATTGCAAATCGATTTTGATCATAGGTCCCGTTGGAAGATGTTTTGGCTGGATCAATTTGGAATTGCTGCGACAAAAGAAACGGCAGTTCTTCGTCTAAATCTTGACCCTCTTGCACGAGGTATCCATACCTTACCGAAACTTATGTGTCGTTCTAGATTTCCCTTTGGGTTGATTCTCTCTTGGAGGGTGATTGATCTAAAAAAAATGATTGTGGTCTATCCCTATCCTCGTGGTGAAAGCTGGGCAGAGTTTATGGGGCATTCAATGATTTCGCAAAGGCAATTGAAGCAGGACTTCGATTCGGAATTTTTGGAGTATAAAGTTTGGAATATCACAGACGGCGTCAATCGGATTGATTGGAAGTCTTCGGGAAAGCGCGGACAATATATGACAAGAGTTTTTGAAGATTCTAATCAGGTTGAAGGTAATGAAAGAATCTTGAAACTCAGCGCTGCTAGACAAACAGATACTGAGCAAAAGATATCGCAAGTCTGTAAATGGTGTTTTGAAGCATTCGATCAACAGCAGAGATTTTCCATAGATCTTTTCGGCCAGGTGAGTGAGATGGGCTCTGGAGACAATCATTTAAAATCGGTACTTGAAATATTGGCAAACTTCAAATTTGAGAAGCAGAACTAGCCATGTTGAATCTGCTCATGCGACTCAAGTCATTTTTCTTTCCAATTTTCTTTATCTGGATTTTCGCTGCCTTTAGTCTGCCGCGTTCTTGGAGCATTTTGATACTTTGTGAAACCTTTGGCTTGATATTGCTGAGTTCTTTGTTTGTTAATCGGTCCTTTGTTCAAAAGCGAACCGTCGCAATATTTAAGATCATTACAATGTTAGTCATGATCATTGCGTCTTCTTTTTATATTCTAGATCAGGGAACTTTAGACCAAAGGATAAGATTCATTGGAATTCTGCTATCAGGATTTCTTTTGTTTACCATGAAGTCGAGGCAAGCAGGTACGATTGGATCCTTTCTCTTGTTACCTCTGACAGTAATCATATTGCAACAATCGGCGATTCCCTATTCAGTCGTATGGTCGATCTTAATCATCCTGCTATTGTTGGCAAAGTCCATCACGATTTATTCTTCCATGGACTTACGTACTGCCTTTATCTGGCTTCTTCAGCGCGCCATTAGAAAGGAGACATTGTTTGCGATCACTATGTTTTTAGGATTGTTGGTTTTGGCATTACAAGTCATCGAAAAGAAGACTGGATTTTCAAGATCTGGAGTTGGTCTGAGCAATGAACTGAAACCTTCCTCTATTGAAGACATGGCCCGTGGACAGGCATTGGCCATGATTATACAGTTCTCGGGAAACAATCCCGTGGATGAGTTGAGGGCTAATTCATTGTATTTTCGCAACTCAACACTGGAGCACAATGAAGGACTAAATTGGCTCCAAGGGAGCAGCCGAATTAACTTTCAACCTCGACAGGTTGATTTTGAAACTTTTAAATACAGTGCTATTCTTAGTCCTCGTTACAAGTATTTTCTTCCAGTTATTGATGGGACGAATGTAGTTGTCGAAGCAGGTGGAGACAGGAATTTCGGCCGATCGACATTAGACTTTAGGCCCACTCGTTTTTCTAAAGATTGGCAGGTTTTCGAGGGATATGCTCCTGAAGTTGATCAAGGCGTTATTAAAGCGATGAATTCGCTCGATCAATCTCAGACAGCTAATCATGAGTTAAACACAGAAATTTCAGAATCAGAGGTCAGCAAAGATTTAGTTGACCTGGCCGGAAGTCTCAAAACTAGCAAGCATGCACGAGATTTTATCACAAATCTTGAAGCGTATTTTAGAGGTCATGAGTTTAGGTATCAATTAGATACAACATCGGTCAAGACGTTGGATGATTTTTTGTTCCGCGTTAAAGCTGGCCATTGTGGCTATTATTCCTCTGCAAGTGCGGTATTGGCAAGGTTAGCTGGTTTTCAGGCGCGAGCCGTCAATGGATTCTTAGGTGGGGTTTACTTTCCTAAATCAAGACAGCTTTTAGTTCGCGATCTTGACGCCCATGCATGGGCCGAGATTTGGGATGAATCCTCGCAATCTTGGATTAGAATTGATCCGACAGCCTATATTGGCCAATCTCGTGTTCAGAAAGGTGCTGAAGCCTGGTTACGCCAGCAGGGATTGAGCTTACCAACGCAACTCCAATCAAATCTCAGTTTGTGGTCTTCGAGCTTCTTTGTATCAGCCCAGCAAAGGTTAGGGGGAATTGGGCTCGGTGGAACTGATAAAGTTTTAAAATGGATTGTAGATCGAGCCTGGCTTCTGGTTTTAGTGGGAAGTTTTGGAACGTTTTTTTTGTCATTTTGGACGTTTGATTTTCGCGGCTGGTGGTCCCGAATTTTCAAAATATTCCTTGCCTACAAGGATCCTCTTGAAAGATTGAGCGATCAATTAAAAGTAGTAAACCTGCAAAAACAAATTGATGAACCAACCGATAGATGGCTACTTAGACTTTCGTTTGTGAAAGACAATGTTTCCACTGATCTACTTACTTTAAGAGAGCTTTATTTGAAGACCTATTTTGCAAAGAATCAAGAAGACCTTGGTTTAAACCCATTTGAATCAGTTGAGGTGAAAAGATTATTGAAAGCCATACGGAAAGAATTGGTTAAAAAATAGAGTTTAAATGTGATGTGAGGCGTCCCATGAGGGTGCTGTAAAATCATTGTGATCATTCAAGAAGGCTTGGGCATATCGCTATTTAAGCGAGCCTCTTTACTCTATTTTCGGAATTTGCGGCCTCTGCGTAACGCGTTTCTAGATTGTCTGTGTGATGTTGGAGCTCGGTCTTTTCCTTCAACTGAATGATGAGATCTTTTTTGAGCTGAGTGCCAATTTGCTCTTTAGCTTGATCCAATGTTGCAATGTCTTGCGACACTAGTTCCAACTTTAGTCGAGCATACTCTTCTTCTTGGCCGGTTACCCGCATCCACTCGATTCTAGGTGGAAGTTGACTTGGTACAACGCCACTTTGTGCTTGATAAAGTTGACGCATACCTTCAGCTTTCTTGTCTCCTTGAACCCAAAAAAGGTGCATGAGAGACTTAAACTCGTCGAGAGATTTGATGCGAAGTTGATGGAAAACCTTCTCCATGTGAAATCTTTTGACCCACGTCTCCATAATGCGAAACTGTTGTTCGTCTTTCTCTTTTAAGACGGCTCTTCGATCAATGAATTTTTGCTCCATTGCAATTTCTTTGTCTCGATGTTCAAGCCGTTTAATCCTATCATCGCGCATAGCATTGAAATAGGCACGAACCAGAAGTTCTCGATCTAGAAACGTGAGCTCGCTGACAAATTTGTGTAAAAATTGTCCATTCTTATTGTCGCTAGAAAGAGCGGGATGGGAGGTGTTTAAATCCGGAACAGCAGGAAATTTCGCTTCAAATTTCTTTTCAATCAGATTGGACTTTACTCGCTCCTCTTGAAAGAGAAATTCCGTTTGCTTCACAGGCTCTCTCAAATTGACATTACCAAGGATGTTCCAGAGTTTCACAGATATATCTCCTCAAGTCCCAAATCCCGTAAGATATCGGTAACGATAGGGCTGATGCGTACTGCATCAACCTGTGGGTTTATCGGTGGTTTGTGAGATAAATTTAGGAATTACCAATCAGGACTTGATATAATTACCATCTATGGCAAAATACCTTGTAAAAACATTGTCTTAAATTTCCGTTAAGATATCAATTGCTGCTAATATTAGAGGTCTTCAATGAATCGAATTCCTACGGGCTGGTTTTTTTTGATTTTGATAGCAATCCTTGGTGGTGCAGTTGTTTGGATGGCATCTTCGTTTTTTCTTTCGCTTATGGCGGGCGGAATGATGGCTTTGATTTTGTCGCCATTGTATTTGCTATTGCAGACGCGAATGAAAGATATTTGGGCTGCTCTCATAGCTACTAGTGCCTTGGCCATTCTTGTTTTGGTTCCAATGATATTGTTGTCATTCGTCGCGCTTCGTGATGCGTCGCAGCTAGTGACAGTTTTGACGTCTGACACGCACACGACGGAACTCTATGCGACTTGGCAAGAGTTGATTGCTCGCGTGGCCTCCTATCTTCCGATTGCTGAGGTTGGCGATGTAGAGCAGCTGACTAAGAACCTTGGACAATCTGTGCTGAGCTGGTCTAGCAAAATGGTTCTCAAATTTGCAGGCGACATTCCTGCATTGTTATTGCAAATTACCCTCGGTACCTTGAGCTGTTTTTTCTTTCTTTTAAACGGGTCGTCTTTTATCAATTTTTTAAAAAGGCTATTTCCGTTACCAACTGAAGTCCACCAAGAACTTGTTTCGTCTTTTAAAGAGGTCACTCGAACAACGTTGTTTGCAAGTTTGATTGCTGCAATTTGTCAATCGATCTTGGTTGCTTTAACATTTGCTGTATTGGGGATACCTTCATTGGCGTTAGCGTCCGGTGCTACATTTGTCTTTGCTTGGATTCCCGTTTTGGGTTCATTTCCAGTATTTTTGGCGGCTGGAATCTGGCTAGGATCAATTGGACTCTGGGGGAGCGTCATTGTCGTTATCGTCATGAGTGTCGTGACTGGACTGGCAGATAATGTTGTCAGGCCATATGTTTTAAAAGGCGGAAGCGATATGCACCCCTTAGTCAGTTTAGTTGCCATACTTGGGGGAATAGAAGTATTTGGACTTCTTGGTGTTGTTATCGGTCCCGTTTTATTGTCGACTTTTCTTTCTTGTGCCAAGGTATGGCCCGCAATCGCTAGGTCTGCCGGATGGATGAAAGAATGAATCACTTTTGATTGAGTTTATTTTATAAATGACAGATACAGAATCAATTTTTAATTTTGTACTCGTGAATTACTTGGCTTTGATGGTTATCAGCGCCATAATTTCTGGTGCCTATTTTTACAAGTCTCGCCTACCTGTTGCGAAGTTCGCTTTCTTCTATTGGTTATCGATTATTTTCGGGGGTTTGACACAAGGCTGGGCGTTTAATGATCCCGTGAAAGCTGGAATCGCAATGTTCTTCAGTGTGCCGTCAGCCGCCTTTATGCTGAAAATACTGGAGATTGCATTTGGGACACCAGTGCCATGGAAAAAGTATTGGAGCTTTGTTTTTGTGTTTGGTCTGTTTGGTTTTCTGACGATATTTTTAGATATGAAATTTGCGGTATATGCTTCATTTTTTACGGCTTCTGTAGCCGTGCCAGTGGTACTTTTTTTGGCTTTAATATCAAAAAGATTGAAGCAGGGGCAGGTTGGTGCGAATTTGTTTTGGTTTGCATGCCTTGTTTGTATATTGCATTTGTTCAATTATCCAAGTTTAAGGCTTCGAGCTGACTTTCAACTCATAGTTTTTATGATTTCATTTTGGAATGGTTTTTTTACAGCAGTCTCTTTGCCGCTGATTATCATTGATGCAATAAAAGATTCTTATGCCAGCTCACTTGAAAAAAAGATCGAGATTGCTTCCTATGATCTCATCCAAAGTAATCGTGAGTTACGACAGTCCGAAAGTGAAAAAACAAATCTTTTGAGAGTTTTGTGTCACGATATTGCAAATTTGGGAACCGTTACGTCATATTCAATCCGTAAGATTTTTAATTCTCTTGAACTGTTGCCAAGCTCGACCAAAAATTCGACTTCAATTGGTGAGATTCACAAGACGACTATAAAAATCATGGCAGTTTTAGATAGTCAAAATGATCTTATCCGCAATATACGTAGCTTGATGGGTGCCACGAGTGGAAAAACACCTGTAGTTTTGGAAAATGTGGATCTTCTAAGGTGTATTAACGAGGCGTTGGCGTTAAATGAAATGCGAACAATTGAAAAGGGCATTAAGGTCCGATTTTATCATCATCAGACTGAAACGTTGGTGCGAAGTCATAGGGCAACTTTAGTGCATTGTGTCTTGTCAAACATAGTTTCCAACGCCATCAAATTTTCTCGTCGCGACGGAGAGATCGAGATTAAAGTTGAAGCGTATGCTGAAGAGTCAAAGTCACACGGCGCCCATCGTGTTTCACTTTTGATTCAAGACTTTGGAGTCGGAATATCAGCGGAAAAAATTCCGCTTTTGTTTTCTAACTCTATTGCAACTACTAGCTTAGGTACCTTTGGTGAAAGCGGTACTGGTTTTGGATTGCCTATAGCCGATTTCTTTTGCAAAACCTATGGAGCTGATTTATTGGTTGAATCTACAGCAATGACAGATGACAATGAGAATTTGCTTACAGGAACAAAGGTGAGAATTGTTTTTGATGGCCCTGCAACAGTTTAGGAAAGTTTGTGAAAGCTCAAGAATTTCTCAATTATGCTCATGATAGATTCCCTGGGATGACGTCTAGGTTTTTTGCCAGAGATGACTTGCAGGATTCTTACGAGGATTTGTGCAAATTGACAATGAACATTGACTGGTTGCGCAGGGATTTAGTTGTTCTCGATTTGGCATGTGGTGATGGTGAGTTGACAAAGAAGCTCCAAAAGAATTTTGAATTTGAGACTCGTTTCATTTTGGTGGATCAGTCAGAAGCAGAATTGAACCTTGCAAAACGAAGACTGGGGCCGGCTCGTCACAATATTGATTTCAAGGTCGGGTCGGCATTTTCTCTTCCAATCCAGTCCAATTCCGTCAATTTGGTGGTCTGTCATATGGCCTTGATGTTGATGCGGCCAGTAGACCGTGCCCTCGCTGAGATTTCTCGAGTGCTAGTGGAGAATGGTGTCTTTGTCGCTGTTATCGGTGGAGCATGGCAAGAGAGTCGCATTCAAGAAATTTTTTTAAGAGAAAATCGAAGAGTTCAAAACCAATATAGAGTTATTGAACCTGAGGAATTTATTGATAGGCGGATGCGCAGTACCCAAGCGATTTTGGAGCTTTTTTCCTGCGTTCCACTGCTCAATGAGGTCCAAGTGCAAGATCTGACTTATGAGAGGAACTTTACTCCAATTCAAATGACCGAATTTATGATGTCAGTTTATGATACTTATTGCCTGTCAGATGCCGGGATTTTAGATTTGCAAAAGTCGCTCTTTGAGGAGTACAGGGAATGTTGCAATAGTGATGGTTTAATCCATTTTAAAATAAATCAAAAAATGATTTTTAGTAAAAAGTTGACCTGTTAAATTGATCTTGTTCCGAGTCAGCTATCTTTAAAAAGCTCAAAATTGACCATGCAAAAGCCATTACCGGCTAATGTGCTCTATGGCAAACTTCTTATATGATAAATGTTTGGGTCATTATCGGTTGTGTCACTACCAACGATGTAGTCACTTTCGGAAATGGCAATAAGTCCTTCCGGCTTCTTGATTTTTTTTGGCAAGTCCAAGCGACTGATAAATCTATAAGTGTTCTCTGATGGTTTTAGTCCCTTTTCTACATGGAAAATACCTTGCAATTGATCAGACAAGACAACCAGGTCTCCATTCGGTACGGTCGTGATTTCACTAATGTCCAAGCCCTTTGGATTCGACTCGTGACTCATCCAGATTTTAAGGGGTTCGAGTTCGATGGTGTTTGATTTCGATAGGCCAAAGATTGGGTTGTTAGCGCTCTGAACAGTATCAGATACCTCTGCGCGGTTCGTTTTGGTAAATCCCTCTGCGGTAGATCCAGGGGGGCCAAATTCGATCAATGCCGGTTTCGAATCAGAATTTTTCTTTAAAATAATGGACTTGAAGTATCTACCTCGTTTGATGTCAACTATATGGATAAGTTGACGATTTTCCTCCGCAATAAACAGAAACTGACGCCCCAAAACTTGTATCGCTTCCCATTGAGATGTTTCGTCTGAGTTGATCCCTTTGGGAGAATCTTGAATCATTTTTTTGTATGATTTTTGTTCGGCTTTAGGGTCTGCAGATGAAGCATCAAATTCAATAAACTTTATCTCAAATTTGCGATCACCCACGACATAAAATCCCTTTTTACCATCATTGGAAGTGATCACGCTTGAAAATCCGGACACCTCTTTGAGATCAAGTGTGAAGGATTCAATAATGTCGCCGTTTGTTTGCGCAATACCAGTAAGGTCTGCATCTGAAAATCTAGATCGACAAGACGCCAGTAAGAGAGTGATTGAAATTAAAAGACTTATCTTTTTAAACTCAGGAATCAAGTTGAAATCCTTATATTACTTATTCTGCAGCATAGAAGTGCCAATCGTAAAAGTGCCAATATAATACTTTAGCCTTGTTTAGCTCTAATCACAAGTTGGCCTTAGTTTAGTGATTTCCTTTGCGAAAACTCGATGGTGATTGATAGTCTTTTTGGGACCAGATTCCTAGCTTCTTCGATTTTGCAGTAGTTTCGGCATCAAAATATGGTTGCTTGTCAATTCTCTTTGTTTTGCCTCTGTAAACCTCTGCATATCCTTCCTCAATCAATTTTAGATTTATGTTTGTTTCCAGTTGCTTTGCAATTGCAGGTAAATAGATTTCGATAACTGGCCTATTGAAAGGATCCAAATCGGTTTGCAATATTAATACTTCTTTGCCCTGAATTGCTTCATTGAGATAGTTTTTTGCTTGATCTCCGAAAGGCTGGCCTGGAGTCTTTCGGCGGCTTTTTGCGGTTTCAGGAGCGTCAATTCCAAACAATCTCGCATTGAACCAGATATTCCCTTCACCTACTTTAACCCGGCAAGTGTCTCCGTCGCTACAATAGAGGATTTTGGCGGAAACCTTTTTTGATGAATTTTCCGGTGTCAATTCTCCTTCGTTAATTGCGCTAAATGAATTTGTGGCGAATAGGAACAAAATTGAATGAATTGTTTTAACCATGGCGGTCCCTCCTTAGAATATAGGTATAAGATTACACCTTGTGTGCATGGCTTGGTCAAGTGTTTCGGATATTGAGCCGTATTTGGCCGAACGAGACATTCTGCAATGATGGATTGTCAGTCAAGTGATAGGCATTGACTGGAGTTTTAACTTATCTTCTTCTTGAGGATGTCGACTTTAAGACTGTTATCAATTTCATCTATCATGCGGTCTAAACTGCTCTTTGTTTTCGAGGCAGACTTTTGATTAATTTTTACAATGACTCCTGAGGATTCCTCATCAAGGTCAATGGCAGAGGTTGTCGAAGGCTTGGACCATTCAAAAACTGGCTGTTTTTGAATGGGCACAATGTTGCTTCCTGTTGCTGCTTTGAATTCAATCGGTTGAGCCGTCTCAATATCTTTTGATCGCATCGGAGTGCCCGCAGCATCAGTTATTAATCCTGCCTTTGAAACAACTTGTTTCAGGTTTTGTAAATACTTACTGGCCTTGGAGAAGTTTCCATGACTTAGATTGTTTGACCTTTCAAACCAATATTTGCCCTGCGATTCCTTTCCCCATTTCAGAAATCCTAATCCCATGTTGAAGCTAACCTTGGCCTGTAAGTCTTCACTTGCTAGAAACGCAAAAGCCATCATGTAGTACTTTATCGCCTTTTCAAAGTCGCCCTCTTGAGCTAAAAAAACGCCAAGATTGTTTATTACTTTGGCAATTGAAGGCTCTTCATCACCAAAGTGAGAGGCAATCACAGACTCTTGTTTGATCGAGCTTGCTACTGATAAACCAACTTTCGACCATATATAATGTTGATCCATTCCGAGAGCGTCTTGAAAGCGTTTAATGGCTGCCTCGGGTTGCTTAAGAGAAACCTCAAGCTCACCTAGAAGTGAAAGGCGATCGATGTTTTCCGGAGCTAAGGCATGCGCCTTCTTTAGATAGTTAAAGGCGTCTTTCGTCCGCCCTTGTGAATAGAAGGCTCTGGCGACAGCATTAAGTGCTTGAAGGTTGCTTGGATTTTGTTTGAGAACATGGTTTAAAATGGCAACGGCTTGCAAATGTTTTCCATGATCGCAAAGGACTCTGGAGGCAACCATAGCGACAGGTGTTGGGTTGGGAGATTGGTCCAATAGATTTGTGATGAGTCTACCGGCTTGTTCTGGATTGGAAGGAACCGCTTGAAGAGTTGCTTCAATTTTGGAAACATTTCCGAGGAACCACGCCCTCTCTCCAAGTACTGAATGCAATGAATTTAATAAATCATTTGCGTTCAATGGCAAGGAAGATTCCTTCACGCATACGTAATCTTGAATCAAAGATGCCGACTGCTTGTTGGCACTCGATGTTAAAATCACGACTGGAAAATGATGAAGCTCGGGAAGTCGTTTAATCCTCGTTATCATTGCAGGAGCAGTGATGCCAGTTGTTAGTCCCCAGTCCAATACCAGTGACTCAACATTTCCTGCGAGGATTGCGTTGAAGCCATCATGACCGTTTTGATAGGATTCGATCCTTTCGATTCCTCTTGCTTTCAAAAACGTGTAAATCTGATGGGATTGTGAGCCATCGCTTATAACTGCTACCGATTTTGGAAGCTGAAGTTTCATGTTTGTTGCCCGTCTCTACAGTGATTTTTTGAATGCCCAAAAATTTTTTCTATGTAGCGTCCGCTGTCATTTCCATTCCTAGGATGATTTGATTCCAAACTTGTTGCTCGTCATCTTCGCTTTGAATGATTTTAATTCCAAATCGAGCACTACCATCGGCAGCTTTTGTAGCATGTATGACTTTTCCTAAACATTGAACACGCTTGTTGCTACTGTTGTGCTTTGGTGGTGCTACTTCTAGTTCAAGAATAGTATTTATGTTGAATGGGGCCTTCTGGCCTTCATTTTGAGATATCAGCATTCCTGTAGCAGAAACGTTTTCAACAGGCATGTTGAATAAAATCTTTGTTCCAATCGTACGCGCCTGCACATGCATGCCCGGTTTGGTGAAACGTTTGCTTGGTTTTTTTGACTCTGATTCTCTAGGTATTTGAACTGTGCTCATTGTCATCTCCTGGTAAAAATTCCCGACTATACTGGAACCAACTACAGTCTAAATTGCAGTCGATACCACTCTAGAGGGTCATCGGCAGAACATGGATTAAATTGAGGTCGGTTTTTAAAATTACTTAAGGTTCTGATTGGAAATAGAATATTGTGATTTTTTTATATTGTTACCAATCCCAGCAGTGACAAAAATCACCGTAGAGCTGACCGCTGCTAGCTTTTGATTGAGTAAACCTACGTATTTTCTAATTTCATAAGACAAGCTTTCTTGAGGTGGTGGGGCGGCACCCATTTCAGCAGAAATCAGAACAATTGGTTTAAATTTGGCTTGAAATAATAGTGATTCTAGAAGTATCTCGGTTTGCTCGGAAGCAAATATTTCCAGTTGAGAGGAATCATATTTGTGCGAGTGGCTCACCATTTGATTAACAAGCCACTGACTTGCAGAGTCAATGACCTGCAATTGAGATAATGCACTATTTGCGGCCAATATTTCGATCAGGGTTTCAGGACAGTCTATAGATGTCCAGGTTTTAGGCCGAGTGGATTTCAGATTGTTAATATGTTGATTTAGTTTCGAGTCCTTTAATTGACCTGTCCCTAGCCATTGAACAGATGCCTCATGCGCCAATTCTTTGACGGCAAAATTAGTTTTGCCGGACCATGCTGGGCCAAGGATTAAATGAAGACCCTTATTTAGATTCGTTAAATTCATTGCTTGGTGTTCTCAGAATTATGTTTTGATCATCTCTATGCTAACATAGAGATGAATGAATTATTTCAATATTCTGAAAGCAATCGTTTTTTAAATTTCACTTGAATGAGTGTAGGTTGAGGTTTCAGGCGGTAGATTCGACGGGTTACGTTGCCAGTCAAAAGGTGGATATACTTTCGACGAATTGATTGACAGGATTGAAAGTAAGGTCGCAACTAGCTGAATTAAATGGATTAATGGATAAAGCTCAACTCTCGAGGTCGGAATTGCGAAGGTATTGTTAGGAGGACATTGATATGCATAACGATGAGAAGAAAAAAATGCTACCCACAATCATAAAAAACACTTTTTTTACGGTTACTATGGGTCTCATGTCCCTACATTCAACGGCCTTATTAGGAGCAACCGTCGAAGCAAAGAAGGACGGAGTTGAGGTTTTTGCATCTGCTGGTAAGGACGCTTCCGTTCTAGCAACCTTGAAAAAAGGGCAAGTGGTAGATGCTGGAACTAGATCAGGAATGTATTGGCAGGTAAAAACGTCAGATGGAAAATCTGGATTTGTATCTGTCTTAGCGGTCAAGGTTAAAGCTGATGCAGGTGGTGGACTTAATGACGCGATTCGTGACGCGGTCAAAGAGGGGCGCAATGCCGCTGAACAAAACGGTGCAAGGTCTAGAAGCGCAGTTATGGGCGTGAGGGGTCTAGACGAGAACAATACTGCGATGGCTGGAAGTTTAAAACCAGATTTACGTGCTGTATATGAAATGGAAGATCGTGTGTTGCCTCAGGAAAAGTTGGATCAGCAGAGTGAAATCATTGATAGCGATGTGAGATCTTTAATGATTCGTAATCACTGAGATCATACTAGTTAAATTCATAGGAGAATCCAAGGATGGATCGCCAACACAAACTAAAAGTCATATTCATTCCAAAACTTATTTTTGGAGTGAGTCTCCTTTTGCTATCTTTGACTGGTCTAATTTTAGACGCGAAAGATAACGAAGAATCGTCCCAGGAAGATAAACCTGTGGCTAGTCCCACTCCAGCTGCAGAAGCATCTTCTGAGTCAACGGAATCTGCCTTAGAAGATGCAAAGGCAGAGATGGAAATTGGCCGAAACATGGCCGGAAAGTTGCTTGCATTCTACGGCGTAGTTAACGATAAACCATTGGTGTCGTATCTAAATCAGGTTGGCAATTATGTTGCCAAAGCGGGTTCCTACCCAGATCGCAAATATATGTTTGCCATTTTGGATTCGGATTCCGTTAATGCCTTTGCCTGTCCTGGTGGGTACATTTTGGTAACCAAAGGAACAATCCGCCATGCTCAAAATGAAGCAGAAATTGCGGCAGTCCTCGGGCACGAAGCAGCTCATGTCGGGTTGCAACATATGTATAAGAGTCTGAAATCCATGAGTGCAGACGAAGCTAAAAAATTGCAAACTGAAGCTGAAGGGCGCAAGCTCAATGATCCCTATGCAATGGCACGTCGCAGGCCGACTCCTGATGAGAGTGCAGCTGGTGGCGCTCTCGCAAAATTCTTGATGTCAGCAAGTGGTGCGGGACTCAGCGTTCTTCAAGCAGCTAAGGCTGGTATGAATGTGATGCTCGAAAAAGGTCTGGATCAAAAGTTAGAGTTTGAGGCTGACGGCGAAGGTGTCAAATATGCCATTAACGCGGGCTACGATCCAAAGGGGCTCGATAAATTTTTGGCAAGACTCGCCTTAGAGAAGAAAAAGTCTAGCGACAAAACAGTCATGGACAAAACTCACCCGACGATTCCTGATCGCCGAAAGGCAATTGCTGAAGTACTAAACAAGATGTCGGCAGATGAGATCACCGGTGCGGTATTGCAAAAAAGATTTCAAGGATTTCAAAAGAGAATTGCTAAAAAGAGTGTTAAGAAAGCTGGTAAATAGTTGGAGTAATGGTTTATAGAGACGATTGACAGGGAGTCAACGATGAAGAAAATTGAAGTATTAAAACTTTTCGCCGCATCCATGATTGTAATTTTGAGCGAACAGCAATCGTTTGGTGATATTTATCACTATAACAATGTGATTATCGGAGAAAGAGCTCAGGGAATGGGTGGAGCGTATTGCGCAGTGGCAGATGATGCCTCCGGAGTTTATTATAATCCAGCCGGCTTGGCATTTGCGCAGTCCAATGACATTTCTGGATCTGCGAATGCGCTTTATAGCCGAACATTAACTTACAAAGATATTTTTGAAGGAAAGAATTTCACAGAAAAGAGTGAGGGTACATTTTCACCTTTTTTTGGTGCCATGCAAAAGCTGGATAAATATATAAAGGGACTTGTTGGGGGATTTGCTTACTATTCCTTGGATACTGAGCTAACTGATCAAAATGACTTGGTTCAAAATGCAGTCGTTTCAAGTACGACTACATATAATATCTTGCGACGGGTCGTAAACCGTAAGGCAGCGACGACAGTGGCTGCTATGGGCCTTGGATATAGAATTTCCCCAAGTTTATCTTTAGGTGTAAGTTTAGCCTACACACATTCGGAAGATTTAACCCAAATCTATTTGAATTTAGATGAAACAACTTCAGGAGTGAGACGAAAATCGACTACAAATTCTCGCAGACTTTTACGAACATATGGCTTGGAGCCAGGCCTGGGAATTCAGTGGGCGCCGTTTACCAAACTTGCATTTGGTATGACTTTGAAGCAAGGACAATTTGCAAGCCAACAATTGGAGCAGGATCAACATTTGTCGGTTTATTTAGCATCTACAAATCAATACGGAGATACTGCTCAGAGATCAAAAAGTGTAAACCCCTTGGGAGCGCCTCCGTTGCAGGCTAGATTTGGTACTGCTTTGTTTGCTTCTCCAGATCTGTTGTTGACAGCTGACTTGTCATATTACGGAGCTGTGAAAAATATGGAAAGCGGGTATAGGCCAGAATTTGCTCGAGAAGCTGTGATGAATCAATCGATTGGAATGGAATATTTCTTAACGCCGAGCTTCCCTTTTAGAATGGGGATTTTCACCAATAACGATGCTAGAAAGACAGTCTCAGTAAATAACGGTGAAAAAATTAATTATTTGGGACTCTCAACATTCGGTGCTTGGGCGCAGCCCAATAGTCAGATTTCGCTAGGTACCGTGGTTCAAAAAGGCTCAGGGTCTAGTAAGAAAGTTTCGGAAGATAAATCGGAAACAGTTGATGGCTTCGCTTACACGGTAGCATTTTCAGCGACTCATAGCTTTTAATACTTCATTTTATTCCAGTCCTCTGGTTTAAAATTCATTGCTGTACTTGTTTTGAAAATAATGCGATAAATTGGCGAATTCTTATTCTAATTTTAAGCAGGATTACGAAGTGATCCATGAGGTGATATTGTGGCTGAAGATCTCGTTCCCTTTACAAAAGCTGGTTATGATCGATTACAGGCAGAGTTGGCTCAATTAAAAAATATTGAGCGTCACGCTGTGATTCAAGACATTGCCACTGCGCGAAGTCACGGAGATTTGAAAGAGAACGCCGAGTATTCGGCGGCTCGAGAAAAACAAGGTTTTATTGAAGGTCGAATCAACGAGCTAGAAGGACAACTTAGTCGTGCCAATGTTCTCGATTTTTCGTCCGACCCTGCAGCTCAAGGGCAGGTGCGATTTGGTGCTAAAGTGACGGTTGAAGATTTGAATTCTGGAGACAAAAAAACGCTTCATGTCGTGGGCGATTTAGAGGCAGATATAAAGGAAAATCGAATTTCCTTAAGCTCTCCAATTGCCAAGGCACTTTTAGGCAAGAAAATAGATGATATCGTCGAGGTTCAAGCACCCAAAGGCCTCATCGAATATCAAATTCTGCAAATCACCTATTAATTATAGTAATTATAATTATAGGGACACACGACTGTAATTATAGGGACACACGACTGATTACAGAATTATAGGGACACACGACTGAATTATAGGGACACAGAATTATAGGGACACAGAATTATAGGGACACACGACTGATTAGAATTATAGGGACACACGACTGATTAGAATTATAGGGACACACGACTGATTCCGAATTGCTAATTATAGGGACACACGACTGATTCCGAATTGCTATTATTTGAAATTATAGGGACACACGACTGATTCCGAATTGCTATTATTTGAATTCGGGACCAGTCGTGTGTCCCTATAATCTAGTGTGTCCCTATAATCTATAATTATATAATTTGGTTAAGTCGTGTGTCCCTATAATTCGTGTGTCCCTATATTCTATATTACGGGTTGGCCGAGCCAATCATAGACAGTGATTCGTTTCTGAAAGTCTTGGTACCAATCAAGGTGGTCGATTGACTCTGGGTATAGAGCAGAAATGATCATCTCAGATGAGCTTTGCCAACCACTTTGGATCATTTCTTGTGTTGGCGGCGGTTCAAAATTTTTCAAAATGCCCTCTACTTTGAATCCACACTTTTCAGCAACACGGGCACTTCTTGTGTTTAGAGTATTGTAGCAACATTGAACCCGATTCAATTTAAGGTAGTCAAAGCCATAGACAATGAGAGCCTTTGTGATAACGGTTGCCAGACCATTGCCAGCCAAGCTTGAACGAATCCAATAGCCAATCTCCAGTCCCTTGCTATGCAAAGTTCTGGCATGAAGCCCGCTTGCTCCAATGAAGGCATCGCTGTCCGAGTCGACGACGTTGAATGCAAAGTCTTTCATCGTCCAATAGCTGTGAATCCGAGATATGATCCTTGACTTCTGCGATTCAATGGATTGAGGAAAGTATGACCAAGCAATGAACCTTTTTAATTCGGAAAGACTTTCTTCGACTCCAGCTAAAATCTTAGGCGCATCAACTAGGGCAAGCGGCCTGATTGTGATGGATGAAAACCCATTCACAGAAGCGGGTAACTGGACCTTAATCGCCGATGCAGGCGAATCGAGAGAAATCTTCGAAGCTGACATTTAAACTTATCCTTTCACATCCTGGTGTCATCACGTCGTAACTCTTTTTTGAACGGCGACAAATCGCAGCGTTGTTTGCCCTAAATCTGCTACAAATTCCTCAGGCGAGGTCATTGGCATGACCAGGATATTTGCGAGCATTCCTGCAGAAAGTGCGCCCGTTGTGTAACTTAGATTTAAAGATTTTGCCGGAACCCAAGTGACCGCAGCGATAGCCTCTGCCATAGACAATTTGCAGTGCAAGGCGCCGATCGTCATAACCTGACGTAGGTTTTCGATAGGAGAGCTTCCTGGATTAAAGTCCGTAGACAATCCAACCGGGCATCCGCGGCTTGTGAATTTCTTGGCGTCGGTAAATGGTATGTTGGTGTAAAGTGAAGTTCCTGGAAGAATCATGGCGACAGTCCCAGCTTTCGCCATTGCATCTATTCCCTCAGAATTTGCAAATTGCAAATGATCGGCACTACTAGCAGAAAATCTTGCTGCACACAAAGCTGCCTTTGCATCACTGAATTCATCAGCATGAATTCTGATTCCGAGACCAAGCCGCTTGGCCGCTTCAAGATAGCCTTGGATGTCATCGACTGAAAAATATCCAGCTTCGACAAATGCATCAACAAACTCAGCTAAATTCTCTTTGGCCACTTGTGGCAACAATTCTGCGGCACAAGCGTCAGCCCATTGGCGAGCGGATAAAAACTCCTTGGGAACAGCATGCAATGCCAAACAGGTGATGACTAT
This sequence comes from Pseudomonadota bacterium, assembly GCA_026390495.1. Classification (GTDB taxonomy): domain Bacteria; phylum Bdellovibrionota_B; class Oligoflexia; order Oligoflexales; family RGVZ01; genus CAMDKS01. The sequence continues at coordinate 7,006 of JAPLFV010000361.1, read as the reverse complement.
AGTGGTGTTCAAATCTTTTTGGAGGGTCTTCAAGATTCGTAAGTGACGAAGCTCTTCTGCAACCGACAAGCCGTAGCCAGATTTAACTTCAACAGATGTGACACCGTTCTTTAAAAAAGTATGAAGGCGAGTCTCTATCAGTTGTCTAAGATCCACGTCTGAACAGGCTCGCGTGCTCTTGACGGTTGACGCAATTCCTCCGCCAGCAGCAGCTATATCTTGGTAGGTCTTGCCATCGAGGCGCATGCAAAATTCATTTGATCGACTTCCTGCAAACGCAGGGTGAGTGTGTGCATCGACAAGTCCTGGCAAAGCCATTCCACCAGCGGCGTCATATCGCTTCAACTTTTGAAGATCAGTGGGAACGGGTCCAGATTGAATGGTCTTAATAAAGCCATTGTTCACATGAATCCAGGCATCTTTTACAATCCCTAGATCGTCTCGAGTGATGTTTGTAAACCTGTTTTGTACGACCAGTGGAATCAGCGACACAATCGTTGATAGATTTTCAATGATATAGTCTTTTTCACTTATGATGATTGGTTCACTCATTAATCAGCCTCTATAATTGAATAAACTTAGGTCATCATTCTTCGAGATTGAATTTGATGCTCCACACACTGCCCTGAGGAGTATCTCTGATCTCGATGCCTCTTTTCGCCATGTCATCACGTACAGCATCTGATGTTGCAAAATCCTTTGATGCTCGCGCTGCCAGGCGCTTGGCAATTGCTTGTTCGATCTCATTTTCTGTGACGCCAAGATCCGGTAAGACTTGGCGCTTTAATCTTAAGATTTCCTGTTGAACGTCGCCTCTAAAAAGTCCCAATACCGAACCGATCTCTTTAAGTGCAGCCGATAGGTAAGCAGCATCTTGTTGCTTTTGAGACGACTTCTTTCCTGCCACTAGATCTTTCGCCGTTTTAAAGCTTTTGTTCATCTCGCCCAGAGCTTTAGCGGAATTAAAGTCATCACTCATTGCCGAGACAAATGCATCGATGACAGACTTTGCAGGTTCCTTTGATTTTTGCTCTTTCGTCAAACCGCCCTTTAAATCATGAGCAAACTGTTCAGCAAATTGATCCAGCGAATTGAGTGTTTCATAGTAATATAGAAGGCGCTTTAAGCAAGTCTGAAAAACTTGGAGTGAAAAGTCGATATTGGACTGATAGTGGTTCGTCAAAAATCCTAAACGCAATACCTCTGGAGGCCATTTCTCCAAGAATTTTTGAATGGTAATGTGATTGCCTAAACTCTTAGACATTTTTTGATGATCAATTGTGAGCAGTCCTGAGTGAATCCAGTATTTCGCGTAGCCGCAACAATTTGCCGCCTCTGATTGAGCAATTTCATTTTCATGATGTGGAAATACAAGATCTCGGCCGCCTCCGTGGATCTCAAATGATGCACCGAGTGTCTTGAGAGCCATGGCCGAGCATTCAATATGCCACCCTGGACGACCCTGTCCCCAAGGACTTGGCCATGATCCGTCTGCCGTTGAATCAGCTTTCCAAAGTGCAAAATCTAACTCGTATTCTTTCTCTCCTACCACGATATCTCTTGTCCCGGAGCGCATATCATCCGGCTTGCGATTTGAAAGTTTTCCGTAATCTTGCTTTTTGCGCACGCGAAAATAAACATCTCCAGAAGCAGTCGCATATGCCATGCCATTCTCGATGATCTTTTGCGTCATTGAGATGATGTCAGAAATACTTTCTGAGACTTTGGGTTCAAAGGTTGCAGGTCTAACGCCAATAGCTTTCATATCTCTAATACTAGATTCAATCACACTCGCAGACAGCTGTAGGGGAGAGATTCCTCTTTCCTTGGCTCTTGCAATAATTTTATCGTCAACATCGGTGTAGTTTCGTACATATGTGACTTTGTAGCCGACGTACTCAAAAAAGTTTCGGATAACATCAAAGTAAATTGCTTGCATGGCATGGCCAATATGACAGTCATCGTAAACGGTCACTCCACAAGCGTATATGCCAATATGATTGGAGCTCGGGTCATTAAGGACAAGAGGTTCTTTTTTTCCTGTCATCGTATTTGTGATCGAAATTTTCTGCATGGATCATCCTTTTTAGACTTCAGATCAATTTTTCTTTTTATTGCGACAATGCCTAAACCTTTGGGCTTTGTGGACCATTTTTTGTATTGTACCAAAGTTTTTGCTTAAAAGTGTCTAAAGTTTTGACGGTTTTTGCCGTAATGGTGAAGGCAAATGTCATTTGGGAGTGTTGAATATGTCAACAAAAAATAACGCCGGACTCAATCTTGAAAGCTTGTGGTTCTATTTTGACGCCATAGAGCGTGACTGCATGGATTTGGGAATGCTTGACCGTAAAGCGAGCCAAGTCCAAGTTTTGAAGGGCAAACTCATGAAATTGCCTCAAGCTCAATTCGATGCCGCCGTAAAAACCATAGAAAAATTGGTGGAGGATGCCACTCCTACCACGAATAAAAGGGACCTAGAATCGACTAAGAAGCGAGCTTCTGTTGAGTTGTATGAGAGGACTGCCTCGAAAGATGTAAGTCCTCGTGAATCATCATTGGCAAGGGCGTCATAGAAAAACCGCAAAACTCAGCTCAGGGGACGCACTTTAGAATATAAGGGCTTGCCTAACTACCTTCAAATCGGATTTAATTTAGTCAGAGCCCTCAACTAAACATTCCATTCCGAAAGAGGTTTGATATGCGCACGCAAATTCAATTCAAAGCGTTATCGTCAGGAATTGGTATTGGCCAATTGAGGCAGCCGTCCCAAAAATCGTCGCATCGAATCCGACCTATCGTTGTCAATAATCTTCCTGATGTAGCTGGTGCGCCGGCGATCTCGCATGAATTACATGACTTGAGACGTCAAGAGATTAATATTCGACAACACGCAATGAACGATCAGCCTTCTGTAATTCCAGCAAATGAACGGGCAAATACTCAACCCGAAGGCATAGCGGATAATCTCAGTGTTGAGAATTCGAAAAGTGTGGCCCGACCATCTGGAAATCATATGATCTATAGGATAGTTCGTCATCTGGTTGGTTGGGGATTTGACGCTATGATGGTTGCGATGACCTTAGTGATGGCGTCTTTATTTGCCTCTATGGCTTGGAGGCTAGGACTCGGCGAGCAAAATGCTTCGGATCCTTTTTTGGCCGTAAAATTTCTGATTTCATTGCTAAAGAAATTTGGGGCACCTGTGTTTACCATGGGTTTGGTGTGCTCTATCATCCTCTATTGGTCTATATCTCGATTGATCATGGGAAAAACCGTCGGAACCTATCTGAAAGCATAGGGAACGATGCCAATTCTTTCCCTTTGATTCGATTCAGCTGTGAGATTGCTGTTTGGTCTCTGAACCAAAATGGCCCGGAAGGCCCGAATAAGCAAGGATAGGAATTATTTGCCGTGGCTTTCTTGACACGAAAAGGCGCAGGCGGATAGAATATAAATATACCAATGAATTTTATTTTTGTTTTGTGACCACGATCTGGTGTTCTTGCTGATGTAAGAAGTCTTTTAAAGATCGAGTGATTGGGGTCGCGTCAGGTAGTGATATGTTCGTCACGGTAAGGGGGAGGCGTATGAAGCGCACAGAGTCGACAAAGTTTCCGAGTTCAGTTCAACTTTTTAAGTTTTGCCAAAAGGTCATGATGCATCAACGCGGCAACAAACGCGTGAATGATCAAGAGATTGGCAACATCCTAGAATTCAATCCCTCAGATTGTAGCCATTGGAAACGTGGAGAAAAAAGCGTTCGCTCAGTTTTCTCTTTGGCTAAATTGGCGGAGACGCTAAAAGTGGAGTCTGCGATAATCCACGATTTAGCAACTGGTGCATCTTTGATTGACGAAGCTTTCTTTGAGTACCAAGAAAGTAACACGCTTGCGCAAGTTATTGAAAAGGCAAAAGCATCGGGAACTGATGCAATGCTTGCCGCTCAGAATAGAGTCGAGTCATTCGTGACTCAGCTTCATGCGCAATGCCAGTTCACAACCCCCCCTCTTTATTTGCCTGAAGTTCTTAGATTTTTCTCTTTTGTTCAAATGCAGCCCATCGATATGATTGATCGATTAAGCCGTATTCTTCGCACCAAACCAGGACACTACGCTATCAATTACCGCAAAGGCGATTTAAAGTCTCAGACACGCATGAGTGTGTTAAAGGATTTAAGTCGGATTATCTTTGAAGCAGAGAGATCGCGATTCCCTGAATTGGGAGCCTTGAATGAAAGTCTGTTGGCATATGAACAGTTGCTGTTTATCGCTAATTTATTGGTGCCAAAAGCGATGTTGAGAGAAGAGATGGGCCGATTGGACAATCGCAGAAACGTCGTTAGTGAGTTATCCGCCTTGTTTTGGGTGCCAAAGTCTTTGGTTTGTTTTCAGATTCAAGAATCTGTTCGCACACCAGCTGTAAATATGAATGTATCTCGCCCTAACACGACCTCCAGTAATATTGGTGCTCGCGACGCGATGTAGAGTTTTACGGGCTTCCAAGATTTCTATATAGTATATTAGCGCAGCGTAGCAGGCTGATAATGAATATGGAAATCTGTTAGTGGCCCTTTAGATGGAAAATCCTCCGAAAGGTTACCTTAAGAGGTGTCTCTGCTTGAGACACCTCTTTATTTTTTGTGTTTGTCCTGATAGTCTTTTGGACGGGTTAAGAAAATATATTGAATTTTCAGAAGAAAAAAATCGGAGATCCCATGAAATATAAAAAGAGTCTTCATTCTTTCGCGTTGATATTGGTCTTTGCAATATTGCAAGGTTGTGTGAGCAATGGTCGAGAGTTTCCATCTCGATTTGAATGGTTACAAAAAGGCAAATCTAGGCATGACGATGTGAAACTTGTTTTGGGTGAGCCTCAGTTTGTCGGATATAGTGATTCCACTCCTTCGTGGACCTATGGACATTATCGGTATCGACTTTTTGGACCAAGTCACACCAAAGAGTTAAAGATTTATTGGAATCCAGACAAAACGGTTCAGAGCTGGTCATTTACGAGCAGTTTTCCTGAAGATGTGAATGCCGTTAGCGGTCAGTCTGGTCAAAGACCGGTTGCCACTCCCATAAAATGACTTAGCGACTTAATTTGATAAGCGCGACGAGGTTTTGCCTGTTTTAGTCCTGCGGAGCAGGTTGTCGGTGCGTTTTTCTATAAATAACTATATTCATTGGATAATAGCTAGGTATCGTAAGGATCTTTTCAAGCCGCTGCCGAGTTCCTCAAGACAATGCCAATGTGTAACATTCTAATAACATTGAACATTATTTGTTCATAAAAATATTTATATAAACATGATAAAAATTCATAGAAAAAGTTGACAAGTTATATAAATTGTATTAAAAGAAAGGTGATCTATATAAAAGTATATAGGTCTTGTAAGTTCCAATTGCTGTTGTTGCCCTTTTCTTGTTGTGGAGTTGCCTATGAAAATGTCCCGAATGCCCGCCTATATCTTATCAAACGTCAATTCAAACAAAACTTATTCAGCTTCTGTGAAAGGATCGGTTCTAGGATCTTTGATGGTATTCGTCATGTCATGTAGCGGAGCTAATTTTAAAGGTAGCTCAAGCAGTGGCGGAAGTGACCAAGCGCCTCAATCGACACCGACTCCCGCGCCATCTGAAACTCCTATCCCAACCGGAGCGCCACCTGAAGGGCCAATTTGCCAGGATGGTCAACAGGCAATTGGGTCTAATATTACTTTTATGATTGATAATTCAAGTTCAAATGGTGCCACCGATTGCCCTGCTGGAAAGCGAATTGGCCAAGTTGGAGATGTCAACTTAATGGAATGTGGCTCTGAAACTGGTCGTGAAAAGGCAGTGCTAAGTGCTTTTGACGTTCTTGCAGAAGTTGCTACCAAAGATGGCCGAGAGGCTGCGGTTAGTAATTTGTCTGTAATACAGTTTCCTGGTCAAATCACTACAGGCAATGCTCGCCAGGAAGTGAACGCACAAACTATGACAAATGGATGGCTAAGAAGTAATCCCGCTGAGTCAAATCGAACACAGTTATCGGCGGCAATGCAGTTTACACGGAAGCCATATGGATCGACCCCTATCGGTGCAGCAATTGATTCTGGAGTAAGTTTATTTTCGCAAGTTCCGACAGATGGTCGTTCCCGAGTTGTTGTTTTGGTAACTGATGGTGAGCCCACTGATGCGAACCCCGCTGACGTTTCTGCAAAAGCTGACCAATTGAAAGCGCTTGGAGTTGAAGTTATTTCCGTGTTTGTGACCAATGGCCAAACTCGTCAGCAACGGATTGCAACTCATGAATCGATGTTAAGAGGTTGGGAAGATTTTCAAGTTAAAAATAGAAGTCACTATTACAAAGGTTCTTACGCTTCTTTTGATGAATATTTAAATTCACTTCTTGGAAAGAATGGGCAAGCAAGTTTGATCCAGTCTGTAACGTCGAAAACAGATATCACATGTACCGATAATCAAGGAAGTATTTGTCAAAGGTATTCAGTTGAAGTTGCAGATGCAAGTGCACTTAGTAATGTGTTTAAACAAATCATCAGAAGCAAAGTGATCAAATGTAAATAAGTTTTTAGTAGTAAATTGTGGATCGAACATTCTGGGAATCACAAACAATTTGTGATTCCTAGAATTTTTTTTACCTTTAACTCCTGAATGACTTTTCTGCTGAAGTCGACCGCCAAATTTGTGGTCATTATTGCGAAAATTAAATAGAATTAAAACATTGTCTAATAAGATTGTTTGATTTTGCAATGCCAAAAATCAGAGGATGGAGATGCCTATGAGAAAATTTTTTGTTTACGCTTCCATTTTAGCCGTATTTTCTTGTGGAAAAAAGAAAGTGGAGACAGCAGGATTTAAAGTTTTTGATTTTACTTTGACTGATGTCTTTCAATCTGTCGTGGCGCCCGCGCTTAAATCAGGGACTTCAAACCCTACAGGGTCTCCCGAAAATGCAATGGCACAAGTAAAAGAAAAGCTATTTTTGCAATCAAGTGGTGAATCAA
>JAPLFV010000161.1 GCA_026390495.1 Pseudomonadota bacterium | reverse complement strand
GTACGACTGACACTGATTTATGCGACTTTGGTACCAGTCGTACGGCACCGATTCATCCATTGTCTACGGCACCGATTCACATTGTCGGTACCAGTCGTACGGCACCGATTCATCCATTGTCGGTACCAGTCGTACGGCACCGATTCATCCATTGTCGGTACCAGTCGTACGGCACCGATTCATCCATTGTCGGTACCAGTCGTACGGCACCGATTCATCTTATATGGCTTTGCCAGTCCAGTCTCCAAAGTTGTTCTGGGGATGTTTCTTGAATATCTCTTTGATCACCGGTACCATGAAAGTCAAACTCCTATTTTGCTTTCATTAAAGGGACAAAGTGATGCAAGTTAATTTTACCTTGGTATCGTAATGGACAGCACAAGACTTAGATATTTTGTAACAGTGAGTGAAACGGCCAGCATTCGCAAGGCCGCCGAGCTCTTGAGACTATCGCCTGCGGCATTATCTAAAGCCATTTCTATTTTGGAAGATGAAGTTGGATTTCAATTGTGTATACCTCTTGGCCGTGGCATAGCGATCACTGATCGAGGACGCGAACTTGCAACGAAAGCCAAACCACTGCTTGAAGGCTTATCCTCACTCGCCGTTTCTGTAAAAGATCAGTTTGATATGTTAGAGGATGCACTTCGTCCCGTCAGAATCGGAACCTTTGAAGTATTTTCCACCTATTTTTTGAGTGAATTTTTACAGAATTTGCCATCGAGTTATTCATTGCTATTGCGAGAAGTTGTACCTGGGGAACTAGAGAGGGCATTGGTAGAGCGGCACGTGGATTTTGGGTTGACATATATTCCAATTCCAACGTCAGGTATTGAGCACGAGCAAGTGTCGTCGATTGAAATGGGTGTTTATGGAACAAAGTCATTCATTCATTCGATCAGTAGCAAAGACATTAGTGAAATTCCATTTGTGATTCCGATTCAGCCCATTTCTGGCTCGCCTAACAAAGTTCAAGGTTTGGATGGATGGCCGGATGACAAAATTCCTAGATTTGCGAAATATAAAGTGACACTCATGGAATCTGCACTTGAGATCTGCCGTCAGGGTCTAGCCGTTTGCTATATTCCAACTTTCATTGCTCGTTTACATAATGATCAAATGAAATCAAAATTTATGTTAGAGCCTTTAACCTCGAACAAGAGGCTGCCAGTAGGAAAACACGGAGCCTATATCGCACGCCGTAAGACTGATGAAGAAGGAGAGGTATTCAAGAAACTCGCGAAGACATTGAGAATGTCTTGCGCAAAATAGAGAATCATCTTTTGCGATGAATTTCACCGAGAAAATCTGTGCTCATCAAGATTCAATTTTTTGGCAAAAACGCAACAAATATCCATCTGGGTCTTGAACAAGAAACTCACGCTGACGATAGATTGTTCCATTGACAGTATACTGCTGGTTTTCTGCAGGTCGAAAAAGTGAGATTCCTTTTTTTTGCAGTCGGTGAACTAGAGCTTCAAGGTGGTTTGTTGCAATTTGGAAATTAATGCCACGACCAAAGGGCTTTTCCAAGGGAGCGGTTTCCCAGTGCCCATTGACCTGCTCAAGCATCAATTGCACGTTTTCAAATGATACCAACGCAAATTTATCTTCGATCCTTTGATATTCAATTTTGAAACCTAAGGTATCGACATAAAATCTCAAACTATCCAGCAGATTCTCTACCGATAACTCGGGTATGAGCGAGTTAAATTGCATGGCTCAAATACCCTCATTCATAGATAGATTCGCTTGAATTGGCGTTCGTGAAACACAATGCAACTAGGTCGATCCCAGCTGTCGACGCTGATGAGTCGTTTAGACTTTCCTTGGTCAGTGATTGTTTCATCATAAGGATGATGAAAGTGCCCAAAAATCAAATGATCGGCTGACGACTTTCGAAGCGTATCAACGGCATTTGCGATGATTCGGTCGTGATGTAGGGTTCTGTATTTATCTTTTTTTCGAGACGTTGAAGCAAACCAAAGTGTTGCGTGATAAAGCCAATTTTGTGGTACTAGTGACGCAATTAAATTCGTGATATTTGATCTGACGATTCTGCGAAATGCAAAGTACTTCCAATCGTACTTCATGAGGTCGCCATGTATGATTTGTATGGTGGTGTTTTCTATGCGGATTGATTTTCCAAAACTATCCCACGTTTTCAGGTAATTTACCTTGAGACGATCCATTCCAAATTCGTGATTGCCTTCTATAAAATCAATGCTACATCCGGATTCGGCAAGCTGCTTAAGTTTTCGGAATATGTCGCCATAAAGATTCTCGAAAAAAGGCGTCCAGCCAAAAAAGAAATCAAAAATATCTCCATTGAGAATGAAGTGTTTAACTTTCATTTTGCAGGCGGTTTCGATCAATAGGATAAGTGTCTTTGCGCGAGGATCTTCAGGGCCGCGAATGTGAATGTCGCTTGCGACGACTAAGTCAGCTGATTCAGGAAATTGAAAGGTCCAGTTTGTTGAGTCCATAGAATCATCATACTTTGCAAAATTAGAAAGGCCAATAGGTGTCTCAAACTTTTGCTTCTTGGAATAATTGGCAAAAGCGACTTAAATTTAATTTTTTCCAAAAATGAATTGATTTCGATGACTGGTTAGAACCCCCGACCACTCATTTAAGCAAGAATTTGGTCGATAAGTAAGCATGAGCACTGGATTAATCTCCAAATTTAGACATCAAAAAATTCTGCTTGTGATCTTTCTGATTCAAGCGATTGTTTCCACTCGTGCTTATGCCGAACTTTATAACCGCAGAAATCTTTTGCCCGGCGGACGTGCGGCAGCATTAGGTGGTGCTTTCACAGCTCTATCAGATGACGCTTCAGGTACTTGGTACAATCCTTCTGGACTTGCATTTACTAAAGGCAATGATGTTTCAATGTCGGCTAACGCGTATACACGATCAAAAAGATCTGTTGTAGGCGCTGTCGGAAATGAAGACGTCTCAGAATCATCTTCGTCTATCTATCCAGCTTTTGCAGGTGGTACCACTGGCTTTGGATCTTTTCGGCTAGGATACGCTTACTTTACATCCGATCGAGAGCACTCTAATGAAAATTTTAGATATGACATTGATGCTACCGCTGATCAAGCCGCATTTACATACGCTCGAAAGGTGTTGATGACAGGTGAGATGATTCACGCTGGAGTCGGATTTGGAATCAATTTGGGTCCTTATCTTTCAATCGGTGCAAGTGAATTCTATTATCGCAGATCTCGTCAAGTATCTTTGATTGAATCCTCAGTTTATTCTACTGGCGCCACGTTTGATTCAACAATCCAGCAGAAGACCTTAAACGAAGGTGGGGTTGGCATTATTGGTTCAACAGTGCGACTTAAGGATTTTTCCATTGGCTTAGTTGCAAAGTTTCCTAAAAGATTGGCCGACAATACATCCGTGGAAACGAGTCAGGTCACTTTTACATCAGGTGTCCCTCAGCGTAATGTGAATACGACAAAACCCCATGGCTTTGAAGAACCTGACGCGTCTGAATATAATCTTGGAATGGCATATCAATGGAGTTCATGGCTTATGACCTCCATTGATGCTCAGTATATAGCGGGAAGTTTAACGGAATTTAAAGATCAGGGTGGCGTTAGTACTGCCGCTACAAACAACTATTCAGCGGGCATGGAGTTATCGCTCAGTCGAATCGTCATTCGAGGTGGGTACTTCACGAATAATTCCATGGTGCGCAAACCAGATTCAACGCAAACCAATCAGCCCGCTTCAGTTGACTACATTGGCTGGTCGTCCGGACTGTCACTTCGTTCAAAATCTTTTGAATCATCGCTAGGTTTTGTAAAACAGATTGGTCGAGGGTTTGATCAAAGTGTCGGTGGGAGTTCCAGTGTTTATGCTATCGAGGGAGAATCGATGACTTTATTTTTGACCAGTAAGTATTCTTTGTAAGACTGTTTTTGAGAGCATTCAAGTGCTGGAATTTTCTAGATAGGAGTTTTTATGAATAGGTTTCGAAATTTAAGTAGGCGCGAAATGATTCAATTGCTTTCTGCAATGGGTGCCTTGCAATGGCTTGAGGGTTGTCGCAAGACTTCAGGAGTATCTGATGGTCACAAGACCAAAGACCTTACCAATTCTACAAGTATAACGACAGTTCCAGAGGCTCGTATAAAATATGTTGTTGAAAAATACAAAATGGCCAGCTGGGTTGACGCCGGTAGGCCTCAAGCAGATGTTTTTGAAAATTTAGCGACCGTTCCCGATGTATACCTGGCCTTTCTTTTACAGCGCGCCAATGAGAAAGGATTTCGAATCATGTATGGTGGCCAAGCTGCAGGGATGTGCTGGTTTGATAATGTGGGTGCGCTTAAAATAACATTGAATAGCGCCTCGTTTGCGACCATTCATGAAGTCGGTCATGGAGTTGAATTCTATGCTCATAAAATTCAGAAAAAATTCTCTGGCGATAGTATGCGAGACAGAGTCTATGCCCAAGTTTTGAGGAGTCCAGAACAAAGCTCCATTCGAGCCTATGCAAAGTCAAACTCTAAAGAATTGTGGGCCGATGGATTTTCATCTTTTTACCGTAGCCCTAAAGCACGGGATGACCTCAGAAAGATGCCGGTAACTTGGAAATGGCTTTCTAGTGTTTTAGTTTGTCCTGTTAACTTGGGGCCAAATGAAGACCCTAAAGAATTTGTACCATCTAAATCTGAGCATGCGACTAAAATGTCCGACGACTCCGGCGCGACGCCAATTGATAGCAATCAAGGTGGGTTTACGCCTGACCCGGGAGATCCTCAAAGCATTGGAGGAGGCAATCAACTCTCCCCCAACAATGATGGCCAACCGGTTCCATCACCACAGCCTCGAATTGATGGTACAGCTCCTGGTGCGTCAGATCCTTGTGCTGGATATAGTGACAATCAGTTGATGGCCATTCTCTGTCAACTTGCGTCTCAGTTTGCCGGCTCTGGAGGATTAGGTTTAGGATTTCAACGCGAGATTCTTTTGCCTTTGCCTGGACAGTTATTGACGGCTAATGATCGATACCTCGTCCAAGTTAATTTGGATTTGAGTCTTGCTGATGCACGTATGATTGAGATATTTGTTGATGACAAACCTGTTGCCCACAAAAGCTTTCAAATTGACATGTTTGATCGCGGCGCAAAAAATATGTTTTCAACCTTTATAGAGATACCAGAGTCTATAGTTCATGAGACGTTGATAACAGATGCAAAACTCTCATTGAAACTAAAAGGGAAAACGCTCCTAACCTCAAAAATCAGGCTTTCGAAAAACTCTCCGTGCGGAGAGTTGGCTGATTTTACTGGTGGTGGTATTTTTTGAAACCTTGGCTGCATTGGGGTTGTTGTCGTTATCTTTTCGCAAAAGATCATGCAACGATATTTTTGTTCGCGAATGTATCTTGAATAAGTGACTGTCACAGACGTCATGCAAAAGTATGAACGTCATACCCCTGATAGGACTCCTTACTGCCAAGTCCTTGCTCGGAGTTGGCCTGGGATTGTACGCGATTTCAATACCGTGGATGAAAAGATTTCAAGACATGTGCAAAATTAAGCTCAAAACTTGAGATTCTTCACTTTAGGGCCTTAAATACATCCTCATCAATCTCAATCTCATTGCGAAATCGATGAGCCTAAGTCTCGACTAGTTTGCGCATGAGCAAAAGCGCTCTTCGCCAGCGGTTGCCACAGATCCTTGCGTAGTTGCAACATCCGACCCGAAATAATAGCCACCAAATGCTCCCATACAACCTTTGACTCCCGTCGCTCCTACCGTGGTTACAGTGTTATTACCTCCTCGCATTCCATCCACAACCTGTTTGCAATTTCCTGAAGATCCATTGCTACCTGCAAAATCAATTGTACCCACTGTTGTGCCACCATGACTTGCGCAAATATTGGTGCAACTATCTTGTCCTGCATACCAACAGTAGCCTCCCACAGAAGTTCCTGCACATGAGCCTCCTGCAGAAGTCGTACCTGTGGCGGAGTTACTCGTCGCCGATTGACCGCTTGTAGAGTTAACCGTACAGGCCACAAACATGTACTGCGTCGATGCCGTTAAGCCGGAGATTGCTTTGCTCGTTGCTCCACTTACAGCTGTTGTGGTTGTATCCGAATTGCAATCAGCAGGTGCAACGGCTCCTGATTTATATGCAATTTTGTAGCCGCCTGTATCGCCTGTGATTGCAGACCAGCTGATCGTGATTTGACTAGAGGAGTCAACAGTCGCTGATATTGACGGTGCAGCGGGTAGTGTGTACATGCTAACTCCAGCTGTAGCCAAAGAATCTCCTGCAGTGGTGCTCGACTGACAAATAATGAATGTGTACTGAGTCCCTGCTGATAAGCCGGTGATACTTTTTGTGGTGACATCTACTGCAGCGGTTGTGGTTGAATCTGACGTGCAACTTGCCGGTGCAACACCTCCAGATTTATAGGCGATCTTATATCCATTCGTATCTTGAGACATGTTATCCCAGGTCAGACCGATAGCGGTCGTCGATGTAACACTTGCAACTAAATTGGTCGGAATAGATGGCTTGGTATAGGCATTGACGCTAGAGGCTGGCGCTGATTTGCCACTGACAGAGTTCACAGTACAAATAATGAAAGTATATTGAGTCGCAACTGAAAGACTAGATACTGTTAGGGAAGTGGCATTGGCCGCCGCCGTTGTGGTTGTGTCGGAATCACAATCAAGAGGTGCACTGGCACCAGACTTGTAAGCAATTTTGTAGCCTCCTGTGTCTCCGGCCATGTCTGCCCAACTCAAATCAATTTGTGTCGTAGGTGTCGTCGCATTTGCAGCAGCTGTAAAGCCAGTTGGTGTGAGAGGAATGGTCGTCGCTGTTGCAGATGATGACGCAGCAGATTGGGTTGACGTTGCATTGACCGTGCAAATGATGAAAGAATATTGTGTTGCTGCAGAAAGACCTGTGATTGATAATGCCGTTGCGTTCGCGGCTGCTGTTGTCGTCGTTCCAGCGTTACAGTTTGCTGGTGCGCTAGCTCCGGATTGATAGGCGATTTTGTATCCCCCTGCATCGCCAGCCATATCATCCCAACTTAATGCAATTGTTGTGTACAATGAAGAAGAAGCCGTTGCAGCAAACGTCGTTGGAGTTACGGGTGCTGTGTCCGTTGTTCCAGAAATTCCAGAGCTAGCTGCAGATTGACCACTGCTAGAGTTCACAGTGCAAATAATAAAACTATACTGAGTTGCTGGCGACAGAGCAGTAATAGTTGCTGTTGTAGCATTTGCTGCTGCCGTCTGAGTGGATCCTGCGTTACAATTTGCAGGGGCAGTCGCACCTGATTGATAAGCGATTTTGTAACCACCGGTATCTCCTCCCATGTCATTCCAAGACAAATCGATGGAAGATGTGGATGCAGTCGTAGCGGTAAAGCTTGTGGGACTAGGTGGTGACGTATACATGGACGCGGCAGCAGATGCCACCCCCATGTCGGGTGTGATATCAGAATTAAGTGCGCACACAATCATTGAGTACTGTAATCCAGTCGTTAAACCAGTGAGACTGACCGAGTTAGGTAACGTTGTTCCAGTTGTTCCAGCATTGCAGTTTGCAGGCGCCGCACCTCCTGCTTGATATGCATATTTATACGATGCTGTTGTTCCACCACCTGAAGTCCAAGAAAACGTTATGGATGTTGTGGAGTTTGGTGACCCGACGAGTCCTGTTGGTTGTGCAGGAGCTGCTTGGTCGTTAGTTACTCGCAATTGAGCGCGACCAACTTGGGAGTTTTGGGTTGCTGAGATAGATGTCAACCCGGAGGCTACACCAGTTGCGAGGCCAGTTGCGACGTTGACCGTAGATGTCGCTCCAATTGAGGAAGCCCATGTCGATGATCCCGTGATATCTGCGAGAGAGCCATCAGAAAATAGTCCAGTGGCCTTAAATTGCAGGGTTGACGTTCCAGAAATCACGCCACTAGCTGGTGTTACAATGATTGAGCTCAGTACAGGTGCCACAGGTGTCACCGTCGTTGTCGATGAAGATGTGACTCCTGAAAGTACCGCCTCAACAGAAACACTACCATTTGCAATCGCCCTTAGGACGCCCTTGGTAGTTCCCGTGTTTGATATTAATGCGATGTTGGAGTTTGAAACAGTCCAATTAACTTGATCACTAATATCGTGTGTTGAAGCGTCGGAATAGGTGCCAATAGCAGTAAATTTTACCTTTTCATTGGCCGTAACCGACAGACTTGAAGGTGTGACAGCGATAGATGTGAGAGTCGCAGAACTAACTGTTAACGCGGAGGTATTAGACACTGCTCCCAAAGTAGCTGTGATGGTTACAGCACCTGCAGCAGAGCTTGTGATGAGTCCTTTTGTTGGATATGTGTTTGACGCTGAAGCATTTGAAGAGCTCGTACTCCAAGTCACAAATGACGTTAGATCCAAAACAGAGCCGTCTGAGAACGTGCCTTGGGCAAACATTTGCGTCGTTGTTCCGGCAGGCTTTGTGATTGTTGCCGGAGTGACACTAATTGAGCTAAGCGTTGCTGAGTTCACATTTACAGTCGCAGTATTTGTGACACTTGAAATGGTTGCAGTGATGGTTGCTGTTCCAGCTCCTGTTCCCGTGATGTTTCCAATTGAACTTGCTGTATTTGAAACACTCGCAATTGAACTGTTTGAAGTCGTCCACGTTGCCGAATCTGTTATATCCAAGACCATTCCATCAGAATACGTGCCGGTTGCTTTCAGCGGCATTGAGTAGCCATTAGGAAGTGCTGTATTTGGGGGTGCCACAGTCAATGAACTCAACGTTGCGCTTGCGGCTGTTAAAGTCAGATTTGCAGTGAGGCCATCGTATTCTGCAGAAATGGAAGTTGCGCCGCTTCCTACAGATTGAATAACCCCTTTGTCAGTCGAATCATTTACGGTGATCCTTGAACTATTCGAGCTGGACCAGGTCGCAGAACTGGAAATATCTTGAGTCGATCCATCTGCGTAAACAGCGATTGCTTGAAGGCGCTTAAAAATACCCAAATAGTTTGGAACATCGCTATCTATGAGAAAAATAGATGCTGGATGGACTCCACTGATTGTTAATTTTGATTCTGAACTCACACCCGATAGGGTCGCTATGACAGAGATTGATCCACTGGTGTTGAATGTTGCCGTCCCAATGGAGGTCGTACTAAAAGTTACCGCCGCGGAGGGTTCAGCGCTCCATTGAACGCTTTTTGTCACATCAATCGTTGAATTGTCGGCATAGGTTGCTATTGCAGTAAAAATTTTTGATGAGCCGACCGTGCCCGTTCCTGTAGCTGGAGTCACGGCTAAACTTTTTATTTGAGCACCAACGGTTACGGAAATGGTTGTGCTCGCACTTTTATATTTTAATGCCAATTTGCAGGAACCAGCTGCAACCCCAGTAATATTTAAGTCAGTAGATGAGTTGTCAATTTTAATGACTGAGCTCGCACATCCTGAAGTCGAAAGTAAATCTGCTTTTAGAGAGGACGACTTTTCGGAGGCAACAAGCTTGCTTGCAATTGAAACTGATTCTCCTGG
>JAPLFV010000328.1:23088-23602 GCA_026390495.1 Pseudomonadota bacterium | reverse complement strand
TAGGGAGCTTTATCAATTTATTCATGAGGGGTTGCGTATCTAAAACTGTCTCCGGCTGTTTTTTTTGTTGTATTCACTTGTCTATATGATGATCTATTCTCACGAAAACATCAAAAGAAACGTTTGGATCATTAAACTCAACCTCGTCCTTTGAGACATTTTCTTGCAAAAGAATTGGATTAGTATTATAAATAAACAGTCCGTTGTTTCTGTTTTTACTCCTAAACTCAGGAGGTGCATATGATTGTCCTATCTAGCGCTTGTTCTAAGTTATCGTCTATTTAAACTCATTCAGAGTCTTCGATAGATATTAAAAAAATTATCTTTTTTTCAGTTTGCCGCCCCGGCTTGTATCTTTGCGTTCATAATCTGAATGTAAATTGATTCTAGCTCGGTGCGAGCATTTCTTTAGGGGTATTCATGTCAAATTTTGACGAGGCCTTTGCGAAGGCCTATGGTTTTTCTGAATTTTTTCTGTTCCAGTTGAAGACTGGAGGTACAGGAAATGAAACAG
>JAPLFV010000328.1:1172-23074 GCA_026390495.1 Pseudomonadota bacterium | reverse complement strand
TTTCGGTTCCAGTTGAAGACTGGAGGTACAGGAAATGAAACAGCGGGTAGAGTGATTCAGGGAGGAAGGGGGATTTATTTGATTCAAACTGGCCTTGAGCAATTCCAATGGGGCGACTTATCTGGAAGGTTCTATTTTGAGGTGTCTGGGTCCCAAGATTTTCCCACGGTGGGAGATTGGGTTGTTTACTCGGCTATCGAGAATAGCGGTCGGGTTTTGATACAACGAGTATTGACTCGTCAGTCGTACTTGCAACGGAAGGTTGCCGGAGTTGGCGTTGAGTCGCAGGCACTAGGTGCAAATATTGATACTGTGTTCGTCTTATCGTCGGCGAATGCAGAATTCAATTTAAGGAGACTAGAGAGATATTTTGTGCTTTGTAGGGAAAGTAGCGTCAAGTTCGTCTTAGTCTTAACTAAAACCGATTTAGCTACGGAAGACGAGATCGGAGAAATCAAAAATTTTGTCCAAAAAGAGTATCCAGAGGTTCCCATTGTTGAGGTCAGTGTCTTAACAAACGTTGGATTGAATGAGCTTCAAATCTATTTTAAAAGTGGAGAGACTGTGTGTTTGCTTGGCTCTTCCGGTGTTGGAAAATCAAGTTTAGTCAATCATCTTTTGGAGCGCAGTGCATTGAAGACTCAATCTGTGCGCGAAAGTGATGCTAAAGGTCGACATACCACGTCGGAGCGGCATATGTTTTTGCTGCCAGAAGGCGGAGTTATTATCGATACTCCAGGAATGCGAGAGCTGCAGTTGAGTGATCACGGCGGTGGCCTATCTTCGACCTTTGATGATGTTGAATCTTTAAGTTTAAAGTGTCGGTTCTCCAATTGCACTCATAGCGTTGAACCCGGATGTATGATTCAACAATGTATTCGAGATGGGTCCTTGTCGAGTGGGCGGTGGGCCTCTTATCAGAAGATGCTGCGTGAGGTCGCTTATCAGAAACAACGGGTTTCCAAATCACTGGCACATAAGGAGCGTAGGAATTTTAAGGCAAACAAAAAACGATTCCAAGACTATTCATGAAAGTTTTTGTGTCTAGCAACGCGGAAACAGCGATCTTCAAACGAGGTCTAAACAAGTTTAGCCAGGAAATCTGTCCGTCGATCCAAAGATGGCGTGACAGATCCCTGGACCTTAAGTGAGTTGAGAGTAGCGAGATTTAGATCCCCGACAATCAGTTGATCAGGTGCGTCTAAGGTTGCCTGGGCAATCATTCCATTGGCAGGCAGTCCCAGATCGCAAGGGGAGACAACACTAGCGCGACCATGGTTAGATGTTAGCCATTCAACTTCAGGATACCAGCCGACTGTTGGGGCATTCACGACGTATAGCTGATTTTCGATGGCTCTGGCTTGGGCACATCGGCGAACGCGATAATAACCCGCTAAGGTATCTGTGCAGCTTGGATTCAAAACAATCTGGCAGCCTAGGGCCGCAGCTTTGGAAATAATGTCAGGAAACTCAATATCGTAGCAGATTGCTGTCGATAATTTTCCAAAGGGGCTATCAATGACTAGAACTTGATCTCCAGCAGATAAAAATCCAAATGATTTTTCCCAAGGAGTCAGATGAATTTTTCTTTGAATATAGATTCTCCCATCGGGTGTCACTAAAGGCGCAGAATTGAAACATTTACCGGTGTTGCCGTCTCTTTCAATGAAGGTGCCACCCAGTACCCATAGATTGTATTTTTTTGCTAGCGCCTTTAGGCAACTTTGGTATTCATCACCAAATTCAATCAGCTGAATCAGTTGATCTTGCGGAGCCTGATTTAAACTCCGATTGGCCAAAGTGCCAATGATGTATTCGGGGAAAACAATAATGTTAGTATTCCATCCAGAGGCTTCACGGCAAAAGCCTCCCATGTGGTCTACCAAAGATGACAGGGTATGGGACCTTACGCTAAATTGCACTGCAGCGGCACGGACGCTTTGATTCATTGAAACACCGTTGATTAATAATTTTGATTTATGAGAACTGTCTCGCAACCAATTATTTTATGGGCTTTTGTATCACTGGAACAATGTCGACGCTTCCATCAGAATTTGGCGCAGCGGCCGCAACAGTCAGTTTGACGAGATTGTTAGCCTTGCCACTAGATCCATCGATGGAGGCGACTGGGTTCCAGGTGCCCGCGTAGAGTGAACTATCACAATGGACGATTAACTGATTGCATGCACCCATTGCTGTGTTTGCAAATGGAGCATTTACAAAATCGCAGGCACCAGCGTTGCTTGAATGGGTAACTTGGACGACTGCCGCGTCGTTAATTAGGTTGGGAGCGCATTTAATGCGGCAGGTGCAGGTGCTTTTGAAAGTTGCATCGCCAGTAAACTCAACTCGGACACTAAATGTTTTATTTCCAACGACGTCAACGGACTTGGCGAATAATTTTTCCAAGTAGGCCTCAGCACTTAGAGCTCCATTCTGTTCTTCGAAAATTGTCACAGAACTTGCTTCGAAGTAAACTCCCTCAGAGTGGGAATCAAAAAAATTCACGCCCGCCTTGTCTGCTTTTGGACCTAGCAATTGGAGCGCACAAACATCGCCCTTCTTTACAGCTTTTACAGCAAAACTATAAGTTGTTCCAGAAACCATCTCTCCAGTTGCATCGGCGCATTTAGAGATTTTTGGAGTTAACTGATATTCTTCTATGGTTTCCTTTGTAACACCATTTAGCATGACTTTGATTTGCAAAGAGCCGCCCGGCGCAATATTCTGCTCACGACTGGTTCGACAGGATGAAAGCGTGACCAATATGAATGCAACTAGCAATTTAATCATGAAAAGTGGACTCCTGTTTTCGTTTACACAAACGCAAAAACAAATTTGAAATTATTTTATAAGAGTCTATTTAGAATTTTCCCTTATGGCAACTACTATGGCGACTTATTCGGCAACTAATTTCATCTGTCGGGCTATGATCCAATGTGCGCCTACCATTTGAATATTCTTGACGAATCGAGGTATGATTCGTACTCTTCTGGAACGTAAATTTTTTTCAACTTAAAACGGCAAACATTGCCATTCTAAAGGGAGATAGCTCATGTCGCTTATTTCCGCGCAGCATTTGTCCAAATTTTATGGCGACTATGCTGCCATTGAGGGTGTTAGCTTTTCTATCGAAGAGGGCGAGATCGTCGGGCTCTTAGGTCTAAACGGCGCTGGCAAAAGTACGATTCTCAAAATACTGGGATCATTTCTTTTGCCAAGTGGAGGTGATGCATCCATTTCGGGTTTTTCCGTTGAGCACGATGCTGAAAAAGTTCGTTCCCTGATCGGATATCTTCCGGATACACCGCCACTATACGATGAAATGAGAGTCATTCCTTATTTGCGTTACGTGGCTAAGCTGAAGAACGTTCCAGACGCTCGTGTTGAGGAGCGTGTGGCAGATGTGATTCAGAAAACCAATTTAGAGGACGTTGCCTGGGTTCAACTCGGAGAGCTAAGTCACGGATTTAGACAGAGAGTTGGGATCGCACAGGCATTGGTCCATGATCCCAAGGTTTTAATTTTAGATGAACCAATCAACGGCCTAGATCCGGTGCAGATCGTAGAAATGCGGGATTTGATTTTGTCGCTTCGAGGGCGGCACACAGTGATACTTTCCAGTCATATTCTTTCAGAGATAACCAAGACCTGTGATCGCATTTTGATTATCGATCAAGGAAAATTGGTTGCCGAAGGTAATGAAGCTGATTTGGAGAACAAGTTTGCCAAGAACATGCGCGTTAATTTGGAGGTCAAAGGAGGCCAAGGTTTGGAGGCCTCGCTGAAGTCATTGGCCGGCGTGAAATCGACAAAAACGCATCCAGTTCAAAATGGAATGACTCGTATTGAGATCGAGTGTGAAGGTGATCTTCGAAGTGAGATAGCATCCAAGGTGATTGCTTCAGGTGCCTCCTTGTATGAGCTCGGTCGTGATGGCGATGGTCTTGAGGCCGTGTTCATGAAGCTAGTAAAAACGTCTGAAGGTAAAGCTCAACGTGGGGCGGGCAATAAGGAAATTGGGGGTGACCTATGAAAAAGATTGGAATCATCGCGATGCGCGAGCTAGGTTCTTTTTTCAATACCTGGATGGGTTATGTCATTGTTGCTGCAGCGTTAATCATAGACGGGATTTTGTTTAATGCTTATGCCGTAACAAGTGAACCAAAATTATCAGCGGAAGTGCTTGCGGATTTCTTTTACTTTGCAAGCGGGCTGAGTATGGTTGCTGGAATCTTTTTAGCAATGAGATTGCTAGCCGAAGAAAAGCAGAATGGCACCATAGTTTTATTTTATACCTCTCCCGTAACTGAACGACAAATTGTCTACGGCAAATTTTTGTCGGCGGTTATTTTTTCTTTGGTGTTACATGCAGCCAGCCTTTATATGCCGGCTCTTATCATGGTTCACGGAAAGATTTCCGTCGGTCATGTTGCTGCGGGATATATTTGCTTGTCATTGCTCGGAGCGACGACGATTGCTTTCACTCTTTTAGCAAGTTGTTTGGCACCTAATCAGCTGGTCGCAGCGGTTGGTGGAGCCTTTTTAACCGTATTCTTTTTGACACTTTGGTTGCTTTCAGGGGTTGTAGACGCTCCCTTTAAGGATCTATTTGGGTGGCTTTCTATTCACAATAGTCATTTTACTCCCTTTTCAAATGGCATCATTTCGCTCAAGGACGTTGTGTTTTATTTTGGAATGATTTTCTTTTTCTTGGAGTGTTCAGTTCGAGCATTGGAAAGTCGACGCTGCCAGGGATGAGTGTTCGTTTTCGCTAGAAATCATGGAGATGGAGGACATAAGACGTGAAAAATTGGTTGGATACTTTGAGAGTTCCAGTTTCTGTCATTGGTTATATTTTAATATTTTGTGCAGGTCGGTATTTTGACGGGCAAGTCGCTGGACGGTGGATGTTGGGATCAGCAATAGCCTTGATTCTTGGTGCTGTGGCCATCCAGGCACAAAAGACTCGGCAAGGATCGAATGAAGAAGAGAGACGAAGTGCTAAATATCCATTGATGTGGCAGTTGTCATCATTGGTCGGGATTGGTCTTTATTTTGCCTACCGGAAGCTGTTGGGGCAGGCAACAATCCCAGATACAATGATGGGGAAATTGTTGCTTGGGTCTTGGCTTTCTTTGCTCACGATTTCAATCATTGCTGGGATTGGAATTGAATGGTCCTACTTTCAATCAGGCAACGGCAGATTCGCTGAATCAAGGCGCGTGGCACGAGCCGCGCATTCTTGGACCTTGGTTGGCCTTTTGTTTTGCATTGTTGCTTCGTTGAACTTTGTCTCGGTTAAAAAGGATTACTCCTGGGATTGGAGCTATTTGAAGACGGCGAAGCCTTCTGAGTCGACAAAGAAGATTCTCGAGTCCTTGGATCAAGAGCTAAAGATTGGGATTTTTTATGGAAATACAAACGAAGTATTAGCTCAGATCAAAACCTATTTCAGTGGCGTTAATTTGGCAGGTTCCAAAGTAAAGCTTGAATATTTTGACGCTGAGATAAATCCTCAAGCAGCGGAGGAGTTTCGATCATCTCGCAATGGTCAGATTGTCTTTAGATATGGCGATTCAAATGAGCGAATTGATCTTGGATCTACACTATCAACGGCGCGAAAGACTCTGAAGAATCTTGATGCTGAGGTGCAAAAGACAATTTTAGTTGCTACCCAAAAGAAGAAAGTTCTTTATTTTACTGCCGGGCACGGAGAGTTTTCTTGGGAAGGATCAGATGAAGATGGGCTTAAGCAGATCAAGCTTTTGGAAAATTTCTTAAGGAGTCAGAATTATTCCCTGCGCAACTTTGGAATGTCTGAAGGCAGTTTAAAGAAGGTTCCTGATGATGCGGATGCAGTTGTCATCGTCGGTGGGCACACTCCGATGCTGAGTGAGGAAGCTGCGGTTTTAAAAGCTTATGTTGAAGGTGGTGGATCTCTTTTGGTGTTTTTGGATTTGGATGCTCCACAGGATAAGGTCATTTCATCTGCTGTTCGCGATACGGCTGTTGATCCGCTTGTGAAAATGTTAGGCGAGGTCGGTGTTCGTTTTAAGGCAGTACCTCTTGCAAATGCCACAAACTATATGACGGCGTCTAAGACTGAAGCAGATACCTGGTTTCTTTATACCAATGGATTTACCTCACATGAGTCGATTGCTTCGTTGGCACGGAACGATCAACGCGCTGCATTATTGACTTTTAGGTCAGGATATTTGGAAGTAACAAGTGAGTTTAACGGTTGGCAAAATTTTGAAACGGTTCGATCATTGCCAGATACCTTTGCCGACGAAAATAAAAATTTTAAGTTTGACGAAGGTAAAGAAAAGCCAAACCTTTACGTTCAAGGGGTCGCTACTTCCCGTAAGGATCCCGGCGCAAACGGTAAAAAGGGCAAGATTGTCACTTTGTCTGATGCCAGTGCTGCCAGTGATCTCTTGATACGAAATCAAGGTAATGTGGTTTACATTGCAGAAGCCTTGAGATGGCTTTCAGGGTCTCCTATTGCGTCGGCCAGTTCTGGTGTACCAACCAGTGAAGAAGATATTCGGATTCGGCATACTCGAAACGAAGATTTAATTTGGTTTTACGTGACAGTTGCTGCAGTTCCATTGCTAATACTTGGAATTGGTTACATGGCAACACGCAGAGCCAAAAGAAAGCGCTGAATTTAATTTAGACTTATTGAGGAGACTCGCTCATGAAAAAAGAACTAAATATATACATTCTAGCATTCGCTATATCTGCCGCACTTGCGTATTGGGCGTCATTGCCAAGTACTGCCAAAGATCAAACGCGGACTTCATTTGTTACCGTAAACACAAGTCAAATTGCCTCTTTGGAGTATTTATCCCCTGAGCTTAAGGTGGTCATGAAGCCTTCTGCTGATAAAAAGTGGTGGATTGAAACGGACAAAGCAGGAGTTAGGGAGTCTTTTTTAGGATCATCGAAAGTAAAAGAAGTGCTTCAGTTGTATAGCCCACTGGAAGCAATTCGAGTGATTGGCACAGTGAAAGATGACGGGCTTGCCGAGTATGGTCTTAACGATTCAAAAAAAGAGTTTAAGATCCTTGATCAGTCGGGGCAGCCTCTTCTTCATTTGATTCTAGGCAAGCAGGCCTTTGGCACAAGAAATATGTTCGTGATGGACTCAAAATCTAAAAAGGTTTTGTTAGTATCAGGTGATTTGACGAATGACATTGAGCGCCCAGATACGAAATTGTATGAACGCATGATTACAAATGTCGTTCATGAGGAGATTCAAAAGGCGAAGGTTTCAATTAAAGAGAAAGCTCGCGAATTTGCTCATACTAAGCGCGATGACAAAGGAATGTTGCTTTGGACAAGTGAAACGGCTGAAGGCGCAACTGTGGTCTCGGCAAAAAGTTGGTTTGAACGCCTGGACCGTGTGCGGATCGTATCATTTGCAACACCAGAGGAAATTGCAGCGCTGGATTCTTCGCCTGTTTCCTTTTCTGTCGATCTTGAAAGTCCGTCATCAAAAGATTCTTTGAAATTTGCAAAACGTCCGACAACGGCAACGGCAGCGCCAGCTGGAACAATGGACTATTTTGTAAAGTCAGATTTTTTAGGGATTTGGGCAAAGGTTGCCTCATCGAGAGTTGAGCCTATTGAAAAAGATTTGGGTACGGTTTTGAGTGAGGGCAAGTAGTGAAGTCAGATCGATAAGAAAGCGCAGACGCAGATTTCGTTTACATCACGAATTAATGTCGGTTTATTAAAAGTCCCCAAAGCCGACGGTCATGCGAAGAAATGGTCCTCGAATAGCAGCCTCTGGAAGATTTAGCTGATCGCCGCCTTCGCTCGCATGCCAATTGGAGCCAGGAGGTGTGTGAACATATCCACCTCTAATGCCAAATGCAAATCCCCTTTCGCTTCTACCGATGAGAATATCTAAATGAGTACTGACGATGGCGAATTGGGACGAGATGCTCGTTGAATTGCCTTTTTCTATTTTTGGTTGTTCCACGGAGTTATCGGCTGGTAGCACCTCTGACAGTTCCTTTGTCCTGCTGAATTTGATGTCCATCCTACCACCACCAATGCCAAGGCCTGGCGACAGAATGAATCCCTTATCGGTTGAGTAAGCTGGACCGAAATTAAACATTCCATAGCTACCTGTAAGACTTGTTGAAATGCCGTTTGCCCCGTCGGTGTTCTTTGGAAGAAATCCGTGCCCTTCAATTCCTGTTAAAATGCCCGCTGAATAGTAAAAAACGGATCCGCCAACAGTAGTGAGATTTGATTTGGAGGGGTCGACATTTCCAACGCGGCCAAGGTTGTTGGATTTTAGTGATTCATCCAGTTTCTTGAGATCAACCTCTTGGCCGCCGACTTGCAGGACGATTCCACCGCCAGGTGTGCCAAAAATTTCCTGTGACTGAAACAGAAATCCAGTCATTGTTAGGATTTTATAAAAATGTCGAAGATGTGCTAGATTGGAAAAATTCATTTCGTCTCACTGCTGACTATCTATGGAGTAAGATTAGTTGTGCTTGATTCAAGACAGCCCCATGACTTTATCGACAAAATGAAAAGTGCCTAAAGCAGGCACAGGAAATGCTTGATCAAATGAGTTTGTATAAAAGGAAAAAGACCATGTTAAAGCCTGTAGTCTTCAAAATTTAGACTGAACGTCTATGGGTCGTCAGTAGTGCGTCTCAGTGAATTTTTTTGATGAGTTGAAGGCGCAATCATCCTTTTATGAGGATCGATGGTTCAAAAGTTTCAGGGAGCCGTGTCTGCTTTTTGTTGTAATTGTTTGACGGCTGCCTGACATTGTTCGGCAACAGATTCACAGCCATCCTTAGTTTGCTCGACAGTTTTGAATGTCAATGGGCTTCCAATATAAACGGCAATGGGGTGTCTTTTTATGATTGATTTATCTGGCGGCATAGCTTTGTGCACTCCGCTGATAAAACACGGTATGACAGGGATATCAGTTCCAGCCACTAGATTTCCAATTCCCGATCGAAACGCTCCAAGGTCTCCCGTTCGCGACCTTGTTCCTTCTGGAAAGATGATGAGTCCAATTTTATCAGTCATCAATCTTGATCGGAAAAAATCGATACTTTCACGCCCCTTTCCACCTCCTGTTCGAGTCATGGGAAGAGCGTTAATGATTAGCGAGGCAAATGCAGAGGTTGAAACATCTTGAAAGAAATGATCTTCAGCAGCAAGTGCAAAAACTTTTGATCTCTGTGAAAGTGGAATAGACAGAGACAGAACAATGACGTCCAGATGACTGCTATGATTCGCAATGAGAACCAATGGCAGGTTCTTTGGCAAATTTTCGTCACCATGTATTTGAAAATGATTCCATGTTTTTAGAAAGGATCGAACAAAGATCCACCAAATTGATCTGATAGCGTTGCCAAAAAATCCCGTTTCGCGCGCAATGCTTTTCATGCGAGAGACGGAATCAAGGCCAAGGTCTCTGGCTGGCTTTAAGTTCCAATTTCCTTTTTCATCTTCATTAATTTTACGATTGTCTGACATTGCTAAGAGCCCGTTATAAGCCGGTTGAGGTTTTGAATATTAATGCCATCATAAAAGTTAAGGAAGTGAAAGACTGCTGGTGCGGTTAACACTAAACTATCAAACCGATCGAGAAACCCACCATGACCAGGAATGACGTTACCAAGGTCTTTCACACCAATATCTCTTTTGATCGATGATAACATGAGATCTCCGAGCTGTCCCATAGTGGTCAATATCAAACCAAGAGGCAACAGTAAGGCAATATTATCTAATCGAGTTTCGGCAAACACGATTTTACCTAAGAAAACAGTTGAAATGGTCGTCAATATAACGGCGCCGATAGCCCCTGCGCGTGTTTTTCCAGGGCTCGTATTGGGAATTAGTTTTTCTTTCCCGAATAGGTGCCCTGTAATATATGCAAATACGTCATTCATTTCTGTCAATAAGAAGAGAAACAGAATTACGGCTCTAAAATTTGTGTCATTTGCAAGATAAGAGACGTGTGCTAAACCGTAGCCAAAAAATATAAATCCAAAGACAGCAAGGCCAACACGTTCCGTATATCCCTTTGGTTGGTCTTTGAGTATTGCAGATCCTGCAATGAGGCAGGCAATTTGGATTGCGAGGGCATTGAAAAACGTATACCAGGCATCGATAGCAGCAAAATTGACGGCGATAATGCCAAACAAGCAGAGGCCCACCATTGTCTTTTCTCGGAATAGCCCGACGGCTCTCGCATATTCATTGAAGCAAAAAACACTCAGGATCATCATTCCTACCATAGAGGGCACGGCCCCCAAGACAATGGGCAGTCCAATAACTCCAATAAGAATTGCCCACGAAATCATTCTTAGTTTTAGTTCCTCTGATTTTTTTGGGCTTAATTTTTTTGCAAGATTCAAAAGTATTATGGCCACGACGGATACGATATATATCCCTGAAATGACTAAAATCATGGACCGAAACAGTCCAGGATTGAGTGCTGATGTTGGGTCGAAATATCTTGATTCCATTTTCTCGTCCTCGACAATTTTTTATTTGTTAACAATACAAATGTTTGAAGATGACTAAGCGCACTATAATTTTGAGGTGTTTAGAATCAACGAAATGCGCCACAGTCGACGGACGCATGTCACTGCAGAGCCAATAATAATCGTCCATAGGGTTATTTCCGTGATGCTGGTGGCTTGGTAGGAGTCGACGTTCTGAAAAATATTCAATGAAAAATTTGGGGCAATCACTGTGCAGATTAAGGTTGCTATGCAGAGAAACATTCTTTGTTGCTTTGCCATTGGGCCGCAATATTGCGACGCTGCACCTGTGGATTTTCCAACGGCACGAATATAGGCCGTTAACATAGCGAGTAATGCGGCCCACAATCCAAGATGACCATGCCCAGGAAAAATGTATCCCAGTCCAATAAGAGAGGCAGAGTCTGAGAGGCGGTCCGGAACTTCGTTGTAAATCTCACCCAGTGGATTTGACTTTGCCTGAATCAAAGCAACCATTCCGTCAAACATGTTACAAAGTAATCTGATAGCGATCAAAATGGCTGCTGATAGTAAGAGTATTGGCCTGATATCTAACAATCGCATGGAATAGAACATGCAAAATCCAGAAAGAACTCCGGCAATGAGACCGAAAATCGAAATCCCATTGGGAGTTATGTTGTTGGACGCCAAAAAATTTGCTGCTTTTTGGGATAACGTGAAATTTCTGGCTGCAATGGGACGTCTATCGCCCAGTCGTTCACTTTGTTTTTGGCTTTGGATTTCCAATGAAGTCTCCTCTTTAATTTTTTGAGAGCGGCCATTTTTTTTTGAATCGACCACTATGGTGGCAAAACCGATTTTGCTCAAAGGTTATGCCGGAATAACAGTCTACTTTCCCATAAGGTACATCCCAGCAATCATGAAGCCCATGCCGGTAATGTTGATTGATTTTACTTCTGTTCCATAAGCTAATGCACTGATCAAAGCACCCCATATAAATGTTGACGCATAAATGGGATAAAGGACTGCCATGCTGCCGCCTCTTTTAAAAGTGGCAACAAAACACAACATCACGAGACCATAGCAGATCATGCCGCCAATAATTCTCAAGTTATACAGATATGAAGACCAATCGGATGTGGTATTTTCAGTTCCTGATTTATAGAGATATTGACCCAGGGCTCCAAACAAAGCCGCAATAACAAAAAACAGTATTGATAAACGAGGTGTTTGATCCATGATCAACCTTTCATCCGAATGCTTGTCCTAAAATTTTACTCGAATCTTAGTACAATTAGCAAATTGCGGACTCAAATTGACAGATGCAATTCCCAAAGTTGAGAAATGCTGTTCCTTGGTCAGATTGAATTTCGGAATCAATTTTGATCTAAATTTAAAGTGACAGCTCTCTATCCACGAGCATCTCATACTCATCGAGACACTCATATAATTGGCTAGGTTTTTCTAAAATAAACACTTCTTTTTGAAATTCGTCGATTTTGTAGTCTTTTGCGACGATGTCTTTTGGCGAAAATGGACGAACGACTGGAGCATCTGATAGACAGTAGTTAGATTCCCCAAATGATGACAGAATTCCACCGCCAAAGATTCTGGTGCCCTGTGTCGTCTTTATGAGCGTAAATTCAACTCCAAACCAAAATAGTCGCCCCCAAAGGATCATAGCTTGCGAATTATTACTTCTTTTAGCCGCTCTGACTCCGAGATCTTGGCAAAATTCTGCGTAAGCCATATCAGTAAAAAAGGGGAGATGGCCATATAAATCGTGGAACACATCAGGCGCAGGAGTGTAGTTGATATCACGCGCGTCACGAATGAAATTTCCAATCGGAAAAGTGCGATTTGCAAGTCCTGTAAAGAAACTCTCATTTTCTTCCAGTCCTTCCACAGCTATACCTTGCCAACCTGAAATTTTCGACAATGTTCGATTAACTTCTTTGAGATCTGGAATTCTTTCTCCAGTCAGACCTAGTTTCTGAACTCCATTAGCGAAGATTGGATGCGCTTGATGTTTTCTGCAATGATCTAGATTGTTGAAGAGACTTTTCCAGGTTGCGTGTTCAGATTCGCTAAAAAATTTGTAGTTTTCAACTTTCATAGACGTAGGCTTCCTATTGCATTCATCCATTTGTTACATCCAGCTTTTCCAGTAGTCTTCTATTTCAATCCTATTTGACTGCTCTAGTCGCTTAAGGGGGTACCTAGTATCAATCATGACAGCAATTTCATTTGTGTTTTGTTGTTGATTGGTTCGTGCGATGGCCTTTGGGTGCGGTCCATGGTGAATGCCTTGAGGGTGAAATGTCAACATTCCATGTGAAATTCCTGATCGACTAAAAAAATCTCCAGCGTGATAAAAAAGTACTTCATCATAATCGATGTTTGAATGATAGAACGGCACCTTCATGGCCTTCGGATCACCGTTTTCTAGGGGCCTTGGTAGAAATGAACAAACTACAAAATTCTTTGCGACAAGTGTCGTGTGCGCGGAAGGAGGCAAATGATAGCGATCGCTGCTGATGGGTCGAATGTCTCTGACATTTAACTTCCACACCGACAGGGTACCCTTCCAACCGATAGTATTGATTGGACAGAACGGATAGTGAACTGTCGTTATCTGACCTTCCCTTTGAATTTTTAACTCGTAGGAGCTTGCCTGAGTCATTGTTGTGACGCCAAGACTTGGATCAGGCACTTCCAAAACTGCTGGGTCAAACAGAGCGTGTTGACCAAGCATACCTTTGTCGGGAAATTGGAACTCTGACGCTGACTCTATAAGGAGAAATTCCGAGGCGGTCTTTGGGTCTAAGCGATAGACCGTGCCCCTGGGTATGTAAAGATAGTCTCCTGTTTCGTAGGTGAGCGGTCCGAAATCTGTTTCAAGACGACCTGATCCTTTGTGAGCAAAGTAGAGCTCGTCAGAATCAGCATTTCTAAAGAAATAGCTCATAGGCTTGTCGAGTGGTTGAATTGAAACCACCACATCTTGATTTCCAAGGAGTGGCATTCGTCCCTCGAGCAGGTGTTGGCTTTTTATTGACCTTAGTTTGATATCGTAGGCTCTCGGTTTTAAGTCACCTTCAATATGAGTCCATCCCACGGGTGGCGCAGAGCGGTAGAGGTGAGCGTATTTGCCTGAAAACCCAGATCTAGCATATTCTTCTTCGAACGTATTGGGTGGAAGGTCAACGTGGGCTTGCCTCGATACCTGCCCTTTGATCCAAGGAATCATTGTAAATCTCCCTAGTGGCCAAAACGTGGCCAGTTTTTGAACGAATAAATGGTAGCGCTTCAAATGACTAGTCAAAAAAAAGATCGCGTTTCAAGACGAGTCGGACACTTATCAATATTGACGAAAATAAATGTAAAAATATACATGAATTTTTAGTCAATCTTTCTCAAAAATTTTGATATTCTTTTTGGACTTTGTTAGGTCCAATTTTTTCGCTTTATAGGATGAAGGCTCATGGGAGGTACTGAGAATGTCAGATATTACAATAGATCAGATAGAAATCCTGAGATTGGTAGACCAAACAGGATCTGTCGTTGATGCGGCAAAGAAGCTGAAGAGATCTCACTCCTCACTCTTGTACTCAATTGGTCAATTAGAACTGGCGCTCCAGCAAAAAGTTGTAGATCGGACGGAGTATAGGTTGAAAATTTCTCCATTTGGAAAACAAGTACTACAACATGGTCACAAGATACTTGAACACAAGCAAAAAATTTTTGACCTGTCCAAACAAGTAGGCGTTGGCTGGCCTCAGTCGATGTCAATTGTGTACGACGGTTTTTTAGACGTGCAGCCAATATTGAGGGCAGCAAATCAAGTTTCAACGATAAGTCGAAGAACTCAAGTTTCGATCTATGCAGAGCATTTGAGAGGTGTTCGAGACTTGTTTGAAAAGGAACAAGCTGATGTCATGCTTTCTGTTTTTCAGGAACAAAATACTCAAGGGGAAGGCCATGAGCTTAAACCTATTCGATCGTGGCTTGTGTGCCATAAAGACTATGGTGCTGCAGAAAAGAAATTGACGGATATGGAGGTTGCCTCTTGGCCGTTTCTCATTGTAAAGGGGACTGACGAGCGATTGGAGTTACCTACACGTGATTTGGACAGTCAGGCAATCGTACAATTGGGTGATTTCTATGCTAAGAAACTTGCGATTATGAGCGGATACGGATTTGGTTGGCTGCCAGAATATTTAATTTCGCAGGAGCTAAAATCCAAAAAGTTAGTTCCCATTCGATGGAATTCGGATTCCCGATATCTATTCAAACCTAGAATGTATACAAATCATTTAGTTGCGGGTTCTAAGGCAATAGAACTTTTTGTTTCAAAGTATTTGCTTCTAAATAAAGTTTAGCGAGTTGGGTTCTAGTGTTTTATAATTTTTTGTGTTCGGGTTACGTCGTGTGTCCCTCGAATTAATTACGTCGTGTGTCCCTCGAATTGCTCGAATTGAAATAATCAAGATTAAGGAATCTTTTATGGGCTATGATTGGCAAAAGCGTTGGACAGATGGAACTACAGGCTGGGATTTGAATGGTCCTCATCCTTTTACTTCCGAATTCCTTCTTATCATTAAGCAAAAGTATTCAGATATTGGACGGTGGTTAGTCCCTGGTTGTGGACGAGCTCATGATGCTGCATATATTGCGACTCACTGGTTAAACAGTTCCGGCGAATGCATAGTAGATGCTACGGATATCATTCCGGATGCAATCGACGAGGCCAAGAAACTCTATTCAATGATTCCTAATTTGCATCTTTATGTAGATGACGCACTGATGCTGAAAGACAATGAAGTCGGTTCCTATGATGCGATCTTTGATCGTGCAATGATGTGCGCATTGGATTCTAAAAGTCGCCAAACCTATATAGAAAATTGTTTTGCGAAGCTTCGAGTTGGTGGGATTTTTATCTCTTTACCTTTTACAAAAGTGGCAAATCCCCAATCTGGTCCGCCTTTCGAGATTTCTCCAATGGCCTTTCATGACTTACTTTTACCTTTTGGCAATCTAGTCTTTATGAAGGAACTTATGGCGGAGAGCGTTTCATCCATATCTGCTATTCAAGCGGAAATGGCATTTATCTTTATGAGGCGAGAGTAAAAAGAGCCATTGAAGTTTTATGTGAAATGACATTTAAGTATTTGTCATTGTTGAAAATTTATTTACATTTTTACATTCACCATAGTCATGCCTAGTCCAGGTAAAATATGCCGCTCCCTCTGCTGCATTGAATCTTAACCATTATGTGTTAGCATTTTAATAAGTGCTTTAATATTTGATCATGGCAATTAAATGTTTTGTGAGTACTGCATTCCAGGATGGAAGCTCGTTGCATTCATATTATGACAGACAGGCAGCGGACCACGGAGGAGTCAAATGGGTTTAAGAATCGCCACGAACGTATCGTCATTGACTGGGCAAAGGCACTTAAGAGGCACGCGAGCACTCTTAGACCGCTCTATTGAACGCTTGTCGAGTGGATATAGGATTAACCATGCAGGCGATGATGCTGCGGGCCTCGCTATTAGTGAGAAACTTCGAGCAAAAACCAGAGGACTAGTTCAAGCTCAACGAAACGCCTCGGATGGTGTATCGCTGATTCAGGTAGCAGAGGGCGGCCTCGACGAGGTTCAAAATATATTGGTTAGGCTAAGAGAGCTAGGTGTTCAAGCGGCCTCTGATACTATCGGCGCACACGAACGTCGCTATCTTGACGAAGAGTATCAATCCTTGAAGCAAGAGATTGATCGAATTGCAAACTCTACTGAGTTTAACGGTACATTCTTATTGGATGGAACCGGTGGATCGTTGGATTTCCAAGTTAACACTGGTGGATTAAACTTATTGGGTGTGGACCGAATTAGTTTTGATGCGTTTAAACTAGATGTTAATGCCGATAAACTTGGTATTGAGGATTTAGGTGTGCTCAAGAAACACGATGCGCAAAGAAGTTTGGCGTCTATCGATGACGCACTCGAGCAAGTAAGTTCAGTGCGAGGTGAGTTGGGCGCTATTCAAAACCGACTTGAATCTACAATCCGAAATATTTCCGTGAGTGTAGAGAATCTTTCTGCTGCGCGAAGCCGAATTAAGGATGTTGACGTCGCTGATGAGACTGCGGAATTGTCGAAACACAATATCTTGATGCAATCTGGTATCTCGGTATTGACACAGGCAAATAGCATTCCACAGATGGCTCTTTCCTTGTTGAAAGGCTAATTTTTTAGCAGGTGCCGTACGACTGACACTTTAAGAGCTTGTTAGGAGTTGAATCCAACAAGCTCTTTTTAAATTGAATCTAGTCCCCATATAAAGCTGGAAGCGATGGCCTTGATGGCCGCGATGCCGTTTAGTCCGATCGGTTTAGCCCAACACATGGAGTGCTCTTCTTTTGACGTGGCCCACGTGTCGAAAACCTGCTTGAAACTTGAAGGTAGATTAATCGGTGCCAGAAGTTGCACTCCCTCAAGATGAGTCTGCAAAATGATGGATCTAATATCGTGCATCAATCGCAATCTATCATTTGTCCCCCACTCATGTATGACGCCTTGCATATCGCTGCCTTTGCCAACAATATAAAATGAGGAGATTTTTTGATTCTTTTTGCTGGTATACAAACTTGTGTTTGGTATCGTCAGGAGTTTTGCAAAGTCACTTGTGCTACGCTCCAAATTCCACTCCATCTTCGGTCTCATTGAAAGCATTTGCAACAACTCACAATCTGATAGCTCTTCAACATCTTGTAGGTCTAATGAGCTGGACTGTGCATTAGGATTTCTTGCAAACATGTAGCGAATTTCTCGACCAGTCGACGCAAAGCCAAGTTTTTGGTAGAATTCATATAGATCGCTCCAAAGAATTAACGCATCAACGTTTTGTAACAAGGCAGTTTTTTCCAAGTGCTCCATAAGTTTGTATTGAAGTCCCTGTCGCTGATATTTTTTGGACGTCGCAACGTTTCCAATGAGGCCTATGTTGAATGACTTTTGTCCAGACGCATGGATCAATTTTCTTGGAAACAGGTTTGCATGAGCAGCGACTTCATTGTCGTGAAAAACGCAAGTGCTTTGTTGATGAGTTGTCGGAGATAGCAGCAATGGATACTCTTCTTCGTAGCGCCATTTAAGACCTGAATCTCGAAGTTCGTGTGTTAAGAGATTGTTGATTTCTTTGATATGCTCAGTGGAATTCGGTGAAGCGATCGTGAATTGTTTCTGCATGTTGTGTCTCGCAAAAAAGTTGTCAGCACTTGAGTCTATTCTTCAAGCATAGCACAAAATGAGTTTGATTCAGAGAGAGGGTTAAAATGCCAATTAGAATGAGTGGAATGGCTTCTGGACTCGATCCTCGCCTTGTAGACCAGTTAGTCGAGGCAGAAAAAATTCCTATTAAAACTGCAAAAACTCGCAAAGAGAAATTTGTTTCAGAAAAAAAAGAAATGGATAAGTTGAATACTCATTTAACTGATCTTGATGGAACTCTTAATTCACTTAAAGCTCGCGCTGATTTTTTTAAAATGAAAGTGGAATCGTCACATCCAGATATTATCGATGGAATTTGTAAGACAGATGCCATGGTTGGATCTTATGAATTCGAAGTGCGTGGACTTGCACGTGCAGATAAGCAACTCGCATACGGTTGGCCGGATAAAGATAAGACAGCAGTCGGATTTGGTTATATGGAGATTGAACGTGATGATAAGGGAAGTTTTGATCTTGAAATCGACCCAGGAAGCACCTTGCAAGATGTTGCTCAAAAGATCAATGACTTAGATGCGGGCGTGAGGGCGATGGTTATCAACACAAAATACAATCCCGATAGCTATCGATTATTGGTGATTAGCGAGACATCTGGTCAAGAAGCCAAAATCAAAATTGACGAAGATACGACGTTTCTTGAGTTCAAGAATCAAGTCGCGGGGCAGAATTTGGATGTTTTGTTTGAAGATGTTCCTGTTACAGATGTTGATAATCAACTAGACGAATTGGTTGACGGTGTGACATTTAACATCAAACGATCGGAACCAGGAACGCGCGTCCAAGTGAGTATAAATTATGACATTGATAAAACAGTGGAAGGTATCAAGTCATTCGTCGAAAAATACAATCAAGTTTCAGTATTCATACACGATCAGTATCAGGAAAATCCTCAGACTGGTAAAAGGGGTCTTCTTTCCGGCGAGAGTTCCATTAAGACGGTTATGCGCGGGTTGCAGTCTGTTATTGGTGATACGCGAAAAAGCGGGGGAAAGTTTCAAACATTAGCAGATATTGGCATAACTACCGACCCCAAGTCTGGTAACCTCAAGCTGGACGAAGCTAAAGTTAAATCGTCATTGTCCGAAGATTATGAAGGAGTTGCGAAGTTGTTCATTAGGGGCAGAGAAGCTGCAGGACTTGCAGATAACATGGCCTCGAAATTAAAACAGCTTCGCGATCCGACGAGTGGTGCGGTGAAGTCTAGAACGAAAGCGTTAGAGAATATCATCAAATCACAAGATGAAGACATTGAAAAACGCGAACGCAACATGGTTATGAAGGAAGAGGGTATTCGCCGGCGTTTTTCAGCTCTTGAGGGGCAAATTGCAAATTTGCAATCTCAAGGCAGTATGTTCCAAGGCAAGGGTGCTAGCTTAGGAACAATCAGTGGGGGAACTGCCTCACCTCAAGGAGGAGGTGACGGCCAAACATAAAGGGGATGGTTTATGAATAATCCGTACAAACAGTATCAAAAGACTCAGGTTACAACTGCAAGTCGCGAAAAAATTCTTCTGATGTTGTACGAAGGTGCCATCCGATTCACAAAACAAGCTCGTGTTGCGATGAATGAAAAGAAGATTGCTGACAAAGGAAAATATATTTCTAAGGCGACAGCAATTCTCAGTGAGTTAATGGCAACTTTGGATTTCAAAGTCGGTGGGCAGTTAGCTCACGACCTCGAAAATCTATATATTTTTATGATCGATAAATTAATTGAAGCAAATATTCAAAATAAAACAGAACCACTTGATCATGTGGAACGATTGTTAAATACATTATATTCAGCTTGGAAAGATGTTATTGAAAATCCTAGACCAGACGGCTGTCCATCACCAACACTTCAGCCAGAGGAATTCAAAGAATACAAATCTAAATTGCAAGCAGATGGCGATGACGTTGTAGACGTTAAGAAAACAGACTCTGCAGAGAGAAATGGTCGCAGTGTATTGAAGGTCGTCGCATAGAGTTCTATTAGGATTGAGATCATTGTCTCAAGAAAAATATTTTAGTAAATTTAAGGCCTCTTATTTGAGATTGTCAAAATCCAAATAAGAGGCTTTTTTTACCTATTTGCCCGGCAAAAATAGACATGCATTATAGGCCTCAATTGCCATTCTTGCCTTGTTTTGTCGCCAATTGTTGAATTTTTAGTGCTGCACTACCAATCCTGAATTTTGAGTGATACTTTTAGAAATGCGAACAAATTAATCATGATTTGTTTCATGGTGAATCGAACGCACTAAACGTATCGAACTTTATTTTGGAGGAATGGTATGCCAATTTCACAGGCGCTCTATACGGGAGTAACTGGGCTGTCGGTAATGTCTGATGGTATGTCAGTCGTAGCGAACAACATCGCAAACGCCAATGCCAAAGGCTTTAAAAAGGACAGAGCCGAATTTGAAGACATGCTGTCGTCCGATCTCTCCACAGGCGGTGGAGGAGGTCAAGTTGGTCGTGGAGCAAGAATGCGAGCTGTTCGTACGATCCATACTCAAGGTGGTATTGCCGTTACAGATAACTTGACGGATATGGCCATTCAGGGTCAGGGATTTTTCGTTTTGAACAATCCCAATACAGAAGTTCAAGAATCCGCAGGTAAGTTTTATACCCGAGTCGGATCATTCGTGTTTGATAAGGACGGATATCTGTCTGATCCCTCTGGCGGCCACGTTATGGGGTTTATGGCCGGCAAAACGGGTGCATTGTCATCGAAGCTGCAGGATGTTCGTATTGAAACGAATTCGATTCCTCCTAAGAAGACCGACGTTGTGACTATGGACGTCAACTTGGACGCAAGGATGAAGCCGGTTCCCGGTGAGTTCGATATCAAGAATGCAGAATTAACATCAAATTTCAACAATACGATTAATGTGTTTGACTCTCATGGTAGAAGTCATCCGATGACTGTGTATTACAAACGAATGGAAGCTGAAGAGGGTCAAGGTCCTTCTTGGAAATGGTTCGCTACTGTGGATAGCAAAGAAGTGACCAATCCCGATCCTGAGTCCGAGGCAGCACTGGTTTCTTCTGGAACAGTAAAGTTTAGCTCAAAAGGCTTACTTGAAGTTGAGGAAATGGACGAATCTGAAGGTGTTAACTTCATCGATGGCGCTGAGCCGGGGCAAATCGTGAAGCTGGATTTCGGAAAAAATATTGGTGAAGAAAAGGGAAATGGTTTGAATGCTTCCCGTTCTATCTCTTCCAAATCTGTGACGAACTACCATGCGCAAGATGGCTATGAAGCAGGTAATATCAAAACCCTGAAGATTGAGTTGGACGGTTCCATTCGTGGAATTTATACAAACGGCGTACAAAGGCAGTTGGGTGCGGTAGCTCTTGCTACATTTGAAAACCAAGATGGTTTGCTCAAGGCTGGACGTAACTTGTTCTACGGTACATTGGACTCTGGACCTCCAAAAATTGGCTTGGCACAAAGTGGTACTAGAGGTGCGGTCTACGCATCAAGTTTGGAAGAATCCAATGTGGATTTGGCGCAAGAGTTTGTAAACATGATCATGACGCAGCGTGGATTCCAAGCTAACAGTAGGTCTATCACGACGACAGACTCCATGATCGAAGAAGTAGTGAACTTGAAACGTTAATAGTGTTTGATTGACTTTGAAAATGATTGAATGACGTCGGCATCAGGGAGACCTGGTGCCGATTTTTTTTGGCCAAAGTGTCGAACATTTATAACAAGAAAAAAAGAGTCTTTGGTTGCAGTAAATCGAATTGGGCCTGCACCAGCACCGCCACCACCGAGTGAGCTAGCAACTGTAATGGTTCTAAAGAAAGTTTGATGACCGCGATGAATCAACAATAGTTTAAGCGTATACGACCGAGCCAATTCAGGAAACTGATTTGTGTTTACTATCCGACAGTCAATGGACTCGCTAGATTGTTTGCAGGTAAAACTCGTTTCGGGCCGGCCTACTTGAAACGCTTTGACGCCGTTTTGATTGCGTTCAATGACAATGTCTCCAGAGGCATCTGTTGAAACGTCAGAATTGTTTGATGCGCTAAAGCATCTTATTTTTTGTATCTCAGAGTCTTCTATCGACTGAGCCTGCAATGGATTGTTACCTGATATCAAAGTTAGAAAACCATAAAGAAT
>JAPLFV010000328.1:0-1139 GCA_026390495.1 Pseudomonadota bacterium | reverse complement strand
GCAATAGATGTTTGAATTTTCATTTTAGCTCCAGTCGTTGTAAGTGATGAACATAGTCTGATAGCATTAAACTTAGTAACTTTAAAATCAAATTTTGCTATCGATCTGATGCCGAAAGCCAATATAGCAGTATCCACAGCAATTTTTGTTTAGCTACCCAGCCGAGCAAGTCCTGGTTGACCTCTTTCGATTTGAAAGTGTTTCCCCTTCAAGTCCCAATGAACAGATAAAATACTGATATTGTTGAATTTTTGTTGCCTAGCGGTACCGATTCCATTGCGGGCGTTAAGGGAAAATAAGAAAAGACCGATGAATATGAGGCATAAAGACGATGGCTCACGCAAACGGGTCTAGATTTCATGTTAAAGGAAAGAATCTATGAACGAGACAATTCAATTTGGAAACTTAACGATTGTAATCGCTACGGACAGCAAAGACGTCACGTATACGTTCAAAGGTGAAGTCGACGAGAATTTTCGCCAAAAAGATGTTCCACGCGTCAAAGCTCAAAATATTATTCTTGTTTTAGAGGATATCACACACTTTAATTCCTGTGGAATCCGTGAATGGGTTTACATGGTCAGAGATTTTGCTAGAATTGGCAAACTCGTTTTTAAACGATGTAGCGTGGCCATGGTTGACCAAATCAACATGGTTCCAGATTCCATTTCTGGTGGACAGGTAGAATCATTCTTTGCTCCTTATGCTTGTGACGATCACGGTGAGATATCTAAGCTCATCGATATGAAGAAGGAATTTAAAAGTATTGCTAATCGGACTCCTCCCGTCATGCATTGTGATCAATGCTCGAAGGAGCTAGAGTTTGATGCACTGCCAGGCAGCTACTTTCTGTTTTGTTCTTCTGAGCTGTCTAAGGCATCTTGATAAATCGCGCCAAATTACGTCTCGTAAGGTTTGAAAAATAGTTTGTTAATAAGAGTGCCGCCTTGCGATGTTTTTGCAATTGCTGTGGCCTGACCACTTGGAAAGAAAACAACTTTTATTTCAGTTTTAGTTTTACTATGACTAATACATTGTACAATCTTCGATTCTTGCTCAAGTAGAGCGCAAGTATATTCCCTAACAGATCCATCACGAGTTTTCATTTGAACCTTTGATGGCAATATCTCAGTATCTGT
>JAPLFV010000117.1 GCA_026390495.1 Pseudomonadota bacterium | reverse complement strand
TGACGAGAAAGTTTGTTGCGTCTTTTACAATAGTAAGCATTGATGGAATAGGGGATTGGATCAATGTCTAACGGATAATGGAGAAGATTACCAATTTCGTCTTTATGAATTAGATAGTCTGGGATAATTCCTACTCCCAAATCATAAGACGCAAGTTTTTTTACAACCCCCCAACTTTTGATTTCAATAGCGATGTTTGGGTTGTGACCGTATTTATCTACGAATTGCCTCGCGAATGTTCTGCGCTCGCGGGTTGACTCTCCCGGAGTTATAAACTCAAGGCTATTAACTTTCTTTTTGGTCCATTGATTTGTGCACATATATACAAATCGTCCTTTGTATATTGGCAAACTTAAAAAAGGATGATCACCAAAATTGTCAACCGAGAGCCCAAAATCAATGGTGCGAGCCTCAATCCACTGACTGACCACATCTGTCGGTGCCAATTTGATTTTCGGTTTGATGTTAGGATATTTTTGTCTGAAAAATTTCAGAAATGGAGGTAGTAGGTAATGACCAATACTTTGTTGAGTTGCAAATACCACATCGCCAGCTAACGTGTTTTTAGTTTCCTGAATCGATGTTTCCATTTCGTCCAAGGTATTGAGCACCTTGTGGCATTGCTCAAGCATGAGTTGACCATCCGACGTTAACTGAAATCTATTTTTTGAATGCTCTAGAAATTTTAAATCGAAATGGCTTTCCAGATTCGCAATTGCCTGACTGATGGCTGAAGAACTGACGCGATTTAGCTTAGCAGCACGCGCAATCCCGCCCAACACAGCCGCATCCCGAAAATATTTTAAGTATGAATTTGAAATCATCGATCGCCCTGCCTGGATTGTTATTGATGAGTATTGGATATTAAGTTTTTCTAACTATTTGATTTATTATATTTAAATTTTCTTAAATTTGGAACTGGTTTATTCCTATGTTCAAGCAATGAAGTGCCAAATAAATCCAACAAATTTTATATTAAGTTAATAATTACTTAATCTTACAAGAGAGAGGTCAAACATGAAATCAACAGTCAACAGTCTAAGAGTCACAAGCCAGAACACTGCAAATGGGCGTCCGGGAACCTTTAGAAAATTGGCAGGGGCGATCGCGCTTCTCCTGGCTAGTGGCAACGTTATGGCAAAAGATGAAGGACACTATATCTCCAATCGCTTTATTGACGTGGAAGAAGCAATAGCACTCGCCGTTGAAAAGCACGGGGCAAAAAACGTTCTTATTGCCTTGGCAATCCAAGTTAATTGAGCAGTATAAAGAGACGCATGTTGTACCTGAAGGAATGGTGGCAACGTCGATCCCTGATTTATTGAACCTTCAAACAACACTGACCAATCTTTCTCCCATGATGCCCGTGGAGCTTAGGATTCCCAGTAGTCTTCAAAAATTTGTCGAGCGAGGTAGTTCTGCTATAGCGCTAACGTCGAGATCTCCTTCGATGGGCGACAAAACTAGATTCGAATTGGAGAGAGCTGGGTTTCCATATCGAAAAGTTAATTTTGAGACATCTACAGATTGGGCCCTTGAACATCAACCTTATAATCTAGAAGATATTGAGACCTCTGGACTCTCAAAAGATGACGTAATTGAGTTTTCGCTCAAGACTCCCAGGGATGTTGTCTTTAAGAATGGTGTTTATCTGACCCAGGGACAACATAAAGGAATTATGCTAAAAACGTTGATGCACAAAATGAAAAGAAAGTACAACGCCATAGTCTTTGTAGATGATCGAGCCCATCACTTGGAAGGTATGCAAAATGCATTTAAGACATCGGATTTAGCGGTCACAACAGTACAATATATTCATGAGCGAGATGCAATTGAGCGTTTTAACAATAGCTCGAAAGAAGCTGTCAAAGCAGTGTGGTGTGAAGTTAGTCAAGGGCTAATAGAGTTTAAACGCGAGCACGAAGGCCTTGGATTTTTGCCTTGCGCAAACTAGCAGGCTCTGATCAAAAATAAAACTTAAAATCAAGATCGTAATCACTTACGCACCAATTACTTTGACTCAAGCAAGTTTTTTTTAGAAAGACAGAAAGCGCCTGTTGCATTGATATTGGTGTCGCTATGCCCACGCTTGAATATATTTTTCTATTGTCACCTCGACCTATGGGATTTGCTAGCCAGCTGCTTCTAACGTCCGCTTGAATCTGACGATACCGAAAAAGTCCGCCCACTGTCGCGCCAAAATACAAGGAACTTTCAGGTCCTTGACTGGTTAGTTCCAATGATCCCATCGAGAAACCAGTGAATTTTTTGCCAATTGACATAGAAGCACCATATTC
>JAPLFV010000360.1 GCA_026390495.1 Pseudomonadota bacterium | reverse complement strand
TGAGAAAAAAGCTGACGATTTGATCAATTCAATGGGGAAATAATTTTTTTTCAATCTAAGTGCTAAATTTCAATAGTTTAGCACTTACCTTTTGTCTCTTGTTGTTTACCCTTTCGAATCCCCTCAACATTTTCAGATCACTTTTCTAGTCACACTCTCAATTTCATTCTAATTTGTACTTCAAGACAGCCACAAGGTGTGAATGTCTAAAACGAAAGATCAAAGGAGATTTGAAATGAAGAATGTTATCGTTGGATTAGTACTGTGTTCTGCTAGCATCAGTGGTTTTGCAAGGGGTGGAGACGAGTCTGCTCGCGTTCCCGCACGAGGAACG
This sequence comes from Pseudomonadota bacterium, assembly GCA_026390495.1. GTDB lineage: Bacteria > Bdellovibrionota_B > Oligoflexia > Oligoflexales > RGVZ01 > CAMDKS01. The sequence goes on along the minus strand of JAPLFV010000360.1, from coordinate 2,842 downwards.
CAAGCATATTTAGTTTTGGAAAGCATTGAGCATAGCGTTAGAGACCTTCTTGCATCAGGCGTGGCAGAAGCGTCTATCGAGTCTGCCAAAGCAGAAACAGAAGGTACAAACGCTACAGTAGTCATTGGAATTGCTGGTGGAACATCTGCATTGTACAACTGTGCAACAGTTGAAGAATCATCTCGAGGCGGTTCAGTCATAAAAAAAGACGTCCGCTGCACTAAAGCTCAATAACATTGATAAATCTCGAGCCTTGCCCTCACAAGGATGTTTAATAAGTACTGGCTCGAAGATGTCCTAGGGGTCTCTCAAAATTGAACTTAGATTCTTAAGCATCAGTTTATTCATGTTGATCTGCAGAAATTCAATAAAAAAAGCCCCGATAACTTGTGAGAAATCTCACACTTTATCGAGGCTTCGATCTTTGATTAATTAATCAAATTACCAACGGTTACGACCGCCGCCGCCGCCGCCACCGCCGCCGTATCCACCGCCGCCGCCGCGATTTTCACGAGGTGCTTGTGGTTTTGCTTCGTTGACTGTCAAACGACGTCCGTCAACTTCTGCACCGTTAAACTTTTGGATTGCCGCATTAGCTTCTTGATCAGTTGCCATTTCGACAAATCCGAACCCTTTGCTACGTCCTGTTTCGCGGTCTGTGATCACTTTTGCGCTGTCTACTGAACCTACTTGAGCGAATAGATCATTTAAACCATGATCATCCGTGTTGTAAGATAGACCGCCGACGTACAATTTTTTTCCCATAAATAACCTCTAATTAGATCCGACCTCGAGCCGTAAACAGCACGTCCACGGCCTCGTACCGGACATTGTTGAGCGCACATAATACATCATTCTAAAAATATTTCACTAGACATTATTCACTTGTGAAACAAAAACACACAGCGACATTATATAGATCAATCATTACTGATAGTTATCTTGGAAAAAATGCAAAAAAATAAAACTAGACCGCTTCTTTAAGGGATCATTGTCTCCTAAAGACGGAAAAAAAATGCTTATCCCAAGCCAAATTGATCATTTACTCTTTAAAGAATTGAAATAAAGCCCTGTCTACGCAAGAAAAATCTATACCGCAACAAGACCCTTTGAATCCAAGCAGAGTAAACCGCTTTCAACGATAAATTCAGATTTTACAGGAACTAACCGCAGATTCGATAAAAAGCTGGGGATTTTCGAACCTCTTCTCAATCGCCGCCAATCGAATAATATTTGAAACTAACTCACGTGAGTCGCAACCTGCTTCAACCTTCTTCCAAAGTTGTCCAGCAATCCAAAGCCCTTCAGCATAAGGATCTATGACTTGCTCGTCTCGAAACACCGATTCCAACCAATCTAGCCACTCCCGGTAAACTCGAAATTTCGGTGCGAGGCCCTCACGTTTAAGTCCAAACCGAGCTAAATCTAATGACAATCTTGAATGCCGAGCTTCGGATAACGTTTCAAAACTCTTTATATCACGGCGAAACCAAATTTCTTCAGATCCAATCAAAGTCGAGCGAGTGACCACCGCCGTAATAAAATCGGCTACTCCCTCATAGATGCTTTTACTCCAATTTGTAAAAAATTCTTGATCTCGATTTGTAACTCCAGACTGACGACTAGCCCACTCGACAAGCAAATGGGACACTTCATGGGAAAGCTGAGATCGAAACAAAGCGACTCGTTCACCGGTTTCTAAAGACCCCATCCTAATGGAGTTCTTCCTTGGATGCTGCATTTTTGTAATCAATGACAAAGGGGTACTCTCAATTGTCCCATCTGGAAATTTAATGTCTGCTTTCTCCTCAAAAAAAACAGTCAATGGCTCTTTCTGAAACTCCTTAGGCAAAAACAGCAAAACATCTTGCACAACATCAATAACTGAAAGTCGCAGCTGCGGATCTGCTTCTACTGAGACAAATGTTTCTGACGGTCTCTTTGACCCAAAATCCTTTGACTCAAATTGAATATTTTTTTTGATGATAACGTCTATCTGATTTGAAATCTCTCGTGGACTATTTGCAAACAGCGATGACGTATAAAATAGACAAGCTATTGCAAAATGCCAGTTTAACCGAATCATAAAATCCCACACCAAGTACAAGTCCAATCAAATTCATTGAATCACAAAGCAATCATTTGCAATAAGGAAATTTCTGCTCAATATTTTAGATATATTAAAAAATTAGAAAGGTGGTCGGACTGGCGGGATTCGAACCCACGACCTCACGCACCCCAAGCGTACGCGCTACCAACTGCGCTACAGTCCGACAACAGTCTTCTTTGGCAAAAACCAAATTACTGACTATCCCACCATTATTATCATGCCAATCGCTTTTAGGTCAACCGCCACATGGGGTTCATCGTTTGGAGTATGAAAGAAATCATCGTAAAATAAATAAGTGACCACTCCGCTGCTGTAAAATTGAGCTGACTTTTATTCCATGACGCAATGGCCATTTAGGATGAAAAATCGATGCGACCCATTCAAGGTACAATTGTCAGATTCAACCTGTTGTTAAACATAACAATGGCGTTAACATTCATTGTATCTACTCCCTGCTTTGGAATTTCTACTAAATCCATTCAAGATAGTAAAAAGGCAACTCATCCTTTCATTACAGATGAATTCGTTAGACAACAGGTGAAATTTTGGGAAGCAATTTTTCAGAAATACGATGGCTCATCAGTTGTAATCCACGATGTAGATGTTCCGTTAGCAATGATAGATGTCATCAATTTTGAAAAATATGTTATGCCTGATGGGAGTATAACGAGTATAAACTCAACCGACCAAACTGATCTTGTTCAAAAATATATTGACAGATACTACTTAGCT
>JAPLFV010000399.1 GCA_026390495.1 Pseudomonadota bacterium | reverse complement strand
TGGCTGATTTAGTGAGAGGCAAGGAAGTCCAGAGGGCTCTTGACGAATTGCGCTTGACTAACAAGAAGGGAGCTGTGTTAATCCATCAACTTGTTAAGTCGGCAGTCGCAAATGCTTCAAATCGAGCAACTATTGATGTGGATCGTTTAAAAATAAGTGAAATTATGGTGGATATGGGTCCAGTTTTGAAGAGGTTTTTACCAAGGGCTCAAGGCCGAGCAACTTCTGTTAAGAAACGCATGTCGCATATATCGCTTAAAGTCAAAGAGAGTTAATTTTTAGAAAATAAATGAGGGGTATTAAGTGGGACAGAAAGTAAATCCAGTTGGCTTTAGGATCGGCATCACACGGACTTGGTCGTCTAGGTGGTTTGCAGACAATAATTATGCTTCTTTACTTGCTGAAGATATTAAAATCCGAAAGTTTCTTACTACTAAATTTGTCGACGCAGGAATTTCAAGTATCGAAATCGAAAGGGCTGCGCGTAATCTAAAAATCAATATTCATAGCAGTAGGCCTGGTATTATCATTGGGCGAAAAGGGTCTGGTGCAGACACTTTGAAAGATGAATTGACAAAAAAATGTAATATTAAATCTGGTGATCCTGTCATCAATGTTTTTGAGATAAAAAAGCCTGACTTAGATGCAAAATTAGTTGCAGAAGGAATTAGGCAACAATTGGAGAAGAGGGTATCTTTTCGCCGTGCGATGAAAAAGGCAATGGGCCAAGCTATGAAAGCCGGGGCAAAGGGTATCAAAGTGAGTCTAGGCGGTCGACTTGGTGGCGCGGAAATTGCACGCACCGAGCGTTATATGGAGGGTCGAGTACCGCTTCATACATTGCGCGCTGATATCGATTACGCAACCGCTGAGGCATTGACTACCTATGGTTTGACCGGTGTAAAAGTATGGATTTTCAAAGGCGATATTTTAACAAATTAAATTGAATGTAAATTCAATTCAGTATGAAAGGCTTTTATTAAATGCTTGCCCCTAAACGAATGAAGTATCGGAAGTCGCACAAAGGTCGGATTAAAGGAAAGGCCAAAGGTGGGACTGAATTAACCAAGGGAGACTTTGGATTAATGGCGCTAGAAAGTGGGAAGGTCACTGCTCGACAAATTGAAGCGGCGCGTATTGCGATGACACGGCATATTAAAAGAGGAGGAGAAGTTTTAATTAAAATCTTTCCTGACAAGCCGATTACGAAGAAGCCAGCTGAAACAAGAATGGGTTCCGGAAAGGGTGGGGTTGAATACTATATTGCTGTTATCAAGCCTGGAAAGATTCTGTATGAAATGGCTGGAGTTGATAAGGCGGTTGCTACCGAGGCGCTTTCGCTCGCTGCAGCTAAGCTTAATCTAAAGACAAAATTAATTACTAGACAAGACGATCCGTGGGGTTGAACGATGGACATTATGGAAATGAAAAATTCAGATATTAAAGGTCAATCAGATATCAAGTTAAAAGAGATGGAGCTTGGGATTCGTAAACAGCTTGTCTCTATGCGCTTAGATGTGTATAATTCCGGCGCCAAACTGAATGCAAAGGCTCGCGGCTTGCGTAAAAATTTGGCCAGAGTATTGACTTCGCGTAATTCCGGCAATGTGAAGGGTAGAAAATAATTTATTAATTTGTCGAAGGTAGGTTGAGTTATGAGTAAAGGTGAAAGCACAGTAAGTGGAAAATCAAATGAGATCCGCTGCGTAGTTGTCAGTGATAAAATGAATAAGTCTCGGGTTGCGCAAGTAGAGCGAATAGTAAAGCATGCGACTTATGGAAAGTACATCAGACGACGATCGAAATTGATGTTCCACGATGAAGGGAATATTTCTAAAATTGGGGATCATGTATTAGTGGTTCAATCGAGACGGCTAAGTGCTAGCAAGCGCTTCACTCTGGTGAGAATTGTGTAGACTGGATTTATTTTTAGATTAAGTTTTGAAATTTTTGGAGGTAGATCTAGTGATACAAATGGAAACAGTTTTAGCTGCTGGCGATAATTCTGGTGCGAAAAGCATCAAGTGTTTTAAGGTATTGGGTGGCAGTAAAAGGAAGTATGCCTCTGTCGGCGATATAATCGTCGTGTCTGTAAAAGAAGCCATGCCAAATAGTAAGGTCGCAAAGGGGTCGGTTCATAAGGCGGTGGTGGTAAGAACCGTAAAGGAAGTTAAAAGATCGGACGGTACTTCTATTAGATTCGATCAAAATGCAGCAGTTCTAATCAAGGGAAAAGATAATGAGCCGGTTGGAACAAGAATATTTGGCCCTGTAGCCCGAGAAGTTCGTTTTGCAGGTTTTGGTAGAATCGCGTCTTTGGCGCCAGAAGTATTATAGGAAATATTGGAGAAAAAAATGACATCACCTAGATTACAAGAACAATATAATAAAGCGTTAAAGTCTAAACTATTTTCTGATCTTAAATTGGAAAATGTAATGCAAGTTCCAAAATTGACTAAGATAGTGGTTAATATAGGCCAAGGAGAGGCGATTCAAAACATTAAGACTTTAGAAGCAGCTATGGTTGAGTTGGGAGCCATTACCGGTCAGAAGCCAGTGATGACTCGAGCTAAGAAAAGTATTGCGACATTCAAGCTTAGGCAAGGTGCTCCAATAGGCTGTGCTGTAACACTTCGCAGACAGAAAATGTATGAGTTTTTGGATAGATTCATAAATGTGAACAAATTATTTTCCCTGAAATTGACTATGATAAAGTTGATAAGTTGAGAGGACTCGGCATTACATTTGTGACAAATTCGTCCAGTGATGTTCATGCTAAAGCTTTGTTGGATACGTTTAATTTCCCGTTTCGTAAATAGGTATAATCTTTAGTTTAGGAGAATTTCTAGTGGCAACCAAGGCAATGGTAGAAAAAGCTGGGAAGAAGCAAAAATTTTCGGTAAGAGCGTACACTAGATGCACGTCATGTGGAAGGCCGAAGGCAGTTTATAGAAAATTTGGAATATGCAGAATTTGTTTCAGAACCATGGCTTTAAAGGGCTTACTTCCAGGTGTTACAAAGGCTTCGTGGTAAATATTTTATTGGAGAATTTATGAGAGCTACAGATTCTATCGCAGATTTGCTAACAAGAATTAGAAACGCACAGTTAGCCAAACATGATACCGTGTCAATCCCTGCATCTATGATTAAGATTGCAGTGACAAATATCTTGAAGGAAGAAGGGTTTATTCTCAATTTCAAATGTATTAGAGATAAGAAGCAAGGGCTAATTAAAATTGCTCTGAAATATAGAGAAAACGGGCAGGGCGTGATTAGAAGAATAGACAGAGTAAGTACCTCCAGTAGAAGAGTCTACGTTGGTGTTGGCAAGATACCATTCGTAAAAAATGGTCTGGGTTGTGCGATTCTATCAACATCGAAAGGCGTTATGGCCGATAGAAATGCACGTGCGAATAAATTGGGTGGCGAGCATATTTGTTCAGTGTTCTAAAAATATTAAGGAAAAGATACCATGTCCCGAATTGGAAAAAAATCTATAGAGCTTGCAAAGAATGTTGAAATAAAGGTTGTTGGGCAGAAAGTTAGTGTGAAAGGGCCCAAGGGAGCCTTGGAGAGGGAATTTCATGAGACTGTTACTGTTGAAGTAGTAGGATCGAACGCTCATGTAAAGCAAAAGTCTGGGCAGAGGGAAGATAGAAAATTTCATGGTTTGAGCAGAACTCTTCTTGCCAATATGGTGAATGGAGTAACTACAGGTTTTAGCAAATCATTGACTTTAATCGGGGTTGGATACCGAGCGGCTCAATCTGGTAAGACTTTGACATTAAACGTTGGGTATAGTCACCCTATTGATTTTGTAGCACCGCAAGGAATTGAGATTAAAGTAGACAAACAAACAAATTTATTAATTTCTGGTCCTGAAAAGGAAGTTGTTGGGCAAGTTGCGGCGACAATTCGTGGATTTAGACCACCAGAGCCTTATCACGGCAAAGGTATTCGCTACTCTGACGAAGTTATTGTAACAAAGGTCGGTAAAGCGGCTGGTAAAAAGTAGACTATTGATTATTAGAGAGGGTTCGTTATGTCGAAACAAATGGAAGACAAAATTTTATTAAGACTTAAGCGCAAGATGAGAATTCGAAGGAACATTTCAGGCACAGCCACTAGACCAAGATTGACTGTATATCGATCTGCTCGCCATATTTCTGCGCAAGTTATTGACGATAGTTCTGGAAGGACTATTGCTAGCATAAGTTCGTTTTCTGCAGACAGAAGAGCTGGTATTGATTTTTGCACAGAGTTAGGCAAGCGCCTTGCTGAAGCGTGCATTGGCTCTAAAATTCAAGCTGTTGTTTTTGATAAAAATGGATACGAATATCACGGTAGAGTTAAAGCTTTTGCTGATGGCGCTAGAAGTGGTGGGTTGGCATTCTAGATCTAAAATAGGTAACTAAAATTACAAGAGGTATTTGTGGCTAGAGAAGAGCGAGTTAAAAAAGATAGTTCCAAAGACATAGAATCTGATGGTCTTCAAGACAGAGTTGTACACATTGCTCGTGTTGCAAAGGTTGTAAAGGGCGGAAGAAGATTTAGCTTTAGCGCTCTTGTTGTTGTAGGCGATGGGAAGGGTAGAGTCGGCTTTGGTTTAGGAAAGGCTGGAGAAGTTCCAGATGCAATTAAAAAAGGTGCGGACCAGGCCAAGAAGAATATGCTGAAGATTATTACTCAGGACGGAACCATTCCTTTTGAAACGATTGGAAAGTTTGGCTCTGCAAAGGTTTTAATGTTTCCTGCCAGAAAAGGTACTGGAACAATTGCAGGGGGTTCAGTTCGCATTATTTGTGAGTTGGCTGGGATCCAGGATATCGTTTGTAAAGTGCATGGTACAAAGAATTATCACTCAGTTGTTCGGGCGGCTATCAATGGATTGAAAGAAATGGTTTCTGTAGAAGACTATGCAGCCGATAGGGGTAAATCTCTAGATCAGATATTGCAGTTACGTAATACAAAGAGTAAGGGTTCCGCGAAGTAGTTTTTTACAAAATGTTATTTATGGGATGGCATATGAAAAATATTGAGGTAAAGCAGATTAAAAGTTTGATTGGTCAACCGGTAGCTCAAGCAAGAATTATTGTCTCTTTGGGGTTAGGTCGTATCGGTATGAAACAAGTTCAAAAAGATAATAACTGTATTCGTGGAATGATTAATAAGGTACGGCATCTCGTCGTATTTAAATTTGTAGATTAATTAAATCGTTTGTAGGTGAAACAATGTCATTAGAGCAAAATAACCAAAAGAAGAATCTCAGTAACCTATCACCTGCTCCTGGGTCAAATGTTAAGAAGAAGCGGCTTGGAAGAGGTATCGGAAGCGGGTTAGGTAAGACTGCTGCCCGAGGTGGAAAAGGCCAAACCGCTAGAAAAGGTGGTGGTATCAGAGCAGGATTTGAGGGTGGACAGACGCCTCTGTATAGACGTCTCCCTAAACGAGGTTTTACCAGCTTAAGCAAAACACAATATAACTGTGTTGATGTGGCGCATTTAAACAAGTTCTCAGCAGGTAGCTTGGTGACAAAAAAGGAATTAGACGCAATAGGTCTAATTCGCAATAGTAAGCTTCCGTTGAAAATTCTGGGATCGAGCCCTTGTAAAGTTGGAGTACGGGTAGAAGTCAGCAAAATTAGTAAAGCTGCAAATGATTCAATAGTTAAGGCCGGTGGTTCTGTTTCGATTAAGGAGTAGCGATAGTGGCACAGGGAATCAGTCGTTTACCTGAGGGGCGTGTAAATCACCTACAAAAGAAGGTGATGTATACGCTTTTGTTTTTGGCAATATATCGAATTGGAGTGCATATTCCAGTCCCAGGGGTGGATAGTGTTGCCTTGGGAGAATTTTTCAAAACTCAAGGCGCCAATTTGTTTGGAATGTTTAATATGTTTTCAGGTGGAGCATTAGAGCGTTTTAGCGTATTTGCACTTGGTGTCATGCCTTATATCTCTGCTTCAATTATTGCTCAACTTTTGACAGTGGTTGTTCCTTATCTGGAGCAGCTTTCCAAAGAGGGTGAGGCGGGTCGTAAGAAGATAAATCAATATACTAGGTACGCGACCATCGTTCTCGCTCTATTTCAAGGTTATGTGATCGCAAAAGGCTTAGAAAGCGCAAATTTCCAAAGTGGGCGCTTGGTTATAGAGGGTGGCTTGTCTTGGCGCATTTTAACTATGGTAAGTCTAGCAGCTGGAACTGCCTTTGTTATGTGGTTGGGTGAGAGGATAACCGAATTTGGAGTTGGCAATGGGATGTCGCTGATTATTTTTTCTGGAATTGTGGCAGGGCTACCGCAGATTATTGGTAATACATATTCACAATACAGCCAACAGCAAATGGATATTGGAAGAGTTTTACTGGTGGGATTATTGGTCGTAGTCATAGTTGGAGGTGTTGTTTTTATTGAGCAGGGAGTAAGGCAAATACCTGTGCAATATGCAAAAAGACAAGTTGGAGGAAAAGTTTACGGTGGCCAAAATACACACCTACCAGTAAGACTTAATGCGGCGGGTGTGATACCACCTATTTTCGCAAGTTCTTTGTTGCAGTTTCCACAGACATTAACCGCAATTGCCCCTAGTTCTCCATTCGCTGGATTAATCACAAGTGTGTTCATTCCGGGTGGTTGGCTATATAACTCAATTTATGTGGGACTTATTTTGTTTTTTGCTTTTTTCTATACCTCAATTACATTTAAAACCGACGATATTGCTGAGAACTTAAAGAAGAATGGTGGTTTTATTCCTGGAATAAGGCCTGGAGCGAAAACATCTGATTTTATTGGTAAAATCGTCAATAGGTTAACTCTATCGGGAGCATTGTACCTTTCAGCTATATGTATTCTCCCAAGTGTATTTGCTGACCAATTTGGGGTTCAGTTCTATTTTGGCGGTACCAGTCTATTGATTGTTGTTGGAACTGCGCTTGAGACCTTTAGGCAGATAGACGCCCACAGGCAATCACTTCGTTACGATTCTTTTTTGAAAAAAGGGGTTATTCGACCTCGACGGAGCGGAGTCTCATGATCGCCGTTATTATGGGGCCACCCGGATCGGGAAAGGGAACTCAAGCTGATCTTCTATTTAAGAAATATGGTTATCTGAAGGTGTCTACAGGAGACGCCATTCGTAAACAGATAAAGTTGAAATCTAGTGTAGGCAATTTGGCGCAGGATATTGTAGCAAAGGGTGGATTGGTTCCAGACGATATCATTTTTCAGATGGTACGAATCGATCTGGAGGCTTCTAAAGGTAAAATGGTGATTCTGGACGGTTTTCCTCGCAATATCGCCCAAGCCGAAATGCTGGAATCTTTAAATAGGGAACATCCTGTGACTGGTTGTATCCATTTAATGGTAGACCACAATGTGTTGATAGAAAGATTGTCTGGACGTAGGCTGTGCCCTATATGTAATGCGACCTTTCACATTCATTTAGCGGCACCTAAGTTGGCTGGAATTTGCGATAAATGCGGGTCAGGTTTGATTCAAAGAGATGATGACACTGAGGCAAGTATCCGGGTAAGGCTGGAAATTTACAATGAAAGCAGTGCGCCAATCATAGAATTTTATAAATCTAGGGGTATCTACTTTGCCGTTTCGGGTGAAGGAGATCAGTCGGATATTTTTGATGAGATTTCTGCAATTGTGGAAGAAATGACTGGATGAGGCGAAAAGGCTTGTAAAAATTAATCCGAGGGCGTATAGTCCAGCGCTCTATTTTAAAGATAAATCAGTGAAAGATTGGTAATGGCTAAGGAAGACGTGATCGAGGTTGACGGTATCGTGAAGGAGCCACTCCCTAATGCAATGTTCAAGGTAACACTTGAAAATGGGCATGAGGTTCTTGCGCATATTAGTGGGAAGATGAGAATGCATTTCATTAAGATTTTACCTGGCGATAAAGTTAAATTGGAGATTTCTCCGTACGATTTATCCAGGGGACGCATAACATACAGGGCTAAGTGATTAGGAAGGAAATGAGATGAAAGTTAGAACCAGCGTTAAACCAATCTGTGATAAATGTAAAGTTGTTAAGAGAAAAGGCGTAATCAGAGTGATCTGTAGTATTGGTAAGCACAAGCAGGCCCAAGGCTAAACTAATTGGAGGGAACCACGTATGGCACGAATTGCTGGGGTTGATTTACCCGGAAATAAAAAAATTGAAATTGCACTGACAAGCATTTTTGGCATTGGAAGGCGGCAGGCCGCGAGGATTGTAGCAGAAGCTGGAGTAGACCCAAATGTGCGGGCTAACGATGTAAGTCCTAATGATGCTAATAATATCCGTCGAGTTATTGAGAGTTCGATTTTAGTGGAAGGCGATTTAAAGAGAGACGTGGGCCTATCAATTAAGCGTTTGATGGACTTGAATAGTTATAGGGGAATTCGGCATAGAAGAGGATTGCCTGTTAGAGGACAAAGGACTAAAACAAATTCTCGCACTAGGAAGGGTCCTCGTAAGACAGTGGCCAACAAGAAAAAAGCTGCCCCAGGTTGAGCATAGTATTACTAATTTATTTAGGTTAACTGTAGAAACAGGAATAAGAGGAAAACACCTTTATGGCGACAGTAAAAGCAGCAGGCGTTGTTAAAAAGAAGAAGACGAGAAAATCTAGCCCTGCAGGAGTGGCTCACATCCAGGCAACATTCAATAACACCATAGTTACTTTTACAGATCTGAATGGTGAGGTTGTGACTTGGGCAACAGCAGGTGGTAAAGGCTTTAAGGGCTCTCGAAAAAGCACCCCTTTTGCTGCCCAGGTGGCTGCTGAAGATGCTGCAAGACGGGCTATGGATGCGGGAATGAGATCGGTTGCAGTCTTGGTAAAAGGTCCTGGATCGGGACGAGAGAGTGCAGTTAGAGCAATTGCATCCGTCGGAATGAAAGTTTCAATGATTAAAGATGTGACCCCAATTCCACATAACGGATGCAGGCCCGCTAAGCGAAGAAGAGTATAACGAATTGAGTTAGAAATATTATAGGGGATGTTTTATGGCACAGTACCATGGCCCAGTTTGTAGGTTTTGTAGAAGAGAAAATCAAAAGCTGTTTTTAAAGGGAGAGCGATGTCTGACAGATCGTTGTTCTTTTGAAAGGAGAGCTTATGCTCCAGGACAGCATGGGCAGAAGCGAAGTAAACTGTCCGAGTTCGGTCAACAATTGCGAGAGAAACAGAAGGTTCGGAGGGTGTATGGACTTACAGAAAAGTCTATGCGCATTCAGTTCGATAGAGCGGCGACAAAAAGAGGCGTTACATCAGATATATTTTTCAGAAATCTTGAACAAAGACTGGATAATGTAGTTTACCGGATGGGTTTTGCCAGAAGCAGGTCTGAGGCACGGCAGTTAGTAAGGCATAACCACATAATAGTGAATGGCAGCAGAGTTAATATGCCTGGAGCAAATGTTGACGTGGGAGATCTCGTGTCCGTTAAGGAGAATAGTAGAAAGTTGGGAATGTTTCCTCTTGCTGCGGATCTATTTTCGAAGCGAGCACCTACTCCTTGGGTAGAAGTAGATCATAAATCTTTTTCTGGGAAGGTAGTCTCCCTACCAACAAGAGACGATATTCACTTGAATGTAAAAGAAAGAATGATTGTGGAGCTTTACAATAAGTAAAGAGTTCTTGTGTCTTCTTTTTCATTTGTCACTGGTAAACGGAGTAACAAAATGCATCGAAATTGGCAGAATTTGATCAAGCCGAATAAATTAGTCGCAGAAATATTGAATGATTCCTATGGTAAATTTGTTGCCACGCCTTTGGAACGAGGCTATGGATTGACGCTTGGGAATTCATTGAGAAGGGTCTTGTTGTCAAGTTTGAATGGTGCTGCTATTGTGGCCGTTAAGATCTCTGGTGTGGATCATGAGTTTTCGACTGT
>JAPLFV010000400.1:16285-18064 GCA_026390495.1 Pseudomonadota bacterium | reverse complement strand
CCTGTACAGGGTTATTTTTACAATTATTTTAAAAAAGTATAGAGATTATTTAGAACTATATAGAGCTGTTAACAATGGCAGTATCAAAGGTGTGACGCCGTTCCAAGATTTTTACTGGCAATATACCTATTATAGTCGCTACGTAAATGGCCGGGTCAATGAATCCCGTGGCTACTAATTGGCCTGCCAAGTAAATAAGCAGTCCATGCTTGACGTTAGTCAGCTAAAACACTATGCTTTTTAAGGGATTATTGGTTTTTATAAAATTTAACAATTCTGCTGTCGCTAGTGTTTTAAAATTCATGTCTGACTGAGAGATATAAACGTTGAGCAGAGATTTAATAAAATTAAAATCAACAGAGGATGGATTGCATATTGCAGATTCCATTCTTTGGCTTGACTCGCATTTAAATGGCGAGCTTTCTTTTTTAAGTTCTGCAGCAGCGCTCACTCGAACACATGTCCCTCAAGTTATTACGACAGAAGAAACTGTAAAAATTTTAGAGGCCTGTCGCAAGAAACCATCTGCACTTATTTGCCAGTATAATCGACCTTTTTCAATTGGAAGATTGAAGATGGAATTGTTGCCATCAGGTAGTATTTTGGGCGGCGCGTCACTTTATGTTGAAACCGAAAAGGGCAGAGTTTTATATGCCCCCTGTTTGCAGCCTCATCCAATTGCAACTGTCCGAAAGATGCAAGTTAAGCGAGCAAATGCCTTAATTTTGGGGGCTTTTCATCCAGATCCTCATCAATCAATGCCGAATCGACGTAAAGAAAAAGAGAAAATTGTACAGGCTCTCAAAGAGCAATTAGCTCTCAATAAATCACCAGTCATACTCTGTGACCCAATTTCTACTGCCCAGGAGTTAACAAAACTCTTGACTGAGGCAAACCTCCCAGTAAGCGTCAATCCCACGATTTTTAGAGTGAATAAAGTTTATGAATCTTGCGGATCGTCACTAGGGCCTTATTCCTTACTTAAAAAGAAAGACACGACACCTCGAGTCTTAATTTTGCCAAAGTCACGTCGAGGCAAAAACAGTCAACTTATCAAGGATCAAGAGGGTCCAATTTTTTCTGTGGAAGATGCCCTTCCACAATTTCGAAGAGATACAAGTGAAGCGTTTGCAACAAAAGTAGTGGATACATTCTATCTTTCAACCCACTGTGACGGCCCTGAATTAAAAGCTATTATTCAACTTGTTGCTCCAAAGGAGCTCTATTTTTTTGGGCCTTATGCAAAGAGGTATGTCGAAGAAATGGAGGGCGTTTGCCCTAAAATCAAGCCGCTTTATGTCAACGACCAACCTACCATGTTCTAGGTTTGCCCCAGTGCCCCAGCGAGATTCTTCGCTTCGCTCAGAATGACGAGGTTACTCTATCCTGCAAGTCATCCTAAGTTCTAGCTTCGTCATTCTGTGCCGTAGTTACGTCATTCTGAGCGAAGCGAAGAATCTACTCCAAATAACGCAAAATCATTTTTTACTCTATTTTGCCACGCCTCATTAACCGAATGCTTCAACTCCATGTTAGAATAATAACTATCAGGCTGATAATTCTAAACATTTCAGTCCCTGAATAAATCGCTTTTGCCAATCGAGTCTCAAAAGGGATAAAAATATGCCTCTAATGTCAAAATCATTTGCGTCCAATGTAACGTCAGTTGTTTCAAAATTTTTTCATTTCATTAACCTTGATCGCTTAAAAAACTTTGAAAGAGACGCCTTTTCGGTCATAGGCTTTGCTTCATCTATCTTTCTTTGGACAGCACTTTTA
>JAPLFV010000400.1:10425-16252 GCA_026390495.1 Pseudomonadota bacterium | reverse complement strand
TGCAACGTCTACATCAATGCTGCCTACAAAAAATTATGCTGGCTCAATTGGCAATGAAATCGCAGGATTCTTGATTTTCTATCTTGGAATTGTTTCTTTTGCATTGCCCATAGTCTTGATTCAATTGTCCATAATGCTACGTAAGGCGATTCTGAAGGAAACACTTTTACCAGTGTTAATGGGTTGGCTTATGTTGCTCTCGACACTGATGCCCATCTTAAACTCTATTAGACCAACTGTTCCCATCGATACCATGAGCTTCTCAAGCGGCGGCGCCATTGGTTATATTGCCTCACTTTGGTGCGTAAAGAACTTAGGCGCTACCGGATCGCAGATTCTTCTTTGGGCCTTACTTCTTTCAGCCATCGTCTTAATTACAAGACTTGGCTTTATTGACCTATGGAGAACCATTTGGCCACGTAAAGAAAGCACAGAGAATTCCCCTTCATCCACAAGTTCAGATCCGCAAGAAGTTCAAAAAACTAAGTTTGAAGTTCCCTCTAGTGTAGTGACATCACCTCCAGTTGCTGATCAAGAGCAGTCTCTCTTCGAGGGTCTTTTCGCGAAGGCGCCCCTCCAAGAAAAAATTGACGGACTATTTTCAAAAAAGCCTCCTTCGGACGAAAATATTAGCAATCTATCAGCACCAACTTCAAATGAAGATATCCTTGAAGAGTTCGGAACTGACTTTGCGCCAAAAATTCCATACACACCACCAAGCTTGGACATTTTTAAACGAACCGACGAAAGGCTTCTTGTAGGTCTGAGCCAAAAAGAGCTTGAGGCAACTAGTCAGGTTTTAATAAAAACCTTAGAAGACTTTGGCGTTACTGGAAAAATTATTGGATGGCAACCAGGTCCTGTCGTAACCGTTTACGAATACCAACCCGACGCAGGCGTCAAACAATCTAAGATCATAGGATTGCTTGATGATATTGCTTTGTCCTTGAAAGTCGACTCTATTTTCATTCATCCCGTTTCTGGAAAAAGAGCGCTAGGGATTCAAGTCCCTAACTCTCGCCGTGACTCTGTGCTTCTAGGTGATGTTTTGGTTTCAGACGTATTTTCAAAAAGCCCATCACCACTCACATTTGCCATGGGCAAAACGATAAACGGGACACCTTACTGCGCAGATGTAACAACCATGCCACATCTACTAGCAGCAGGTGCAACCGGCACTGGAAAATCTGTCGCTATCAATTCGCTTTTATGCAGCATCATTATGAAATCATCTCCCGATGACGTTCGCATGATTCTTGTAGATCCGAAAATGCTGGAGTTAAGTGTGTATGACGGAATTCCACATCTGCTAATGCCTGTGATCACTGAACCAGATCGAGCTTCGGTTGCTCTTAAGTGGGCAGCAAATGAAATGGAACGTCGATACAAGCTCATGCAACATGCTCAGGTTAGAAATATTGGCGGATTTAACTCATTTTGGGATGCAAGCAATGACGAAAAGAAAGCCCAGCTTCGCGGCCTTATGGGAGATGAATCCATACAAAGGCTTCCTTACATCTTGCTAGTCATCGATGAACTTGCGGATTTGATGTTAACAGCACCTAAAGATGTTGAATCCAGTATTCAGCGACTTGCGCAAAAGGCTCGTGCTTCTGGAATACATATGGTGCTAGCAACTCAAAGGCCTTCTGTAGATGTCATCACCGGAGTTATCAAAGCCAATTTGCCATGTAGGCTTTCCTTTCAAGTAGTTTCTAAACACGATTCTCGAACGATTCTCGATCAAGTTGGTTCTGAGAAATTGCTTGGAAAGGGCGACATTCTTTTGCAACGCCCAGGTATTGGAAAGTTGGAGAGGCTGCAAGGTGCACTCGTTACTGACGAAGAAGTGCTTGCCTTAGTTGCAAGTGCAAAATCAAACTACAAATCAACTTACGACGAGCGAGCTATGGGCTGGATCGATGAAGAAGTCACAAAATCCATCGCATCAGAAGGTAACGCAGATGATATATCTGCTCTCGTGGACGGCGATCCAAAGTGGGATGAAGCCATTAATATCGCAAAAACTCATGGTGTGGTCAGTGCTTCATTCCTGCAAAGACACCTTAAAATTGGATACAATCGGGCAGCAAGAATCGTCGAAGCGATGGAAGCTCAGGGCCTTGTGGCAAAAGCCGACGGAGCCAAACCTAGGAAATGGCTTGGCAGCATAGGATAGTCCGTTACCTTAGGAGTGCATGCCAAGAAATGGATGTAAAGTTGTTTAGCATAGAAACTTTAATATTTGTATTTTGCATCGCAATCGAGTTCTTGTTTACAGTCTTTTTATATACGCAAAGAAATCGCCGTAGCAGGTTTTTCAATGCAGCCTCCTTTGGAACAGCGGTAGGCCTCATAATCCTATACACAGGCATTTCTGCAGGATCTTGGATTTCCTATAAGATAGACAAAGATTCAGGGCAACCTATGGGATTGATTATTTGGTTAGTTGGATGTCCTGCCTTTTTGATTTTAACGATACTTGCTGGTCTCATTGGTGGGTTTATACCTTCATATATTAAACCAAAAACGATTGGGTCTATATTTATGGGCATCCCAGTTTTAGTATTAGGATATCTTCTTGTTCAAATCTATTTTTGATATTCAAGTTGATAATCATTTATGTCGTCTCTGTTTTGCATTTAAGAGAATTGTTTGAGCATGATTTAAATCGGCAATTAAAATTCTGGATATTATAGAATAGCTTTTGCCTAAGGCAAATATTTGTCCTATTTCTTTTGAGTCATAGCATTCAGGCAATGCAATTTAAATTGTTTACCAGGTTGCCAATTTGACGCAGCAACCATTAATGTTCATTCACCATTGTAAATATTCATTGAAAAATATAAACACCCTCGACGGCTACCATGAATAGTATTCTGGACTAGCACTAAGCTGTTAATAGTATTTTTGAAAGCGAAAATTGTTTTCAAGTTTAAAGCCCAGCTTTCAAACCTTTCAAAATTCTGGAGAATATATGCGAATTCTTACAATATTTCCTTCGATCCTTTTTTCGCTTCTTGCGGCGTCACAGTTACTGGCACAGAATAGCGCGGCCGTTGATTGTGCCTTCTACTATTATGGCAATGTTGATCGAAATTGGAGTAAGGCCGCGAAAGCTTGCTCTGGAGCAAAGTCAAATGCGCCGGCTGAATGTGTCGCCCACTATTATTCCAAAGTTGAACGAGATTGGAATAATGCTACGAAAGTATGTGCTGGTGCGACGTCAAATGCACCAGCTGAATGTGTCACCTATTACAATACAAAAGTTGAAAGAAATTGGAGCAATTCGGTGCATGCCTGCGCTGGCGCAACTTCAATTGATCAAGCTGATTGTGCCTATCGCTTCTACAGCAAAATTGAGCGCAATTGGATTACTGCTGCGAAAGCATGTGCTGGCGCAACGTCAAGCACACCTGCTAATTGTGTCTCTTACTATTATAACAATGTTGAACCAAATTGGGGAAATGCAGCAAAATTGTGTGCTGGCATAACGTCAACTGCACCGGCTATTTGTGCGACCTACTATTATAATCATGTTGAACGAGTTCGGAAAAATTCGATTAGTGCTTGCACTGGCGCAACTTCAAACGCTCCGGCCAATTGTGCCTCTTACTATTATGGCAGAGTCGAAAATAGCTGGAATAACGCGGCAATCGCTTGCTCAGGAGCAACTTCAAATGCTCCGGCCGATTGTGCCTCTTATTATTATGGCAGAGTCGAAAATAGCTGGAGTAACGCGGCCAACGTTTGCTCGGGAGCAACTTCAAATGCTCCAGCAGATTGCGCAAATTTTTACTTTAATAAAATTGAACCCACTTGGCAGAATGCTTCGGCTTTTTGTTCCAGTAATACAAGACGGACGTCTTCATCAGAATTTTTCAACTAAAAAGTAATTCAATCAAGATAATTTGGAATAACCTATTCAAAACTTAAAGCGCTATTCCAAGCTTTGCCCATTGCCTGAAAGTTCATATACTTACTAGCAATCTCGGACCTTTTTGCTCTAGCTTCCGCCGACTCCATACTGACCTCAGATAAATACTTGCAGACATTCAAAGCAATTTGTTCGGGATTCAAATTGCGATATGACAATCCAAAAGATGGATCAAGAAGGGTTTCGTCAAGGCTTCCAACACCACTGACTGCAATGGGTGTCCCTGACATCAGAAATTCTTGCGCGACGCGACAGATAATCTCGCTGCCAACACTAGACACCACGCCGAGGGTTGTTTCAGACATCAATTCTTCGATGTGCGCCACTCGTTCATTGACGAGAACGACATCCTCTCCAATGGACAAATTAAAATCCTTTGCCGATTTCTCTAGGTGAACAAACGATAGATTGGCAGGTTCGCCTATAATTTTTAATCTTAGCGGCAAATCCGTTGTCCGGTATTTTTTCCAAAATTGTTTCAAATGAGCAAAGACTTCAATAAACTCTCGATGGCCTTTTACGGGGTCGATTCGACCAAAAATTAAGAGGTCTATATAACGTTTAGATTCCCATTTTGAAGGACAAAAAAAGAATTTTTCTTGATCAATCCCAAGTTGAATTGCAGACACTGGTATGTCCGAAAATTGGGAAATCTGATTTTTTAACTCGTGTGAAGGTACAACAATTCTTTTGACTCCCGGTAGGCCTGCATCATGCATTTTTTGCAAAAGGGGATTTGTTTCGGTATAGGAATATCCTCTCACCCTTACGACGGGTATTTTTTTTGCGCTGGCCAAGCCAAACAAAATAGTCTCTTGCCCACCATAGGTAACGATGACGTCTGGTGAGTATTCGTCTAATATTTTCTTTGCCTTCAAAATGGCTGACAAACCAAAAGATGCTAGACCATGAAAAGGAATCTGATGTTTTTCAATTCTTTTGGAGAGCGGTGAATCGGTCAAACACACAAGTTTAACATCATGACCAATCAAATTTTGTGAACGCAAACTACTTATTACATATTCAGCTATTGCCGAATTCCAACGTATGGCCGACACATGTAAAATCTTCTTCTTTATCATGATGACGAACCACAATCTTTTTTATCATTTACATAAAGTAAATCTAATTTCGCAAATTTGGTAAAAACGTAGAGAGACCCATATAGGGAATAGACGAATCCAGCGTACCCATCCAAAAAACCTAATTTCAAAATGTATCGCCAAAAAAACTCCCCAAAAAAGCGCATGCAGATCAATAGACGAGGCAGAGGTTTTCGGCGTTCTCGGAAATTTCTCTTAGACATTAGGCTTGTATACCGATTAAACCTTAAAAAATAATCATCAATATCTAGGTAGCTAAAGTGTTCCAGAGAATTTTTCGTATTCTTTACTGATATTCCCTGATTTAACTTCAAAACCTCATGTATCTCTCCGACATAGTGAGCTTGATTCCTAGGGAAAACCCTAATAGGAGAATCGCCCGATTTGCCAAAACGCAATCTCTTAGACAGAAAATTTTGGAACCTGCGCACACGATAGGCCGTTGTTTCTGTTTCTTGAGCACATATCTCAATAACCTCATTCCAAAGATCTTTGGACGGGACCTCATCAGCATCAAGCGAAAATATCCATTTTCTAGTCGCCAGTGAAAAGGCATGATTCTTCTGAGACGCGTAATCATCAAAATGTCTTGTATAGACCTTTGCTCCAAACTGTTCGGCAATTTTGACTGTTTGATCTTGGCTGTGACTATCCAACACAACAATTTCAATTCCTTTAGGAACTGTTGCAAGTAGTCTGGGCAAGTTTCGTTCTTCATTTAATGAAATAATGACTACCGAGAGATCTATAAGAAGATCCTCGGCAGGAGAATTGTGAAGGGGTTTCT
>JAPLFV010000400.1:0-10418 GCA_026390495.1 Pseudomonadota bacterium | reverse complement strand
GAAAGCCTATATCCAGTTGCGGACCTAGGCCAATATGCCCAAAGGCTACAGGATTAATCCGCGCTAGTATGTGATGCTGCCCATTGTAAACTACTTGAGCGACTATCTATACTAACAATGACCGGGTACCCGCGTCTAATGGTTCGTGATGAATCACTGACAGAAATAACAGCATAGTTGCCTTTTCTTTTCACAATTCGTCCAGTAGCAATTGGCCTTGCTTTATCATCAAGTACCTTAACCTTATCACCGACGATACCGTCTTCAACCTTTACAACGCATCGCTCGCCAGATGATGTACAACTGTGAACTGTCGCTCCTTGAGCGGCTCCAGCAATGGCGATAGTCATTGGAACCAGCCATATCAGTAGTAGATTCATTTTATTGGGTTTTGAATTTTTCATTGTCATTTCCTTCCACAACAGCCACAAAATTATGAGCACCAGCAACAATTGAACTATCATCGTCAAATTGGGGTTGGAGATCTCCCCTCATTCCCGAAACAGCAATTCATATGCCACGCCTGGAGCCTAACAATATTAGTATCTTATGCTTTAACAACATTCTGACCTGTATATCTTTTTTACAAATTGGTCATATGCCAAACACTTGATCGGACATGGAATAGGTACTTCGACGCGAGATAAAAGGTTGCTGTCAAATTCCAAAGTTTACTTTAATATTTCTGTATCTCGATCTGCATAAATTAGCTTGAGGATTTTTTGGAGGCATCAGTGGCAAGTCAAACATCGGAAACCAAGAAAACTCCACTCTATGAGGAACACCTCGCTCTAAAAGCAAAAATGGTCCCTTTCGGCGGATGGATGATGCCAGTTAGTTATGAAGGCGTTTTGGCAGAGCATAAACATGTAAGAGAACATGTTGGACTTTTTGATGTTAGTCACATGGGTGAGATTCGGGTTAAAGGTTCAGAAGCTACTAAATTTTTACAGTACGTCACTATCAACGATGTCACAAAATTAGCTGATGGAGGCGGGCAATACTCAGCCATTTTAAATGAAAAAGGTGGGATGATTGACGATTTAATCATCTATAAAATTTCTTCGGATGAGTATTTTATTTGTGTTAACGCGTCAAATTCCGACAAAGATTTTAACTGGATTCAAAAGCAATCAAAGAATTTTCAGGTGGCTGTTACCAATGAATCCCAACAATGGTCACAAATCGCGGTGCAAGGTCCTAAAAGTATGGCAGCACTTGCTACGATTGCATCCCCTGAGTTCAAAAATCTTTCTTATACACATATCCAAAAAGCAAGTTTGTTTGGCGAATCTTGCCTGATTGCAAGGACTGGATATACAGGCGAATGGGGCTATGAAATTTATATCCCGAACTCAATCGCTCGAAAAACTTGGGCGGCGTTATTGAAAGCACCTGACGTCAAAGCCATTGGCTTAGGTGCTAGAGACACGTTGCGACTAGAGGCCTGCTATCTCCTTTACGGTAACGATATGAACGACGATGTAAGCCCTTTGGAAGCAGGAATTGCGTGGGCTACAAAACTAGATAAAGGTTCCTTTATCGGTCGCGATCAACTCATTAACCAAAAAGAGTCTGGATTAAAGCGTAAAATGTTTGCGTTTAAAATGAGTGAAGATGGCATTCCAAGACATGGCATGAAAGCCTTCGACTTAAAATCAGGTGAAGTCGGAGAGATTACGAGTGGTTCCGTGCTCCCCACAGTTGGCGGTGCAGGTGGAATGGCCCTATTAGCAGCAACCTTCAAAGAAGGAGACTCTTTTTTAGTGGATATTCGTGGGGCTAAGAAACATGCGACTATCGTCAAACGCCCAATTTATCAAGCAAAAGCAAAATAGTGATTCATTAATAACTGTTCATAAATTTAAGGGAGTTTCAAATGGCATTACCTAAAAACTACAAATACACTAAAGAACACGAATGGCTTGATGTTCAAGGAAATAGCGCAGTCATTGGAGTCACAGATTTTGCTGTTGAGCAGCTCGGTGATATCGTTCACGTAGACTTACCTGCTGTTGGAAAAACCTTTAAAGCCGGCGATTCTTTTGGGACTATCGAGTCAACCAAGACCGTTTCTGACCTCTATATGCCAGCAACCGGCACAATCACCGAAGTGAACAACGCCGTAAAAAGTGCTCCGGAAAGCCTACAAAGCGACTCATTTAAGAATGGATGGCTTGTTAAGGTGCAACTATCAAATCCATCAGAAGTTAATAGTCTATTGGATGCTGCCGCTTATGAGACGTTCACAAAAGAGTAATTTATTTGATTGTGAGAGGTTTACTGACTCTGAAGAGAAAAATAAAAGGCGCGGTAAGTCTTAAGCTGTCCGCGCCTTTTTATTTCGCAAAAAATCAGTTAGTGGCAAAAACCGTTCGGTTTGTGCCTAAACCAGCACATGACTCCAGTAAAGGTTGTTTTCTTAATCCTGCTTCCAAAAAGGCCAACAAATCTAAATCCAAGATTTGAATCTTCGACCGAATTGGTCCGAGCACTGCCTCATGAGGTCCATTGGGCAATGCATTAAAGTCATTAGTTAAAACAGTAAACGATTCCTGATTTCGAATCGCTTCCGGAGGTACAAATGCAATGTGATTCGGACTTGTATTCTTATCTTTCGCCAAAGTCACCTGCCAACCTTTACTTATAACTGCAACGGAATTTGGCAGATTTTTACTAAGGCTTCGCCCAAGAGCTTCTAACTCATCTCTTGTCAGTTTCATCACACTCAATTTTGCGGAAAACGGGGAAATTGCGAATAGCATTTCAAAGGTAATTCTACCTGCATTAAGTTGATCTCTAATGGCACTTGAATTCATAATCATTAAATCAACTTTCTCTGATGGCAGCTTTTTTTCATTATATTGGTCAAGAACAGTATCAACAACACAGTTTGCCATTTTGGATTCACGAGTTCTGTCTTGGGAAAGGGCGTTCGGCAACTCTTTGACGACGACGCGGTCAATATTGCCAAAAGATTTCGATATAATATCAAGAAATGGGCTCAGTGCTTGCTTTTCATCACCTGAGGCCAAATTAGTTTGGTCATCAATCAGATTTGATAAAGATAATGATTGGCCTCTAAACTTAGGCGATTCTTTACCTCCAAAATTGTTAGGATATTGGCCTTTAAACACTGATTCAAGTTCTGGATTGCAGTCTTTCAGGTTTTCAAAATGTTCATAACAAAGGTAAGTGGGTTTATGGATCTTAAATGCCGAAACACGCGTCTGCAAAGAGTCCAAAGGGCTTGAATTGCGATTGAAGGTCACATCAAGCATGGAAAAACTTTTGCCAAATCCAGTTATTTGCAATACGGGCACAGTTAGTTTCACGCCTAACGGTGGTGTTTTGGTCGCAGTGTCAATATTCGAAACAAAATGCGCTTGAGGGCGATGCCGATGCCCAGCAAAAACCGCATCTACTGTAGCTAATAAATTGGGGCCGCCATCAGAATTGCGCAAAGGCAACTGACGAATGAATTCAGTGACTTCATCTGCAACAACTCCTGTTCCGGCACTCAGAGATAGGTCTTGGCAAGCTTTGTCCCCATCTCGGCTATCCAAAGTCATGTCACAATCACCGCCTGCATGCGTTAGTAGTATGACAAAGCTGACTCCATCTTCACGCCTTAAACGCTCGGCTTCGAAAGGTACATGATCTATAAATTTGCCAAATTTTAAGCCCTCAACGTTTGCCGCAACAGTTTGAGTGGGCGTGGCAGTGGTATTCGCACCAATAATTCCAATTTTAACTCCGTTCAATTCAATGACTTTAGATTTTTTTTATTTTATCGTGAAGTGGAGATCCATCTGCTTTCATGACATTTACTGAGAGGTAACCAAACTTAGCCTGATCAATGATTTCCTTAATGGCACCTTGCTTGTTATTTGATTTTTTGAGTTTGCTTCCTGGCTCAACTTGAGCCTCTCCGTAGTCAAACTCATGATTTCCAAAAGTCGATGCGGTAACTACTAGCTTTTCATAAGAATCAACAAGCGACAGCCCTTGAAAATAATTGCTAATGATTGTGCCTTGGTAAACATCGCCAGCGTCCAATAAAACGGAATGTGGGTTGAGGGCTTGCAATGAGCGAAAATATTCTTGGATTGTGTTAAATCCACCTATCTTGGTGGTGATTTTTTGATCGCCGTTATCCAGAACATAATCTTTTACTCGAATATATCCATGCAGGTCATTGAGGCCCATGAATGATACGGTGTCGCGAAAGTTAGCGACCTCTTCATCATCGGCTCTCAAACTAGAATTGGAGGTACCTCTTTTTTTACAAGAAAATGTAGCGACAACAATTAACGATATGACCAAGAGGTTCAAAGATTTTAGTGCGTTCATATTTAACTCTTTTTGCATGCATTTGAGGTCTCAATTGATATGACTTCACTATACCAATAAGCACTCATCTTTTGCAAAAAATGCTAATCAAATAGAACTGGCTCTATCCACAAAAGGTATCTGCAGGCGTTGAAAATGACTTTATTTAAGTCGTAACAATCTCTTCAAAGTAGTTGAATTTCGTTCAACGAAAGGCGGTTCTGATTTGCAAGAAAGAAGCAATAGCGCTTCGCCCTCCCATCGAAATCCATAAATGGGAATTCTCCGTGGCCCTTTCATCTTGAAAATATAATCTTGTTCTGTTTCCGATCCATCTAGGTTGATCTTGAATTTGAATTCTTTGCCAGGAAATCTTGCTTTACCATTTTTTGAAAATTCATATTTCGCACCAGATTCATCTCTGTAGCGGCCTTCAAGGACTTTAGAAATTACATATGTCTCTGAATTAGTCGATACTCGCTCCAACAAAACCTTTGAGGATTTATAGTCCATTGTTATTTTATTGATCGGGCTACTTTTTGGGTCATAAAAAAAGTCCCTAGATTCGGAAATATCCGTTGGTGCCTTAAAATGCAATTTGAATCCGATTTGTGACGCTTCAAATCTATCGATAGTACCAGCCGCGCCTTCGTGAAAATGAAAGTTTTCAAAATAATTCCTCGTCGAATCAGAACGCTTGATTTCAATTCCTGAAATGATTCCAATTTTCGCCGCATGCATTGGTGATCGTGTTTCTGAAAGCTCCTTTAAGTAATCGGAGGTCAGCCAAACACCTACAAAATCGGAAAGGGACTGGGCATTAAGTACTTGAGACACGAAAAAGAAGCCAAAACAGCTTTGTATAAAAAAAATTTCGGAATTGAAATCTTCATTAGAAAATACTCCTAGTATAAATCTGGCTTAACTGGGACAGGCCATTTTCAGCAACTTAATGGCAATACTTCAGAAAAAATCTAATCAAATAAATCTGGCTCTATCCACAAAAGATACACAAGTGGCGCAAATGAGCCGGTTAAAATTGTCGCCACAACCATTCCGGAATATTTAGCCAGAGATCGTTTCTTTCTTTGAACCTGTGCAAGGCACAACAACAAAATCAAGCCTAAAGCCACGGATAAGTCGGAAAAGAGTTGATAGACAAAATCCTCATTATAGGGTGGAAATGGTGACCAATAGCCAGACTATCTCAAAGAGACAATCGAAACTGCTGTATGGATGAAAAGTGCGCCTAGCATATATTTTCGTAGCATCGTTGCCCCTCCAGTTTACCTATTCCAATCCACCAATCAATATTCACTCAAATCGGGGCATGTACATACCAAGTTTCGATCGCCATATGCAGAATCAACTCTTGCTACCGGAGGCCAAAACTTTCGATCTCTTGTCCATGGTGCAGGAAATACAGCAACTTCACGCGAATATGGAAGTGTCCATTCAGATTGAGTCGCCAATTGGGCTGTATGTGGAGCCATTTTAAGAGGATTTATCGTTCGATCCCAAACTCCAGTCTCAATATTTTTGATTTCATTGCGAATGGCAATCATGGCATCACAAAATCGATCTAATTCAGCTCTGTCTTCACTTTCGGTCGGTTCAATCATGAGTGTTCCCGCAACGGGAAACGACACTGTTGGAGCATGAAAACCGTAATCCATTAAACGCTTAGCAACATCTTCAACTTCAACACCTGTTGCTGTTTTCAATGGCCTCAAATCAACAATACATTCATGGGCAACAAACCCATTCTTTCCCTTATAGAGCACTGGAAAATGAGGATCCAACTTCTTGGCAATATAGTTTGCATTAACAATTGCAACCTTTGTAGCTTCTGTTAGACCGCGTTCGCCCATCATGCGGATGTACATCCAAGATATTGGCAAAATACTCGCACTGCCCCAAGGTGCCGCAGAAACCGGGCCCGTTGACTTGGCGGTCTTTACTTCATTCAATGGATGTCCTGGCAAAAACTCGGCCAAATGTTTAGCTACGCCAATTGGCCCCATTCCTGGTCCGCCCCCTCCATGAGGGATACAAAACGTTTTGTGTAAATTCAAATGGCAAACATCAGCACCAATATCTCCTGGGCGACAGAGTCCAACCTGAGCATTCATGTTTGCACCGTCCATATAAACCTGCCCACCGAAATTGTGGACTATTTTACAAACCTCCTGAATATTCTCCTCAAAGACTCCATGCGTCGACGGATAAGTCACCATTAAACACGCAAGATTTGCTGCATGTTCCGTAGCCTTTGCTTTCAAATCACTTACATCAATGTTTCCATCTTTATCACAAGCAGTAACCACAATCTTCATTCCAGCTAAGGCAGCACTGGCTGGGTTCGTTCCATGGGCTGACTGTGGAATCAAGCATATATTCCTGTGAGTATCGCCTTTCGCCCGCAAATAGGCTCTGATGACCAAAAGACCCGCGTATTCTCCCTGACTCCCGCTGTTTGGCTGCAAGCTAATTTTTGCAAACCCTGTAATTTCAGCCAACCAAGCCTCT
The DNA here is from genome assembly GCA_026390495.1 of Pseudomonadota bacterium. Taxonomy (GTDB): domain Bacteria; phylum Bdellovibrionota_B; class Oligoflexia; order Oligoflexales; family RGVZ01; genus CAMDKS01. The sequence continues at coordinate 3,557 of JAPLFV010000400.1, read as the reverse complement.
AAATCCGTAAACATCTTTTGATATCCCAAGGACTGAGCCCACGGAGCAAAAGGATGAATGTTTGCAAATTCTGGCCAAGAAACTGGGTACAGTTCTGCAGCTGCATTTAACTTCATCGTGCAACTTCCCAATGGAATCATGCTCGTCGTTAAGGATAGATCTTTAGCTTCTAGGCCTCGGATGTAGCGCATAAGCTGCGATTCACTACGATGCTTTTTAAAAATTGAATGCTTTAGTATTTCAGTTTTTCTTTGATAATTGCGAGGCAAATCAAATTTTGAGATAGAAGTAGCAAATGTTTCTAATGCCTTTACATCGCACTTTTTGTCGGTGAAACAATTTAAAATGTCACGGACATCATTCTCTGTAGTCGTTTCATCAAGTGAGATGCAAATTGAATTTGCGATATCAATTCTAAAATTGATTCGATGGTTATTAGATTCCACTAAAATTTTTTGCTTTTGAGACTCAGTAACATTCACACAAACGGTGTCAAAAAAATCTTTGTTCTTTAATTTAAATCCGAAGCTTTCCAGTCCTGTTGCAAGCATCTTAGTCAGTAAATTGACTCGAGTCGCAATTTGCTTAAGGCCCTCAGGTCCGTGGTATACCGCATACATACTCGACATAACCGCCAGTAGAACTTGGGCCGTACAAATATTGCTCGTAGCCTTTTCTCTGCGTATGTGCTGCTCCCTGGTCTGCAGAGCAAGCCTGATAGCTGGCCGACCTTCTTTGTCCTTTGATACACCAACAATACGGCCAGGCAATTTTCTTTTGTGTTCATCTTTAGCTGAAATAAAACCAGCATGAGGTCCACCATATCCAAGTGGAACTCCGAATCTTTGGGCAGCACCTACAGCGGCATCGGCGCCTAAGCTTCCAGGTGATTCCAAGAGAGTTAGTGCCAGCACATCACAAGCCATTACAACAAATGTGCCATTAGATTTCAGATCGGAAATAAGTGGCTTATAATCAAAGACTCCACCATCCGTAGCTGGATATTGAAACAATACACCAAACAATTTTGGATCGGCTTTTAGTGCTAAATGGGAGCCGACAGATATTTCTATTCCGTGAGGTTCCGCTCTGGTTTTTACAACTTCGATGACCTGAGGATGACAAAGTTCGCTGATAAAAAACACGCTTGCTTGATCTTGTTTGCCGGAAAATGCCAACATCATGGCTTCCGCAGCGGCAGTCGCCTCATCTAAAAGACTTGAGTTTGAAACATCAAGCTCCGTTAGGTCACAAATCATAGTTTGAAAATTTAACATGGCTTCAAGTCGGCCTTGAGCGATCTCGGCTTGATAGGGAGTGTACTGAGTGTACCATCCAGGATTCTCAAAAATATTTCTCTGAATAACCGCTGGAACTACTGTTCCATGGTACCCAGTTCCGATGTAGCTTTTATAAACTTTATTTTGACCAGCTATCGCCTTTAATTCTTCAGTTGCAGCAACCTCAGTTTTAGCTTCTGGTAGATTCAATTTCGACTTTACGCGAATTGATGCAGGAACTGTTTTGTCAATCAAATCATCCTTAGATTTTACGCCAATAGTCTGCAGCATTGGTGCCAAATCAGATTGAGAAGGTCCAATATGCCTATCAATGAATTGACGAGAGTTATCCTGTGTAAAAGACATATAGCCTCCTAAACTAAGTTTATGCTGATCAGCGGTTTTGGTTTAATAAATTCAAAACACGATGTTGAAATAAATCATTCATCAAACTTACTGCTGATTTAAAAGTTATGCCACCTGAAATATATCTTAGAAAGCGATTTATTTCTGCATTTTTTATTGAAATAAAGTCCAAGACTTGGGGATTACAAATCCCGATGAACGACACTCACTCGAATTTGAGGTAGTTTTAAATTAGACAATGAAAGGCCTAAAGCCTCAGCAAAAGCCACACTTCGGTGCTGGCCTCCGGTACAGCCTATTCCAATTCTAAAGAAATGCTTACCTTCCTTTAAATAGTGGGGCAATAGGTAGGCGTAGAAGCTTTCCAATTTTTCAAAAAACTCCTTAGACACCGGATTATCAAAGACATACTTTTTAACATCGGCATCCAAACCTGTTTTTTCTTTCAGAGACGGTTCAAAATAGGGGTTTTTCAAAAACCTCACGTCTTGAATCGATTCTGCTGGAGAAAGTCCACCATGCTTGAATCCAAAACTTGCCACAGTTACAAAAAGAGTCCTGAGAGGGCCATTTTCAGCCTGATAGCGTGATTCAATATTCCTTGCTAAATGAGCGGCAGAAATCAAACTTGTATCAATAATACAATCTGCCGATTCCCGAACGGGCGCCAACATAGTCTGTTCCGACAAGATGGACTTCATGAGATCGCCGTATTGACCTAATAAGGGGTGCCGACGCCTAGTTGCCGCATACCTACGCGCAATAGTATTTGTATCCGCCTCTAAGAAAAGTACGTCTAGCTTCACACGATTTGCCAACTCTTCTTTAAGCTTGGGAAAATCGACTGCAAATCTTCGATCCCGAATATCCATACCGAAAACAAAACCACTAGATTTAATTTTGCCCGATTCTACCAAAGACAGAGTATCCCACAGCAATTCCACGGGCAGATTATCAACACAATAGAATCCACTGTCTTGCAGTGTATTAATAGCCGTAGAAAGTCCAGAACCGGACAAGCCAGTTACGATGACTACATTTGGGCGATGATCAATATTTTCAACCATTTTAGACATGCGCTATTTTGTACTTTTGAAGTACAAAATGCAAGCGACGCATTAAAACGGATTTTTTCTTTTACTCGACGGAAGAATATTAAGCTGCTCGCGATATTTCGCAACCGTTCGCCTTGCTAGATGAATGTTTTCTTTCTCAAGCATCTCGACAAGTTGCTGGTCAGAATAAGGCTTTTTTGGATCCTCAGATTTTACCATTTCACTTAATTTGTTCTTTACAGCTTCATTGGCAACATCGCCACCTTCGCCAGCATTGACGCCACTGTTGAAGAAATATTTTAACTCAAACACCCCTCGAGGGGTGTGTACATACTTGTGAGTTGTCACTCTGGAGATCGTTGACTCGTGAAGCTCCAAGGTATCAGCAATATCGCGCAAAATCATGGGGCGCAAATATTGAACACCGTACTCAAAAAAATCTTTTTGTCTCTCAACAATTTTTTCTGTCACGCGAAAAATTGTGCTTTGCCTTTGCTGTAAACTTTTTATAAGCCAATCGGCGGTTTTAATTTTATCTTTCAAATATTCTTTATCATTAGTCTTGCCTTGTAAGGCGAGATCTTTTTCTTTCAACATTTTTTTGTAAAAAGGACTTATCTTTAATCGAGGTAGCCCATCCTCATTCATACTAACAACCCATTCCCCGCCCATTTTAAACACATAAACATCAGGTATGATGTACTGAGTCGCATCTGCCGAAAACTGTCTTCCAGGTATTGGTTCAAGACCTGCAATCACAGCTACATTTTCAAAAACTTTTTCCAGAGGAATTTTAAGCGCTTTTGCTATCGCAGAATAGTTTCTGTTCTCGAGTTCATGCATATACTTGGTAATA
>JAPLFV010000355.1 GCA_026390495.1 Pseudomonadota bacterium | reverse complement strand
TCATTTTTTGAAAATAGTAAACTTTATGCCGAAAGCGGACAAAATGCCTCCATTGAGAGCTCTCAATCAGAAATAGAGAATACTGAAGGTGTAACAAGTAAGTTTTCTAAGAGCTCTGAAGTTAAAGACCCTAAAAATGCTACAAAGAAGTGTTTAGCTCGCTTGGCGATTAGTCCACCGCTTGTGCTAGATACCTACCTGGGCGAGTCTTTGGTTCTCGACGCTCAGAAAGTTTTATCAAGTTTACATATTGATCAATGTGATAGACAAGAATTTGTGGATCAAGACATGAGTCGACCAATATTTGAACATTTAGGTATTACGAATTATTTTGATAAAGATCTTCGGAAACTAAATGTAGAGCAATTGGAGTATATTCAAGAAGAGCTCAATGCAACGCATGTAGTCACAATTAAAGTAAATAAAAAAAAGAAGAACATAGAACTATTCCTCGCAAAATTTATTGTAAAATGGGGTGAAGTAGCTCTTTCTCTACCTAAGAAAATCGGAGAGATGGATTATAAGAATCAAATTGAGAATGCTCCTCGGGCTCCAGAGTTATTGTCCTACCTTGCTTTGTTGACGCCGAACACAGTGACAATTGGGTCTGGTCAAACTGAGGTGGCTATGAAGCTAGAACCTGGCTACATTGAATCTAGTACACGAACTCGAGGGCTTCTGCCGCCAATCTTGTCTTCGATAGGATTTAATAAGATTGAGCATTATCGGGCGTTTGATATTTTTGATGCCAATCTCAGTCTGTTTCCTAGTTCATTCTTGTTTGCAATAGATCAAACTAGTGTCATTAATAGTCCGAAACTTTCTGCACAAGCAGCGGATCAATTTACGGAACTATCTGTGAAGATGTATGGTGGATGCACGACATTTAATGGTCAAGTTGCTGGCCATTCTCCTATAGGGACTACATATTTGGCTCTTGGTATTGGCCCTTGTCTGTTTCAAAATCAAAGAGAGGACAGAGACGCTATTATTTATTTTGATGCTGCTTCCCGGATCATCTTTGGTCATAGAGCATTTTTCACCGACCGATATTACTTTTTTTTGGAGGTTGATCAGGTTACCTTTACATCCACAAAAATTTATAAAAATGATATCGCTTCAGCAAAATCCGTGTCTCGCGGTAACTTTGGTATTGGCTGGTATGTTGCCGACTTCGAGAGAAAATACACGTCATTTTGGCTTGGAAACTGAATTGTACTTAAAAAGAAAGTCTAGCACACAAGAAAAGGTCCCTTATCTTGAAACTGCTCAGGACTGGATTTTTTGCAAGACGACAGAGACAAACAATTTGTCTCGATCCGCGTGAGTAGCGGAAATTGATTTAGGTCCACTTGGAATCGTCTCGCGTTATAAAGCTGGGGAATCAAACAGATGTCTGCCAAGGTGAATTGCCCACCAAAGCAAAATGAACCTGTGGAATCACGCACTACATCATTGAATTTTTGTAATCCCTTCTCGATCCAAAATCGCGACCAATTCGTCTGTTCATTGACATCGTTGCTATGCTTTCTCATCACAGCCAGGTTTTGAAGTGGCTGAGTACCAGAGATCAGCATGAGGCACATTTGCCTGACTCGCATGCGGTCCGTAACAGACGTAGGAAGTAAAGGATGATCCAGAAAACGTTCCTCAATCCATTCCAGCATCGCTAACGATTCGCCAAAAATTTCTGCGCCAACTTGTAAGGCCGGGACATATCCACCAGGATTTAGCTTTAGAAACGATGATGAGTTTTGTTCGTTATTCAGCAGATTAACGGGAATTGCCTGAAAGGAAATGCCTTTATGAATGAGGGCCCATCTTACCCGCCAGGAACAACTAGATCTCCAATAGTGGTAGAGCGTGATGGAATGATTTGAACCTGTGTGTATGTTTGAGTTTGACATTTTTTACTCTCTCTTAGCTTTATTGATTGAATATGGTAGAGTCCATTGTAGATCAAAACTCCTTATCTAAATGGAACACCAACGTGTTTAAAGTTCGACTTTGATTTTACCAGAAACCACTGAGCCTTCTGGGGAATTTTTACATCTGTAGGCAAGAATTTCCACTCCATTTATGGCAGCTTCACGCAAGAGCTTTCCATATTTTGGATCAATATGATCGGCTGGACTAAAGACCTCTCCCTCAGGTCTATTGACTAAAAAGAAAATGACACCGCGTAAGCCGGCTTGTACTACCTTTTGCAATTCAATAAGATGCTTCTGTCCTCTTTCGGTGACGGCATCAGGAAATTGAATGATTCCGTTCTCAATCATAGTTGCATTCTTAACTTCAACATAGCACTCTGGTTTCTGCCCTTGGCTCAGGAGAATATCAATTCTTGAATTGTCGCCATATTTGACTTCTTTTTGAAGTGTTTTGTAATGTTGGAGTTCTTTAATAGCACCCCGTCGAATGGCGTCCTCAACAATATAATTTGGACGACTGGTGTTTGCCCCAATATATCCTCCGTCAGTGCCAATGAGTTCCAACGTGTATTTGAGTTTGCGCTTTGGATCGTTATTTGAACTCAGTAGTACGAGGCCATTGTCAGTGAAACAGCTTTTCATACTGCCCGTGTTTGGGCAATGAGCGGTCACTGTTGATCCGTCTTCAAGAACGGCGTCGACAAAAAATCTTTTGTACCTTTTTTTAAACTGAGCCCTGTGCAAGCTCTGCGAAAAATGTAGCATCTTTACTTTCCACCTCTTTAAGGTCTTCGATAGAAAGTAAATTCATATCATAATTCTTAAGCTTAGCGCGATACACTTTGTGGCGTTCGCGAAGTTGGCGCATTGTTTGTTGATAAGCCATGGCAATGACCTGGGTTCTAATTCGATACCTCATGGGAGATCCTGCCATCATTTGTGCAACATCTTCGTCAGGCTGAAACACCATAAAGTCAGTTGTGGGATATCGCTCTGTAAGATGAGAAAGGACGCTATGAAATCTTGTATATACCAGAGCCTTTATTGTTTGAATCAATGCGTAGTAGCCGCCTTTTTTGTCGACAGACCCAGGAATCAATGATCCAAGTGGCTTGACGGGGTCAATAATAAAAATAAGATCACACCCTCGCTCAACAACGAGTTCCAAGTTGCATGTTTTTGTAATTTGTCCATCGATGAACCAGCGTCCATTTAACTCATTGGGAACAAATACAAGCGGAAGAGCACAGCTGGCATAAATCGCTTCGCTAAGCGGTATTTTATCCCACGGAGCTTGTCCAAAAACCACATGTTCAAAGGAGTCCATGTCGGTGCCGCCAATGTAAAGTTCTTTCTTCAAACTTTCAAAGCTATCTTGGCCACCAGAAACTTCTATACAATGTCGCGCGTAGGCGCGTAAATTTTCTCCCTTGAAGAATCCTGTGGGTATTGCCTTCAGAATTTGTTTGATCCATTTTATCGGATCTAGACCTTTCCAGGTGATGCTTTCCCGTATGACTCTTGAGAAAATGTTACTGCTGGCAATATCAAAAATAGTGGAGCTAGTAAAAGGTTGAATCATTTCTGATCGACCGTGCATGGCCTTGATTAACTCAATAATGGGAACATTGGTAGCCAACAAAGTCGACGCGATGGAACCCGAGCTGACCCCGCTGAATACGTCAGCATCTCTCAATGATTTTCCACTTAAAGATCTTTCCAAAGCATAGGTTACACCAAGTTGATAGAGGAATCCTTCGAGGCCACCACCGCTCATAGCGACACCGATTCGCTTTTGCTTTCCTGTATCTGCAGTCAAAAGTTGATGCAACCATTTCAAAACGATGACGGTTCGATCGGGTGCAATACAGACATCGCGCACATTAAAGCGCCCCAATTCAAAGGCCCTAGCGGCTTGCGTCTGGTGATTTTCTCGAGCTTTTTTTGCATCCAAAATAATGGCAACACGACTCAAGGGGAATAGAAAATCGGGCCCCCACAGCTCGGCAAAGGATTTGACGTCTTTTCGAATTTGAGTCAGGGCGGCATTGGCTTCTATTGCGTCATCGCCACGTTCATCATAAATTAAAAGATCGACAGGATTCTGCCTGAGATGTGGTGTGATCGCTTGCAAAGTCGTCAATAGATGAATTTTTAGTGTGGTCCCTTGAAGAAGTGGATGGGTAATTTCCCAACCTTGGCCTATTGCATTTTTCTCATCTAAGGGTTGTCCTTTGATTCTTGAAATGGCCCGCCTGACGGCATCGCTCTGCGAGATCGAAGCAACATAAGTCAGGTGCTTTATTTGATGATGTTGAGATTCTTTCATTTCTTAGGTAATCCAAATTTATTGAGTTCCTCTAAGAGAGCCTCGGCACTGACATAGCCATTGAGTGCTACTTTAGACGCTAAATCTCCTCCTGGCGGCAACAACGTGATTGTTGGAAGCCCAGGAAGTTCGTACTTCTCTTGAAGAGCTGCATTGGGATCCGTGGGTTCAGTTAAGTCCATTTTGTAGAGAATCCATGACTCTTCAAGTTTCTTAATGATGGCAGGGTCCGCAAATGTGGTGCCGTCCATTTTTTTGCACGCCTCGCACCATTCCGCCCACGCATCAACAAGAATTGGCTTTCCTTCTTTCTTAGATGCTTCAAATGCCTCTGATTCCGAGGTCAGCCATTTCAAAGAATCATGTGCACTTGCGCTAGATCTTGAAAGGGTTTGAATACCTGAAAACATGGCTATTCCTACCACTAGAGACGGAAAAATCATTAAGGCTTTCCTTTGACTCAGAGAAGACTTCACAATGAAAAGAGACATTGATGTGATTCCAACAATGCCACTGATAAGTGCGATCGGTGCCCAATAAGGTTGGAGTTGAGTAAACAATGTATAGAGTGGAATTCTCAAGAAGTAGAGCGAAAGGCCAAACATCACAGATGCGAAAATAAGTTTTGTTGCTATTTGGATCGTGAAATTTACTTTGATTGTAGAAATTTTTGCAGCAGACGCACCAAGAAAAACGTAAGGTAGTGCAAATCCGATACTGTAAACGCCCAACAGAGCGGTCGCTTCAGCCACACTACTCTTCCCTGCAGTGTAGGTGAGTAGGGCTGCTAGTATTGGTCCAGTGCACGGAGAGGCGACGAGCCCTGCGCCTGTTCCCATAAGAAACGCATTCAACGGTCCACTTTGACCATTGCCAATTTTTCCACCCAGCTGCTGCAATTGGCTTAAATTGCCAAAGCCAAGCATGGATAGCCCAAGCAGAGCCATGATGATTCCAAAGGTGATCGACACTGCTGGATGAGCGATGAGATTTCCAAACAAGGCGCCACTCATTGCTGCAAAAACCCCAAGAATGGTATACGTGGCGACGATGCCTAATGCATACATGGAGCTTCCCAAAAAAGGCTTTGGTCCCTGTCGACTCAGCAATCGAATCGTAATCGGTATCATCGGGGCTACGCAGGGAGTTAAATTTGTTAGCAACCCACCGGCAAAGGCAAACATTAACAGCATCCAAATACTCATCGTTCCATCTTTTACTCTCTTTGCAACTTGTTCCTCAAAAGATCCAACAGCTGGAGCGGAAGTTTCCGCAGGACTTACAATGTTGTTAGGCGTGGATTTTGACGGATCTACCGATTCGGCACTTTTAGGATGGTCTGCACCAGTTGAATCCGTATTCACGTTTGAATTGGTCGCTTGTGCCATGATTTGACTTGAATCCACAGTTTGAATTGAGATTGGAAATTTCAAAACTTCAGTGTGTGGAAAAAGACAGATCACTTGAGTGCAACCAACATATTTTATGGGAAGTTCATAAAATCCACTCATAATGCCTTTAGGCCCGCTTAAAATAGTTTTGAATTCACCTTCGCTAAAAACATCGACTTCTTTTCTCGAGATCGGGTCATATTGCCGTCTGGTTTTGGGAAACGATTCCGATTCTACAAACCAGCCTTGCTGCGGACTGATCTGCAGTTTGTCGGAGTAAATTGTAAAATCATTGGATGTCGACAGTCGATAAGTCAGTTCGATCAGTCCAGATTCCTGGTCGAAGTTGGCGCCTACTGGGTTCCAGTGGATGACGTCTTGAGGTTTTATGTCCTTAGCTAGTGTTGAAGGATCAGAACTCGACTCCAAATTCGAAATGACGTTGGGAGTTGATTTTGAGTTGTTTGAATCCTGGCTAAGAGCCTGCTCTGCGAAAATTAGGAAGGTCGCGGAAATCATGAATGCCAATAAATCCAAACTCAACCTGGTCAAATCCTTTTGCATGAATCGGTCCTTTCGCGACTAAGATGCCACTGCAATTCTGAAATAAATAGCGAACTTAGCTTGAAT
>JAPLFV010000424.1 GCA_026390495.1 Pseudomonadota bacterium | reverse complement strand
TCTACTTTTAGCTAGTTTGGAAAATGCAAAATCCTTAACGATTCAACCCAATGAGGATCCAGCTTTTTTTGAAAACATTCGAGGGCCTAGTTCTCTCGTGCTGTTTAGCTCTTTTATAGAGAAAATTTGGGGTGGGAGCCAATCCCAGGATTCGAAAATTGACAATATTGAAAATGGTCTAGCAAAGCAACTTTACGATCTTTCCGGTCATCTATTTGTAGAAAATCGGAAAAATTTTGACACCTATTTTAATCAGAACGCCGAAAGTTCGGATGGCCCCATGTTTAGTAGCGTGGGAAATGCCTACCTAAATGAGGTTGAGTCTACTCTATTTGATAATGGCGGAAATTCTATTTATGGATGCAAAAGGCAAAGGACAAGATATCCAGGAAGTCGTTGGTTTGCAGTTTTTGTGAATGGAACAAAGATGTATGCTGATTGTTATGGTTTTGAGGCGACTGAGATTCTCAAGAACAATGGAGGCCATTCAAATCGAATATACATGGAGTCTGATTGGCAGGGGGTTGTCAAAGAATTGAGTGTTGTCAAAGATTTTTTTAGCGATCTCGAGGCACTCAGGTTTGCGTTGAGGCATGCGACGATGCAATTATACGATTCTTTCCAATCAAAAAGAGTTGTTTCAAGTATTACGACGGGCGGTATTAGGCGAAATCAGGATACTTTACTCACAGGGTGTAATTCTGTGTCTATTACTCTAGAAGGCCTGAAGAATGCCGGGTCTATAAATATGTCGCTGTTAAAGGACGGCTATCGTTCATTTACTCAATCAAAGCCAACAGCACTAAACTTTTTGAGTCAATTGAAGAAATTTTCTTCGCAAGGAAGTTACGGGGTTGATGTGTCCTATTATTACGAGACTTATTATCAAAGACAGTATTCATTGAAGGAGGCATTGCCATTTGTGAAAGGTGTTCATGCTCTAAAGAATATTGACTGTGGCAATTGATGAGTTTATTGAATTGAAGATGCAGTTTTTTGGCTGTTGTTGTGATTTTGAAATTTTTCAATCAAAAATCTAATCTCAGCGGTGGTAAATGAATTGATACGGGCTCCTGAATTGTATCTTTCTTTCTAACCTGTGAGTATGCGGCTGTGAGTAAAATGACGTCCCACCAGGCATGAATAAAAACCGATTCCTCTATGCTCCAGTCATTTGCTTGGGTGACATTCCCCAAATGCCATCCCAACAATAGTTGAGGAATAGGTCTGTCATTACTTTGCAAATGAGCAGCGGCAAACGCACCTGACTGAATGACATTCGCTACCTGAGAGCTCACCCAATACTCTCTAAGAACAGGCATCATCCAGCCGCGGAAAATCGCTTCCTCATGAGTCGATGCATTCCAACTGAAACTGCTTGAAAACATTAAATCAGTAGCTGTAATCTTGCTGGCCTCTGTCGTTTCGTTATGGTTAGTTGTTGCAACAGATCCTAAGACTCCGGCAATTATGAGTGGTATCACCGTTGAAGGCCTTTGCAAATTTTTGAAATTAAATGGTGCCAAGGCCAAATCCCGAATACTAGTCTGATTTCGTAAAAATTGGTATTTTGTGCTGAAGGAGCGATATTTGTCTGTTGAATCGATAAATGTATGGTAAAGGCTCAACCCGCCCATAGTTTGATAGGTCTGCAAACCCAAGGCTATTTTCCGTTTGGTAAAATTTTTCGATGTCAGTCCCAATTCATTTTCGGTATCTGCTTCGCTGGCCCGGTGGTGCTTTTGCTCATACAGCGCAGTAGATATCCCGCCAATTGCAAACCCAGTATATACTGACGCCGAAAAATATTTATCATTTGTCCATTGACCAAGTCCTGGCAAGAAAAGACTCCCCAATGGCATTGCTAAATCACTAGGCAGAGCTTGTTCAGAATCCCTTGACACCCCATTGTTCATCGATGGTGAGCGCTCGCTTAGAGCAAATCCTCTTGCTTCGAGTTTCGCTGGGGATCCCAGGCTATCCGGCTCATCGCGCTTTGATTCAATAAAATCCGAAAGGGCAGCTGGTTGCTTGTTGATTGATTCCTCTTGGCAATATACTTGATTTTCAATTGCCGGAAAAAGTAAGATGATACCAAAGACTGATAGCGCCTTGCCCAAACAGCAAATTCTTCCAAGAAACCAGAAACCAATCATATTTTTTCTAAGCTTGAGATGTTGTGATAGGCGAAGTGAGACGACCTCATTATTAGTCAAGGTTGATACATGAATTAAGGCCTTGCTATTCATTTTATGAATTCGCAATTTTGAATGTAAACGCCGGAAATTTTGAATCTTTAAGAATCTCAATTTGTTCGTCCAACGAAGAATTTGCTGGTCTAAGCCATTTTCTTGCATCTTCTTCATTGAGAATAATGGGACACCGATCATGTCCCGCCGCCAAGACGTCGTTTGGCGGATCTTTTGTAATGACAGCAAAACTAAAGAATGACTCACTTCGGTCTTCATTGGTCCACCAATCCCAAACTGTTGGGACCAGCAATTCTTGCTTTTCTTTTGGATATATCGATATGACGTGTTTTCTATTTTGAGGATTTTGATTTTTAGACAGCGGAGTATCATCAAATGAATCAACATCTGCTGAGGTAACAGATACCCATTCAAAAAATTCTCTAAGTACAATCAATCCGTGGTTTCTGCCAAAAACATTTTTCCAGGTTTTTTTTGTAGTAAGGCTATCCAATCGAGCGTTGAATACATTAAATTTTGCAGGGACTTCATCACGACTTCCTGCTGGGCGAAGGCGGTACCTCATTGGAATGGCCCAACGTTTGCCGTCTTTCATGCAAATATTAAATGCAAAGTAATTGGGATAAATACGATCTTTGATTGCGGACCGATATTTTTTTGGATTTTGCAACGCCATGCTTTCCAAATGATCCATCTGGGATCGTACAATTGCGACGCCGTATTTGTTTTGCAAAACCTTGAGGTCATTTTGTACAAGAATGCTATAGCACATGATAGACTATTCCAGTGGAGTCACTTACGATTCGTACCCAATTTAGAGAGTATAGATTAAGAGCTATATGGTTCGCATTCTTTATTTTTCTATATTTTTGAGAGACAATTTATGGATTCAGTCCAAGTATCAGATTCGGCCCTAGAACGAAAAGTCATCGCGTTGGTTGCAGCCGTTCAGTTTGTTCATATTGTTGATTTTATGATGGTGATGCCTCTCGGACCTGATTTTGCAAAAGCATTAGGAATCCGCGTCAGCCACTTAGGAGTTGTTGCAGGTGCATACACCTTAGCTGCAGCAGTGAGTGGTATTATATGTTCTTTTTTTATTGATAGATTAGATCGCAAGATTGCATTGTTAATTTCTGTGTTTGGATTAGGAATCGGAACCGCATCTGGAGCGTGGGCTGAGGACTTTCATTCATTGTTGCTAGCAAGAGTTTTTGCAGGGGCCTTTGGCGGGCCAGCTGCAAGCGTTGCATTGGCGCTAATTAGTGACGTTGTGCCACCCGCTCGACGTGGGGCAGCTCTAGGTACTGCTATGATGTCATTTTCACTTGCCTCTATTCTTGGTGTACCTATGGGACTAGAATTGGCGCGTTGGGGCACATGGCAAACGCCTTTTCTAGTCGTCGGAGCGATGGGTGTTTTAGTCTCCTTTGCAATCTATTATCTACTGCCATCAATGAAGGGACACCTTGCAAACTATGATTATAATCGCTCAACTTTTAAAGCGCATGTGGCATTGTTATCTCAAAGGGTCGTGCTGCTATCTTATTTGGTCACTTTTTCCCTCATGATGTCAGGATTCCTTGTTTTTCCAAACATAGCAGCCTATGTGCAGCTCAATCTCAATTTTCCGCGAGCCGAAATGGGCCGTCTGTATTTAGTCGGTGGTTTAATAAGCTTTGCGGTGATGAGATACGTCGGAAAATTGGTGGATCGATTTGGAAGCACATCTCTTTTTCTGATTGGGACTATTGGTTTTTGGATTGGATTGTTTGGTGGGTTTTTAGGTGATCCTCCCATGTTAGGTGCCTATGGGATCTTTTTTGTGTTTATGCTGTTTGGAACCATAAGGAATATATCAGCGAATACCTTGACGTCAAAAGTTCCTAAACCTGCTGATAGAGCCGGGTTTATGTCATTGCAGTCTGCGGTTCAGCATTCTGCAACCGCATTTGGTGGTATCGTTTCTAGTCGGTTGCTGGTGACGACCTCAGATGGAAAATTGGAAGGATTTTTAGCATTGGTTGTTGCTTCGAGCATTCTTATGTTGGTTGCCGCAATTTGTGTTATGCAATTGCAAAAACGTGTTGTCACTAGCTCTTATTAGATTGCTTTGACGAACCGGTTTTGTTGAGGATGCATGATTCAAAGTATTAATCTTCAAACAAGAAAGGATCCACTATCATTAGATGGGATCCTTTCTTGTTTTTGATAACTATTGTGGATTGCCTTACAGGATTTTCAAAATTGAGTTGGCCGTAGCTGATTGTTCAACTGATTCCATTCAGTGATTAGATTGCAATCCATAGCGGGGATTTGAAGTACATTAAGTGCATTATTGAGAATTTTTCCACCCACACCGTTTGAGTCCGCCTTAAACAAATCACCGTATGTATCTAAGAAATCCAAAGCGTCTTCAATTGTGTCGCTATGAGTTGAAACGGCAGCTGTTTCTATTGCTTTGCGCATCCAACTGCCAAGCTCTTGAACATTTGCACTTGCCTTTTGTCCAAGTCGAATGCAATCACCACAAAGAGAAACAAGTAAATGAACGTCGATGTTTTTTTCATAGCGCCCGACGAAATAGCTCAAGGTTTTGTAAGCTGTTCGAAAGTCTTTAGCTTGCTGGCTAACTCTGATTGAGTCCATGGTTAAATCATAGGCTCTCATTGCTGCATCACGATCTGCTTGAATTTTTCTTTGGCGATGCTCTAATTGACGACTCATGCGATCTCGAAGTGTGGTCAATATTTGCTTGCCTTCGGCAAGAGAAATTGTCTCCTGAATATCGAATTCTCGATTGAGACTTGTAGAGACTGCATCAACAGCGACCGAAATGCTTGAATTTGTATAATCGGCTAGCTGAGCAATTGTCCAAGGAGTATTGTCTGGCCATTTCGATATTACTTTTTCAAATTCTAATACAAAATTCAGCATGTCATTTCCCTTCCCTGGATTGACGGTTATACAGCCAAAGACACGACCCTGTGTCCCCAGTGTTGAGACTAATCTCGAGATACCCACCGCTAAGTTTCAGATCAGGTTTGCCAATCTGTATATTTGCAATGAATTCACGATAAACAATTTTTTTGTGGAACTAAGTAATAGTGTACAGCAGCAAATTTTTAGAATGCAATTCGAAAATGCAAAAAAAAAAATAATAACGACCCATCAAGCCTTTGAAGGCGGGTGAGTCGTTATTATTTTCACAACAGTAGGCTATATGTTAGCCAAGTGTTATCCGTTAGTTCTCAAAGATCTGCGTTTACGCATCATTCGACGTTTGTTTCTTCCAACTTTTCTACGGCCTTTAGGGTGTTTTCTTCTATGACGTGAACCGTGCACTGTTTGCTCTCCATAAGCCATAAACATGGCATAAAAGG
>JAPLFV010000287.1 GCA_026390495.1 Pseudomonadota bacterium | reverse complement strand
GTTCCATTGCTAAGAAGTATCTTCATACTGACGAGCCGACGCTCACCGTCTCCTGGATATCTCCCATCTTCAACTTCATAGTAATAAATCGATTCCCCTGCGATTTCGCCCAATGCATCTACCAGTTTATGCTCAGTTTTAGGGCTATTTTCCGAAGGAGTGGAAATTGAATTTGTCAAAGTATAGGAGGAGATTTCAATACCTTGGTCTCGCAGTGAAATCACCTTCACAAACTGCTGGTTCACAAAGGTGTATCCTTCGCAAACTTCATCAAATGACAGAGGATAATGAGTGTATGGAGACCCACAACTTTGAAAAGTGGTCCTAACCACTTCACCAGCAAAACCAATTGAGGATCCAACAACCGCTAAAAAAGCAAACCCTGACAACAAAACATGCTTCATTGAATACTCCAAAAAAGGTAAAGAATTTCAGATAAGTTCACGCCTGGTGAGCGTTCAATACGTTGAGTGTAAAGTTTAGTCAAGGCAATTTAGCCTCAAAAAAAGGGTCACTAGATTCTGGAGACCTTAAAGGTTCTCTTTTTTATCTGACCTTGGCTAAGCGCCTTTAAAGCTCGGTCAGCGATCGACTTATTGACGGCAACGTAACTCAGCCTATCTTGAATTTCGATTTTGCCGATATCTTTTCCGGAAAAACCACCAGCAGATCCTGTTAAAGCGCCCAATATATCTCCTGGTCGTAACTTATCTTTACGCCCGCCATAAATACATAAGGTGGCAAAATCATGGACGACTAACGGTAGAATTTCCCCAGAAACAGTTTCACGAGCCTCCCCGGTTTGATCTACTTTTGCAGAAGATTCAACACTCGAGCCAAAAAAGACTGGCAGTGCCAATATCTCATTTAACAGTGATGGATAGAATGGCTTCTGAAGTTGCTCCGAAACACGATCGATTTTATGACGCTCTCTTTGAGCCAATAAGGAGATAGCCAATCCTTTGCGACCCGCACGACCTGTGCGACCGATACGGTGGACGTAAACATCAGGCTTTGCAGGCGTGTCAAAGTTTACAACCAAATCCAATCCTTGAATATCGATCCCACGAGCTGCAACATCTGTAGCAACTAAAATCTTGGTTGATTGATTGCGAAACTTAGCCATTACACGGTCGCGATCAAACTGCTCCAAGTCACCATGAATAGCATCAGCACTAAATCCCCTGGCTTGCAAATCAGCAGAAACGTCTGCACAAACGGCCTTCAAATTGCAAAACACAATGCAGGACTGGGGTTTAAGCTTTGCAATGATTTGCTCAAGGATATCCACACGATTTTCGGCATCAACAAAACAAAATTTTTGATCGATCGCATCTTGCGGATTCTCTATATTTTCAATCTCAACGGATTCAGGATCATTCTGAAACCTTTGACTTATTGACCGGATCGACTCGGGAAAGGTCGCAGAAAATAGGACTGTCTGTCGCTTATCCGGCATCGCAGATAAAATATAGTCCATATCCTCTTCAAAACCCATATCAAGCATTCTATCCGCTTCATCCAGCACAATTGTTTTAATGCGCCCAGTCGCTAATTTCTTCCGACTCAAAATATCAACAATTCGACCTGGAGTACCGACGGCAATGTGAGCACCTTTCTCAAGAGCTAACAACTGTGGAGCAATAAATTGCCCGCCAGACAACACCGCCACATGCAGTCCTGGAATCTTTCGGCCCAATTTGCGTACCTCACGAGCTACCTGAGCGCAAAGCTCTCTAGTGGGGCACATGATCAAGGCCTGAATATGACGATCTTGGACTTTTATTCTTTCCAATATGGGAATTGCAAATGCAGCTGTTTTTCCACTGCCAGTCTTTGATTGGCCTATCAAATCTCGGCCCTTGAGCAAAATGGGAATCGACATCGTCTGAATCGGAGTTAGGGTTTGATAACCCAATTCCTCAAGCGTTGCAGCCATTCCCGCTGAAAGCGAGATCTTCGGTTTAGGCGACGTATTTATCTCATCTTTCATGATCAGCTACGACTTCTTGGTCGGTCTCGACCACTTTGGGCGTTTCTAGGGGATGACGAGCGCGACTCAGAATTACGATTTTGGCCTCTTGCCGATGAAGATGAAGATGAAGATGAATTTTGACTTCGTCCCGATGGTCGAGAACCTCTTCTTTGCCCAGGTCGACCTTGACTGCTGGGAGGAGGATTCATGGAGTCAAAGGCCTTTGCAAATGGATGATCTGTCACCACAGGCACTTTCAATTTTGTCATTTTTTCTATCTGCACTAAATGTTTTCTTTCCTCATGATCACATAAGGATATTGCCACGCCTCGGGCTTTCGCTCGACCGGTCCGACCAATTCTGTGTACATAAGTTTCAGGCTCATTTGGCATTTCGAAATTGATAACATGAGTTATGTCATCAATGTCGATACCCCTGGCGGCTAAATCACTGGCTACCAATATTTGAACTTTACCTTCACGGAATCCTTCAAGAGCCTTTTGACGCGCACCTTGAGATTTATTTCCATGAATTGCCGCAGCTTTAACCCCGTTTGCTTCTAGAAAATCTTCGAGTTTATTCGCATTGTGTTTTGTTCTTGTAAACACTAACCCCTTGATGACTGCCTCATTATCCATAATATGTAAAAGCAATGCTCTCTTATCGCCCTTTGGCACAAAATAGACCCTTTGAGTCACTTGCTCACTTGTACTTGATACAGGTGCAACTTCGATACGTACTGGATTGACGAGTATACTGTCGATGAGGCCCTGAACTTCCCTTGGAATAGTAGCTGAAAACAGGAGATTCTGCCTTTTAGTTGGCAAGTATTTCAAAATCTTCTTAATATCATTTATAAAACCCATATCCAGCATGCGATCAGCTTCATCCAATACGAGTATCTCAATATTTTTGAAATCAACACAGCGGCGCCCAATAAGGTCCAACAAGCGACCGGGGGTCGCAACTAAAACATCCACTCCATTTCTTATTGCCTTTATCTGTGGCTCGATTCCAACACCGCCAAACACAACCGCTGACTCTAAAGGAGTAAATTTACCATATGCCACAAAACTATCTCTAATCTGAAGAGCCAGCTCTCGAGTCGGCGCTAAGACTAAGGTGCGCAGTTCTGCTTTAGGAGTTTTAACTTGAGCCAATCGATTCAGAATTGGAAGTGCAAAGGCAGCAGTCTTTCCTGTACCTGTTTGAGCGCATCCCAAAATATCTCGTCCGTTAATAACCTCTGGAATGGCTTTTACCTGAATGGGAGTCGGTGTTGAATAGCCCTGTTCAACAACGGCCTTCAGAAGAAGTTCATGGAGCCCAAGGGATAAAAAACCATTTGATTCGGCCGCTGTAGATGGGGTGTTCGATAAACCAGTCTTAATCTTTTGAATAATATTAAATACCAAAGGTCACTCTCTTACTTTTAGGCGCGTTCGCCCATTAATGTTATCTCATGACGATCGTGATACAGGTGCTTCGCACCAATAAACTTCCACGCGCCAGTTTGCCGATGAGTTTCGCAAAATTTTAATGCTTCAATAGCTTTTGGCCACGAATTATTGTTTGGCAACTTCACATTGACCACAAAGTCTTTCATATGGTTACCAGAGATCCAATTCGACAAAACCTCTAACGTTTGACTTCCGTTCATAACCATATCACATACCAGCCAATCAACGGGCTTTTCTGGCAAATATTTAAGACCATTTTCTCTCAAATGACGAATAGATCCAGCCAAATGTGTTTTAGATTGGATATCCAAATCACTGTGATCAATCGCAATGACGTGAGTTCCATGAAAGGCAAGAACCATCGACCAGCCACCGGGCGCAGCTCCCAAATCTACTCCGGTATCATCCTGTTTTGGATGCTTCCCCATAAATAGAAATGCTTCTGAAAGCTTACTCGCACTTCGCGAAGGAGCATCATGGAAGCGCTTCATACGTTGTACTCCACCCTCATGAATTGAAATTCCGGTCGAAAGGCTAGAAATATTGAAGTAAACTTGATCCTTAGAACTTCCAAAAATTTGAATGACAAAATCTTTATTTTTTCGCGCCGTCGATGCAAAAATTTCTGGATCTAGGTAGTTTGAATCCATTTCCAAATCAGTTTTTTTGAGTGTTGCTCGAAAGGCCTTTGCAATTTTACGCGCTGCAGCCAAGGCATCATCATCGTCCATCGAAAAACTATGAATCGTCCAGTGACCCTCAGGACTGTTGCTACGCTTTGCTAAGATTTGTAATCGCTTAACAATCTCTGCGGCGGCCTTACCTGGCTCCAAATCCTTGACTAAAATAGCATTTGGCATGATCTGTCGTGCAAAGACCATAGTCTTAAGTGGTGGTACAACCGTCGATTCCTTGAGTCCAACACAGGCTGGGCCAAGAACTTGGCCATCTATAGAATGAAAGGTAGCCAATTCTGAGCAAAGCAACTCGGAAAAACCCGGTCGGCACAGAATGACATGACTCTTTTGAGGTAGGGACGGTGGCGACACGAATAAGTTAAACCTTAAGACGAGATTGAGAATCCGCTTATTACACGTTTTACACTCAAGTTTCAACCTTTAAGATTTAATAAAATCACAGAATGGATTCAGTGATTTCAGCCTCTTGGCGTATTTTCATATGTCTTATCTAGTTCCTAAGCAGGTGATTTGCAGACCACTCAAGATTTCAAAGTCTGTTCTTAGGGACAAAGGCACCTATGAAGACTAGCGAACTTGAGAGCAGCAAGAACAAGAACTGAAGGTAAAGCAAAACAAATCCTGAGGACCCTTCCATAAATTTAAACAGCAAAACAGTCTAAATAATCTAAATTTATGATAAAATATTGAAAATCACAAAACAGTTGACGCAGATTATATCACTTAAATTTCGCCCTCCTTTTTGGTTGACCTAGGAATCAGGGACATTTGCGATAAAAAAAAGCGCGGTAATAATGCACGACAAACTCTTACTTCAAAGGTCTCCTGTTCGGAAATCAAAAACCAATACGCGAAAAATCGGTATTGCCGCCCTTGAATTTTTGTTTGTTGCCCCTGCATTCTTTGTACTAGTATTTTTTGTGATCGAGATCGCGCTCATTTGGAATGATCGCCATGTCATGAGACTTGCAGCATACAGAGCAGCTCGCTCTGTCGTTAAGACGCGCGCCATGCAGACAAACACCCCTCAACTATGCTGGACAAAGCCCACTGCGGGTGCGCCAATCGATCCTCAAAATCAAGCCGTGCAGACAAGGGCTCGCCGTGCCGCCACCAAAGTCATGGCGACTGTAACTCCAACGATCACGCAGCTTTTCAACACTTTGAAGGTCGGAGTGACAGCAGCCGGAATTCCAGTTGGAAATCCATTTGACCAATTAATTTCTGAACACACTGAAGAATTCTTTGGATCAGTCACCGACACCGCCATGTCTAACTCTTACGTTCATGCCATAGTAAGAATGATGAAAGGTTGGCCAGGAGCTTGGATCTATACTGAGCTTCACTGCAAGGATATCGATTTCCCGGCCACTGCCGACACATCGCAAACTAAGGGTGTCGAACTCACGTTGGTCTATAACCGCCCTGCAAAAATGCCGTTTATCGGCAATCTAATGTACACATTGAAAAAGATGCAAGAATTTGCGGTGTGGACGGGTGTTGCCGACGATGGAACAAGCGGTGTTCTTCGATTCGATCCTTTAAACTATGGACTCGTTGCAGATATAGACTTGAACAATCCGCAAATGGCCGGAGCCGCATTGCGAATCAAAGACATTGTTAGAGATGAGGCCAACAAACTTGGCCAAAACTTAGCAGATAAAATTACTGAGAAGCGCCTAGATATGCCTCCTGCCGGAACGGTAGCACTGGGTCAGCTTCCGCAAATTTTTGGTGCCGCAGCAGGTGAAGGATTTGAAGCACTTTACAGTGAACTTAAAACTTGGAATCCCCAACCTTTGAACTGGATTGCTGATCAAGCTCTCAGTCTTTATTTGATGGTTCCGGACGAAGTGAAGACAATACCTGTTACCGTTTCTGTTAGAATACCAAATTATTCTCAAGTCTACGTGAATCGTGGTCAGGAATGGAACAATGGTGTCGTTGGAATCGGCTCTCTGACTGGAAATAATAACATGGGTAAAATGGCAAAAGAGATTGGAAGTTTAATTGACTCGGATGAACCTCCGTTCGACCCTGCAACGAAAACAAATAAACTACCTTACATTCCATGACACTTTGAATATTTAATGAGGACTTGATGATTAAAAATGTACGCCAAATAAAAACTATTCCATGTCGGGTTGGTGAATATAGCAAGTCAGGATCTTCCACTTTGGAGTTCATTTTTTGCGCTCCGCTACTAGTAGTCCTTATGTTTGTTGCCTTGGAAATTAATGAGCGTATCGAACAGAGAGTGAACACTAGTATTGCAGGTGGAAATCTAGCTTGGATTTCGAAAGAGAATTCGAATGGCGCAGCTGGAGCTGATGCTGTCGCAAAAGCAGATATTTTAGGAGCAAAAACAGGCGGTGGAGCGGTCCTGGGGGTGCAATCTAGTACGGTACTTGGAGACAGTAACAATGTCATGTCATACACTGAGACAAAAAGACGGGCAGACAGTTACAATATAGTGGTAACTCATATTCGTAATTCATCAAGTGATCAAAATGCAAGGCAACGGGGCAAACTAGTTTTAGGAACGTCCTCGATGGATACATTCACATCGTATCTTAATTCAACAGTTTCAACGGTTAGCCGGACCATAGACGCCGTTACAGCGACATCTGTTTCATGGTTGCCTCATCTCTTCTTACCAAACTTACATATAGAGGAACAAAGAATTTCTTGGTCTATATCGCCAACCGGCACCACTAACGCCGCCATCACCGCGATACAAAATTTGAGTGAATCAGTCGGCACTGGAACATCACAAGATTTGTGGGCCACAAACAGCGTGCAATATCGAGCCCTCGTGCACAAAAGTAATTATTTGAGACGCGATCCTGCGTATCATCCCAACGCCTATAAAAATCAAGTCATGTTTGGTTTACCAATCGGAAATTCCGATTTCAATAGATTTAATGACGACTGCTTTATGAAATTCGATAAAAGGCCGTGCAAGGAAAACAACGGGTTTTACGATTATATCAACGATAAACACTCAAAGCTCTATACCATAAAATCTGTACTACAATGCGATTTTACAAATTTTATAAGTATTGCGAAATCGCTTGCAATGAGAGTCATTATATCTGCGATAGAAGGCGTTGTCAGAAATAAAATTGAAGATATAATTATGAAGCCTGCAAACAAAGCTATCGATGACGTGACCAACACGCTATCAAATGTCTCCAGCGATCTTACAAATATTGAGTCAATTTCTCAAACTCAAATAGATGAATTGAATAGAGCCATCGACTCCTCTGTTGATAAAGCCATTGAGGCCATTAGCCCATGAAAGTAACGGAAGGTCATCAAAAAAGTGGCGTTGTTGCAGTCCTGTTCCTGGCAATTGCAGCATTTATTTTTGGAGCGCTTAGCCTCAGTATGCAAACTGGACAAATCGTCGAAAGGCGCATTGTGGCAGATCAAGCTGCCGATAGTGCCGTCTACGCTTTTGCCAGTAAGTCGGCTCAAGGGCTCAACTATATATCAGCAAATAACCTTGCGATTGCCGGCGTGTCTCACATGGCTGGAGTCATCCACCTGGCTGCAGATTGGACAGCACTTTTAAGTGTCTTTTTTGAAGCCAATTCTTTTTGCGAAAAGAATCCAAACCCTAGGATCCCGAATGACAAAGGTTTTTATAAAAAGCCATATGAATGGTTTCGTCCTGTCACTAAGTTATACTTTAGAGCAGGGACGGGTTTAACAAAAATAAATTCAGTTATAAAGGCCACATTCCCCTACTTAGGAATGGTCGACGCAATTGAAATTGCTGGAGCAAATGCTCCAGGCGCCATTGTGTTGCCATTTGGAGCAAAACCCTCCGCAACCACACCCAATGGCACGTCTACCACCAACGAAACGATCATGAAAAAAATCAAAAAAGCCCTTAAAACTTTCGTAACCTCTATCCGTCCAAATTACGATGGGCTCACCAAAATTAATTCTGACGAAACTTTTTGTCTTGCATATAAAGCCGGTAAAAAGGCCATGGGTGGCGACGATTATCATGAACTAGCAAAATGGATGGATTTAGGTCTTGGAGGAACTGACCTTGCACCCATAGAAACTATATTGAGTAGTATGGCCAGTGTCATCGATTCTGTGGGAATGTTGTCAAAACTCATCAGTTTTCGAGTTGGATTTTCTGGATGTGGGTTTGGAGAAGAAGGAAAAATGATAGGATCCAACGAGATCGGTGATGAAATAATTGTTAGTGGTATTTTAGCAAAAATCTTGTCTGGCCCACTTTCAGGCCGGGACGAAGACTTAGAGATGACCGCCTTAAATCGAACTATTCAACTAACTCCAGCACCAGGAAAACGTGCCATCGATCTCAGCAATGAATTAGATCAGATTCATAGAGACGTATGCTCGGATAAAACATATGTGAATCAATGGAAAATTACCAATGCGGTTGGAAGTATCTTTCAGTTGGAAACAGAGCCCGCCCCTGATACTGGCGTTTGCTATTTGAAGAGTCAATCTTCGTCCCGACATTTTCTAAAATCCAATCGTGGATACCAACGTGGGGAAACTGATTCTAGATACAGAAATGATTCAAGCTATACTGAGTTTAATCTTTATGACATTGCTTGCTACGGTAAAATCCTTTTTAGGTGGGAAACCTTTGGTGGACTAAGGCATAAACCCAACTTTCAAGATCCAAAAAATCCCATACCGATTCCAACCGCCGAGACCCATCCAGATATTTCTTTGACTGAAAAAAATGCTGATATTTGCCCTTCCATGAACGTAAAACAGAATATTAGCAGTGACGTTTTGTATTTTCCACGCGGTCGGCCTCACGCTGGAAATCCAAATTCATCCCATGTCGATTTAAATCGAGATGATAGAAGTTTTTTAGCACCAGTGTTTCAACGCTTAATAAGTGACGACCCGCAGAACAAATCAGCAGATGTGTTTCAAGAGTTAAAAGACAATTTACCGACCCCTTCAGATCCCAGCAAACCCAAAAAGCTCTTCAATGAAAATGCAGCCGATTTGTTAAATGATGCACTTGAATGTTCAATAGATACTTCCAAATGTCATGGATCCGATGCGCAGGGAGGATTTTTTGAGAATACTGCCGGTGACAAATTCTATCCTAAGCTCAGTCAATACAATTGGCTTTGTCCCATACAAGAAACCATTCCAGCTGAAGCGATTGTCAGACCTGCACTCAGTTTCAATTCCATTGACAATGGTCGCTGGGATGGTCGATTTGGCAAAATTCAAGAATGGCACAATCGCCGTGTCCATCAGCTTGTCAGCGGCATGAAATGCAGTGAATGGGAAAAGTACCGATCTTCGCCTCCAAAAAGACAACCTGCACCTCGATCATCTGGAGCCGCAGCGCCAACCAATTCAAACAATTATTGCAATAGCGGTGCTCATATGTGTTGGCAAGAAGACATGAAGGATTCGACTGGCGTGGGTATTCCTAAGCTACAGGAAGGAAGCCTATCTTTCACTTTGGTTGGCAAAGGATCTAAGAGTGCAGACTTTGACAATTCCTTGCACTATGCCGTCATGAGCGTGTATCCACTGCGAGTTGATAATGGAAGTGACCTCAAAGGTCGAAATGACGGAAGTTCTATGGCCTATTGTCCAGCAAATATGGATGTGGATCTCAAACTCGATAATGCGACTAGTGTTAAAGTTTGCGATGTCCAACCAGTCGTAGGGCTCATAAGCCGTGTCATTCAAGATCAATCAGGACACAAAACTGCACTCAACAAAGATGAAAGTTTTGGAGCAGGCAATGTAAATCTAGCGACAGGCGGAGCCTTTGAAGCTACAACCTCTGGAACTCTTGGCACCATGGGGTTTATGGCGATTGCACAAAGTGGAGTTCAATACGAGGAGACGGTCTTGCCCCAGGACCCTGCAAGACCACTCTCCTCTACATCTTCTTCTGCGAAAAATTTCCGGATGTTTTGGCCCTCATGGAAGCCTGTTTTCGAGCCTTCACAAATCATGGGACGAGTCTTACCGGGATTTATCTCGCCCTTGGTTGAGGATTGATTTCTAGATCTAGGTCTAAATCAAAGCCTAGATCTAAAAATCCATTGGATTCGTCACAACCTATCCATTGTCCTTTAGCGATATATCACAGGCTTTTACCGCGTACTTGACCAAGTCATTTTCCAAACTGGTACGATCTTTTTTAAGTAGATCACCACAGGAGATAGCACTTCCAAAACTTGCTATCTCTTTGGCATCCGTCAAGACGACAGGATTTTGGTTCATTTTCTCTGAGACCGTTACAGTTGATACTGCTTGGTTGGCTGGAGTCTGCTTAAATACATAAAGTGGCATTGAGGCTTCTGTCGACACACATTGGCTCTCTTTAACTTTAAATGGATAAGTATCCCTTGTAAAATCAGTTTGAGCATTTCGAGTATGCTCTAACTTAAGCACACCCCTATCAATTTGGTAGGACCCATTGTCACAAAAACGAACTCGACTAAAACTACGCCCACTAGACCGGAGAGCAAAAATGACTTTACAATTTGTGTTTTGATACTGAAAAGGTGCGCTGACCATCAAACCAGGAAGGCCGCTTAAAGTCTGATCGTCTACTAAAGAACCTGTGCGATTTAGAACGATCTTTCGTTCAACATTTTCAATTTTACGTTTTATATTCAAACCTGAAGCCTGCAATTTATCTACTAAGACCCTTTGCGTTTGGATCTCTAGCAGGACCTCATTCAATCGCATAGTTGATTTTTCAGTGTCCACATTCACCCTATCAAGCGAAATTTTTAGTTCTCTAACCTGCAAATTCATGTTTTGTATCGCCTGATCTGCTCCCCTTATGCGGTCCCGCAATTGCATATGTCTATTGCGTTCAAGGTTTAACTCACCTGACAAGTTTGACAATTCCTTTTGAAATTCTTTTTTAATACCCCCAAATAGAGGAAATCCACGATTTAAAATTCCTTCCAATTCATTAATCCTTCCTTCAAGCTTGGACATTTTTTGACTTATCTTACCAAGTTCATCCAAATCCGCTTTTTGTTTACTCCTGTAATTTTCAATTTTGTCAGAAATTTTTCCCATTTGATCGTGCATTCTCACAAAGGATTTTCGACCTTCTTCAACTACGAAATTCATTGTTCTCTGTTCCTTTTCAGCTGCACGAAGCTTCTCATCGTAAACCTCCTTCGTCCCTTCATTATTTTTTGCCATATGCCAAAGTTCGGACTTTTCCAGTTCAAAACTAGCTAACTGAGACCTTTGATCAATTTGATTGAAATCCTCAACGGCAACAACGTTTAGTGTCTCAGCTGCCGATTTCCCTTTGGATTCATGTGGCTGATTTCCTTCATTTTGCTCTGCTGAAGAATCAATGGGCGCGACTTCTGCTGACTCATCATTTTCATCACTTGGCTTATCAGTGCAAGCCACCGGAACATATACGGCAAATATGAGACTCGAACATAATAAAATCTTGGACTTTCGTTTCATGCAAATGACCTCATTTGAGTTGGATGTAGAAAGGTTATTGTAATGGAGCTTCGGCATCTAGTTTGCGAGGCACCGCAAATCCCCTAAAGCAACACATATGCCAGACCGGGCCTGCGCAAGTCTCCTATGGATTTCCCAATAAATTTCTAACAAAACATTAAATAAAAAAAGTCAACGTCCAGATTTTGGCCAACAAAAATCACGAATTGACCAATAGGAAATATTTTTTCAATAACATTGATGCATTAACTAAATTTCGATCCGTTTGACTTCTGG
>JAPLFV010000391.1 GCA_026390495.1 Pseudomonadota bacterium | reverse complement strand
TCGGCAAGCACAAAGGAATAAAGTCCGAAAAATGTTTAGTTACTATAAAAATTCGATATCTAAAGATGAGTGGGGTAAAATGGCTGTATGAAAAAGAAAGTAACCATAATTCCCGGTAACACTTACTTAAAAGGTGAAACGATCGAGGTAAATAATGCAACAACTTGAAGATCCCATTTGGCTCAATAGGATTCATGTTGGTGTTAATCTCAGTGATCTTAAACTTAAAACAAAGATTTGATCTTTGCGGCAACTTTCTCAGGAGTAAAGCCGTATTCTTCAGCTAACACCTCCATAGGAGCACTTGCTCCATAGTGATCTAATCCAATATTGAGTCCCTTTTCTCCCGTAAATTTTTGCCAACCCAAGGTCGAACCAGCCTCAATCGAAACTCGTATTTTTGTGGATGGGCTAAATATTTTGTCTTGCCAATCTTTTGGCTGTTTCAATGCAAGTTCCCAACATGGAAGGCTAACGATTTTGATGCGAAGGTTTGCCAAGAGCTTAGAGGCTTCAATTGCCAAGGATACCTCTGATCCTGTGGCATAGATAACCACATCTGGGTTTTCGCTATGATGAACGACCCATGCACCTTTACGAGCGTCTGCTTCTTCTACTTTGGACAATTCGAGTACAGGAAGTTTCTGTCGAGACAAACAGATGGCAGAAGGGTAGGTGAGCTTCAGTGCTTCCTGCATCATGAGTTGAGTTTCGCGGGCATCCGCGGGACGCATAACGTAAAAATCTGGAATCAATCTCAAGGACATCACATGCTCAACGGGTTGATGAGTTGGTCCGTCTTCTCCAAGATAAAAACTATCGTGTGTGAACTCGTGAATGACCCGACACTGTTGAATGGCACCCAGTCGCAATGCAGGGCGCGAATAGTCTGCAAAACTCAAGAATGTAGCGTCAAATGGAATGAGACCTCCATGCAGAGCGATGCCATTGGCGATTGCTGACATGGGAAACTCTCTAACTCCAAATGCTAGGTTTCGACCTTGTTTTGTTTCTTTTTGAAAATCTCCAACGGCCTTTGCAAAGGGGCCTGTCATATTTGATGGCTCCAAATCAGCGCTTCCACCAATCAATTTCGGGATGTCGTTAGCCCACTGCTTTAATACATCACCAAATGCATTGCGAGTCGCGACTTGGCTGCCTTTGCTCCAGTTTACTGGCTGCAAGCTTTGCCAGTTTTCGGCACCAAAATACTGATTCCATTCAACTGTAAAGTTGTTTCGAGTCGACATGAGGTCTTTAAGTTTGCTTTTCCAAAGTTGAACCTGACTCTTCTTATTTAGAAAATTTCTTTTAAAGTGATCAAGGGCCTCTGGGGGCACTTGAAAATCTTGTTCTGGACTGAGGCCAAGTTTTATCTTTGTAAGATTTCTTTCCTCTGCAGGGAGTGGCGCTCCATGGGTTTCATGATTGCCTTCCATGGTTGCAGTGCCCTTAGCCATTGTGGTGTCCCCAATAATCAATGTGGGCTTCGTAGAGACTTGGGCCGTGCGAAGTGCATTTCGAATGGCTTGATGATTGTGGCCATCGACTTTAATGACTTGCCATCCAAACCCTTCAAAGATCTTTTGCTCGTCATCGGAAGTGGCGCGAGAAATATTGCCGCTGATCTGTTGGCGATTTCGATCGTAGTACCAGGTTAAATTGCTGAGGCCTAAGTGACCCGCTAGGGACGCGGCCCCTAAAGTGACATCTTCTTGAAAACAGCCATCGCCCATTAATGCATAAATTCTGTGAGAAAAAAGTGATGCATCCAACTTTGCACCGAGATGAGACGCGGCAATCGCAAATCCAACTGACATAGCAACGCCCTGGCCCAGTGGGCCTGTGGTGCATTCGACTCCTTTGGTGTGAGTATTCTCAGGATGTCCTGGAGTTTTAGATCCCAATTGACGAAACCGGCGTAGCTCATCAGTGGGTAACCACCCAATCAGATTTAACAGGGCATACTGCAGCATCGATTCATGACCCGCAGAAAGAATAAAGCGGTCGCGTCCAATCCACTCCGCATCATCAGGGTCAAACTGTAAGAACTCAGAAAAAAGAACATAGGCGAAATCCATAGAGGACATGGCTCCACCTGGATGACCACATTTTGCGGCATTGACGCCGTCTATCACAAGTCCTTTGAGCACATTCACAACTTGAACGTCTGAAGCCTGGTTCTGAGTCTGAGAGGTCATGAGTTACTCCATAGACAATATTGACAAAAATTGGATTCGGATGAGCGAATCCTAGCAAGGAACACTCTCGGTCGCAAGGTCAACATTTCATAACTTAGGGCCTAATGATTAATCGAAACACCAGAGGTCTCTTTTCACG
Source organism: Pseudomonadota bacterium (assembly GCA_026390495.1). Classification (GTDB taxonomy): domain Bacteria; phylum Bdellovibrionota_B; class Oligoflexia; order Oligoflexales; family RGVZ01; genus CAMDKS01. Next base: position 5,038 of record JAPLFV010000391.1, on the reverse strand, counting down.
CACAAATTAGTTTTGTGATGAGATTGAGTTCAATATTGAAGATCCCTTGATTGGTTTCAAAGTGTGTTCAATGAAACGGCACCATTCTGACGTCATTTCTGAGCGCTATGCACGCGATTGGATTGACCAAAGACCTCACGGGAATTTAGTCTTCCTTCAGATCTCTATCATATGATTGTCCTGAATCAAAGCCCAGGACAATACTGCAGAACGAAAGACCGTAGAGCGTCACTCTCTAAACTTCGTCTGGTTTGATGTGGTTGCTTGCAGCCATCGCTTGCATAGAGGAGAAATTCCTGACCATTCTCTTGATAACCAACAATTTTAACTCGAGGAGAAATGCAAAGGTTCGAAGCGGTCTCAATTATTGGGGCTGTCAAAGCTTTGGAAACAACTTCTGAGAACGATGAATCTGTCTCGACAGCCATTGTGCTTGTTGACGTAAAGACAGGAATGTTCTGAGGATTGAAACCATGGGTGACTGTCAGTTTTATTTCGGATTCATAAATGTCACAAATTTGTTTGGGTGCCCGTTCAGTCGTCAACGACGATTCGATTGTTTTCTTGAATAACAGTCTTCCAGAAGGTGAAGCGAATGATGTGTTTGCAAGCGTTGAGAGCGAAAGCAAAGAGATCGTAATGAGAATAGTTCCAAATTTCATAGCTTCTCCAGGAAAGTTAAAGATTATAAATTTCTCGATTAGTGGTCTTAGGTCCGGAATATATATTCGGGTTAGGCGATATATTCAACAAAATCTGCGAAAATAGCTTTAAAAGATCATTGAGGAGCCTCTTAGGTGGTTGTGAACTGGTTGTTACTGGAATTGATGCTTTGACCGAGGAGTCGTCCATGTTAAAATTTCGTTGCATTCAAAAATTTAAGGGACTTGTGTAGGCGACGTTTTTTGGTAAGGGACCCATATGCATTTTCCTGGTTTGATACAAGATTTGTCTGTCATATTGGGCGTGGCCGCAATTGTCACGTTTATTTTTAAACGAATTAAGCAACCAGTTGTATTAGGTTACATTATCGCAGGGGTGATCGTTGGCCCGCATACCCCTGCTATTTTCTCAGTTGGAGATACTGCCAATATTAAAATATGGGCCGAGTTGGGCATCATTTTTTTAATGTTTAGCCTTGGTTTGGAATTTAGCTTTCGGCGCTTGGCAAAAGTAGGTGTTTCAGCGGTAGCGACGGGCCTGATTCAAATATTTTCAATGATTTGTTGTGGGTTCTTTTTGGCAAAGGCGCTTTCTTTGGGTGATATGGAAGCCATCTTTTTTGGCAGTATGATCGCCATTTCATCGACGACCATTATTTTGAAAGCATTTGAGGAGCTGCAACTAAAGGGAAAGAAATTTGCGGAGTTTGTTTTTGGAATCCTGATTGTGCAAGATTTGGTCGCCATTTTAATGATGGTGGCATTAACCAGTATTGCGGCGACCTCGCAGATAGTTGCAGTCGATCTCATGTTCGCTGGTCTCAAACTTATTGCGGTTGTCATGATTTGGTTTGTTGTTGGGATGTTTGTTGTACCTAGGTTTGTTAAATCGGTTAGCAAACACGGCAACGACGAAATGTTAACCGTTGTTGCGACTGCATTGTGCCTGGCACTTGTCGCGTTAGCAGCTCATTTTAATTACTCTGTGGCATTGGGCGCTTTCATTATGGGCTCCATTCTGGCGGAAAGTGCGGAAGTGAAAAGAATTGAGTCTCTGGTCCAGCCTCTGAAGGATATTTTCGGAGCGATTTTTTTCGTCTCTGTTGGCATGCTGATCGATCCCGACATGATCGCTGCCTATTGGAAGGAAATACTGATAGTTTCAACCACAGTGATTCTAGGGATGTCGTTTACAATCTCAATTGCAGCAATCCTAACTGGGCAAACCCTGAGAAACGGCATCCGAGCTGCATTTAGCATGACTCAGATTGGCGAGTTTTCATTTATTATTGCGTCGTTGGGTCTTACATACGATGTGATCTCTGCCAAAATCTATCCCATCATTGTTTTGTCATCTGTTTTAACAACTTTTACCACGCCGTACCTCATCAAAGCTTCACTTCCAGTATCTGACCTTTTGGAATCTCACCTACCTTCAGCATTTCGCGATCATCTGAATAATTACTTGGCTTGGGTTCAACGCAAGATGCTTGTTGTTGGAAAGGGACAATACCTTTTAAAGAGCCTTTTCAAATACCTCATAAATGGCGTCGTAGTCGTCGCAATTTTTACAGTTGCGGCTGAAAACTTAGTGCCGATCCTAAATAGTTATCTGTCAAACAATTTGGCCTCTTTGATTTTTGTCTGGTTTGTTGCCTTTTCGCTAAGTGCTCCGAGTATCTGGGCCATGATTCATGCCTTTGTTGATGCGAGAGAGTCTGCTACTCGGCGATCAAAGCTACTGGGAAACCGGACGAGAATGGCAACAGGGCTTGTAACTATTTTTTTAGTTGGACTCATGAGTTTGATCTATTTTTCAGTTCTGTGGACTCTGGTGGTTACCTTTTCCATATGCATGATATTTTTAGTTTTGTTTCGTAAGCAGCTTGCAACGTACTATCGATGGATTGAGGTGCAGTTTCATTCTGGCTTTCAAGCTGATATTGTCACGTCGTCTACTAAGAACGCTCATCAAAGGCTAGCTCCATGGGATACCCATCTAGTTGAGATTCCAATTCCTGTTGGTTCGGATTTGATCGGAAAAAATTTGGAGTCATTGAGGCTTCGTGAGCGATTCTCCCTAAGCGTTGTGGTTATCTCGAGAGAAGGTGCTGATGTTGTCGCTCCTAAGGCCGATGCCGTGGTCTATCCTGGCGATAAGTTGCTTTGTTTTGCGACTGAAAGCGAGATTGAAACTTTCAAGCAGCATTTAGACCAGTCTATGCGCAGTACGTCGATTGCTGACAGCGAAGAGTACGAATTGCGGAGATTTAAAGTTGATCGAGGTTCTAAGCTTGTTGGCGTGACTATTGGAGGTTCTGGAATCAGAGAAAAATTCGATTGCATGGTGGTGGGGATTGAAAGGAATGGAAGTAGAATTCCTAATCCAGTGTCAAGTACTGTAATTCTCGATGGAGATTTGATTTCTGAAGCTAGCCTTTGTGTCTTTTGCCAAAAGGGGACTTTGACAATAAGAATATAATCGATGCGCAGCAGAGTCCAATTCCTAATGGTATCATGAGTGCCGTTAGACCATCCTTGGTCGCGTTAGTGAAGGTAAGTGTTGCATCTTGCTTTTGTTCCCTCATTTTTATCAGGGTTATTGCAAATTTTGACGAGAGTGCTACAAAGCCAGCAGACACTCCAAGTCCCAAACAATTTATTGCCATTATGTTTTCCGGGTTCTGCTTGTGTTTAAAGTTTCGAGCTGAATTGATCAAGGATCCAAGAAACATCAGTGATGACAGGCATGACCAAACAGTCAGTAGAATCATTGCTTGAGACAGTCCTTCTATAAACGGGAAAATTGAGTAGGCAGTTTTACTACTAAGCTTCAATGCGTCTAAACCTCGATAAAAATAGAAACACGACAAGCAGATTCCTATGCATTGACAGCCAAACGCTATCACAGTCAATTGTTCATTCGTTTTTGAGTTGGTCCGTTGCGATTCATTTTTGAGAAACCAGATTATCGCTGCTACTGTGCAAACATAAAGAATGAGATTTCGATATGGATCCCATAAAAGATTGGTTGACGCCTCGAAGAACATCATATGCATTTTAGCAAAGTAACTAATGTAATCCATATGCGTTCGGAATTTGCCCTTTTAATTTTTTGCAAGTCGGCAATTGCAGGCTCGCCCATACATTTACAACAGAAATGGAGTTTTGTTTTATGTTACCCGCGACGGAACATATGCCGGCCAAAAACACTGCGTTTGGCTCCAACAACCGATTTGCCAACAAATCTTCCGGCGCCAATAGTAGCCCCTGTAGCAAATCTTGCAGTGCCGCCAACAAATCTCGCACCGTTTTTCACTGCTCCTCCTCCAAATCGAGCAACGCCTCCCGCAACTCGACCTACACCTCCAAAGAGCCCTCCAAAACGACCCAAACTTAAACTTTGCTGCGTGCTTAAACTCTCCAACCCAAATCCATCTTCGACTGTTTGGTTCGATGATTGGTCCATTGAAAGATCAGATGTAACTAGACGTAGTTCTGTATTCATTTCATCAAGCAGAGCATAGGTTTCTGGAAACTCACCTGGTTTGTTCATTGATAGTCTAAGATTTGTTTCGCAATAGTAGGAATCAAAAGCCTCTGCAAATCCGTAGTATTTAAAGTCAGGAGACGATACGATCGTTTGATTTTCAGCAAATTTATATTTTCCTTTTGAATTTTTCACATCATTGACAATCGCCTTTGCGACTAAGTCTAAATGAGTCTGAAAAGACTTATTGTCATATGTCGTAAGTTCGCCTTTCGGGTTAAGATCAAGAGAGCTCATAACCTGGCTGAGAACAAATCCAAACATGCGAACAGTTGCATGCTTTACACTATCGGTCGTTGGATTCAGAAGTATGACCATTTTTTCTGTTTTTGGATGAATTGTCCAACATCCATCAATATCACCTGATCCTTCACTCGCAAATTTCGAGTCGAGATCTTTAGAAGAGCAGCTGAAGTCGCTTGAAGACTTTGGTGGTAAGTGCAGGTTTGATTTAAAAGCAATCGTATGACCTAAACTGAAGTATATGGTCTGTAGGTTACTGGGTACCGCTGATAAGGCTCTTTGAAGTGATGCCTTTAATTCGCCTTTCTTAGATTCATCAACATCAATGAAGGCTGTATGGTCCCACTCTTGCTTGATTCCCAAGACTGGTTGCTCTATGCCATGGCAATCGTTTGCCGCCACTTTGTTAGATCCATTCGCAAAATTATTGAGTGATTTCTCTGAAGACGTTTGATTTGAATTTTTTTTACATGACGCCATGTAGATTGTGCCTGCAATGATCATTGTACCTGCAAGTAAGTGACCGGATGTTCTATGACGGTCGCACTGACGCATGAGTACTTCTCCCATAAAAATGACGCCT
>JAPLFV010000420.1 GCA_026390495.1 Pseudomonadota bacterium | reverse complement strand
TTTTTGACAATAATCGGTGTGTAAAATACTTGTACACTTTGCGAGCTATTGACCCGTCTTGCTCAAGTAAGTCATTAAATCGAGATCTCTCAATGAATATTAGGCGACTCTTAACTGACGCTACAAATCTGATCCTTGCTGGATGTTCAACCAGCAGCCAAAGCTCCCCGAAAACCATGCCTGCCGAAAAAGGCTGTTCAATCTCAGATGAAAACGTGATTTTGTTTGGTTTTTCTAGATGGCCAACTACTGAGCCCTCTAATACCAGATACAGGCCGGCTGGTTCGTCCTTCCAGTCAACAATTATTGAATCTTGAGGCACATTTTCTATTGTACAAAGCGCCCAAATTTTTTCCTTTTGCTCGTAAGTTAAGTCAAGAAACGTGGGACATTTGTGCAGGGCCATTCTATCGCCATTCTCACTTGAATTGGTCCCGCTCAATGAAACCAGCGGAGTTTCAGCAGAATCTTGTGCGACACTTTCAAGGGTAAAGAAACCCGCATCTACCGGTTTTCTTTTGATAGATAAGGGTTTTATATTCTTAGGTTCATCAGGTTGTGGCATTTCATTTTCTCGAAAAGCCATTGTTGATGAAACGGATTCAAAGTTATGTAGCTTCTCTCCAATGGGAGGTGTCACAACATGACTAGAGTTAATCTTTCTTCGAACAAAATCTGCCTTTGCAGGATCGCCTATCTTATCGTAACAAATGCTCGAACGTTCCCACTCCTCGGCTTGTTCAAAAGCTGATGCGGCTCTTGAAAAATCTCCACATTGTTCAAAGACAATTCCAGCGTACTTAAACTGAGCTACTTGCTGAAACAATTCAGCTAACTTTCTGGCAGAATCAGTTTGAAAGTTAATTTTACTGATGAGTAGTGGGCCATGATCCACTGCAGATTTCAAGTATAGTGCTGAAGCGGTTGAAATTTCATTTGCCTGGATAAGACCAAGAATGAGTCCGATCAACCGGCCTGATTTGGAAAGTAGGTCCACATATCCTGTCGAGACGGGTCCTAATCCAACAATGGTGCATAAAAAATCAAGTTCAAATTCTTCAAATTTTATTGATTGTGTAGATTTTGGATTGGACATCAGCTTGTCATAACAAATTTTTGCCTTGTCACTTTGATTGATCTTGAGAAATGCTTTGCCAGCTTGATGATACTTCCCTGCTAATAAGTAACAACTTGCAGCGTCTTCTTGTCGAGTTGCTTTCAAAAAATATTCTGCAGCTTCATCATAATTTCCAGCTTCTCTCATACACCTTGCTGCTTCTGCATATAGCCCCGCGGTTTTAAAACATTGAGATGCTTGATTCCATTTTCCGTGACGGGCAAAAATAAATCCTGCACGATGGGGTCTTTGCATTCGTAGTAATACAGAGGCAGCTTCCTCTATCATTCCAGCATCTTCATAGAGTGAGATACACTGACGAAAAAGTCCAGATTGTTCCAAAAGCAGTGCTCCACCTTGAACATTTCCTGATTTTGCAATCGACTTTGCCTTTGCCAGAATCTTCAATTCTTTCGGAGACAGTTGTTGCAGGTCACCATGTCTGGATGATTTTGCTTTTGTAGAACTATCCGCTTTCAATTGATCTTTGGACTTTGAAAACAAGTAGGCGCCAATCAACGTAGCGATTGCCAAAAGAGATATTATGATGATGGGTGTTGAGTTCAAGTTTTAGCTCGATTTAGATCATTTAGAAATTCCCACTTGGGAATAGGCATCAATTGTTTTCTCAGCTTCTTGACCTGGTAGCTGCTTGTATCCTTCTGTCATGGTGTGTTTCAAGGTTAAAGAAAACTTCGTAGTCATGCTAATGCTTAATCCAACACCGCCTGAGGGACCAGGAGGTAACATGATGTTGATTCGTTCATCTTCTTTGCCTTGTTCTCTGTTTAAAATTTCATAATTTTTTAAGCTGATACCACCGAAGATAAAAGGGGTAAAGACTTCGCCGGCGTACAGAATCAGAGTCAGGTCTACGGAATGAGCTGTCACATGAGAGTCACTTGTAAATGCAAGATATTCTTCGGCAGTCCCTTTTTTAGTTTCGTCATATTTGTGTCCGGACGCGGACGAAGTCTCTTGGCGATGTGTATATCCAAGTCGAACATAGTCTGCGATGTCAAATGATACGCCCCCACTTACAGAGCCTGACGAAATCTTCTGATACCCTGCATTGGAGTCCGACTTTGATCCACTAAGGGACACATGGACTGCAGCGTAGCTCATTTCAGAAAATGCTGAAGTGAATAAAAGAAGGATAGCACCAAAGATTTGAGTTATGATTCTAAAATTGAATTGCATTGGACCTCCCAGCCTTCGAGCTGATTAAACTGCTGCAAATACCTATACGGATACTCGCGAAATAACTTGATTCAGTATAACATAGTTATGCGGTGTCAAATTTTTGACTGGAGGATAACACATTGGCAGGAGAGTATAGACCATGCGTTGTTGGGGTTTTTACCAATGCGGAGGGGCGGGTTTTAGTCTGTGAAAGATCTGATGTGGCAGGAGCTTGGCAATTTCCTCAAGGAGGAATTGAGCCGGGGGAAATGGCGTTGAATGCTCTGTATCGAGAAATGAAAGAAGAGCTTGGATGTGATGATTTCAAGGTCATTTGTCAGTCGCCACTTGATGTTCGCTATAAGTTTCCTGAAAATCTTGAATCAAAAATTAAGAAGAAATGGATCGGCCAATCACAGATATGGTTTAAGCTCGTTTTCTTGCCCAATTGTGCTCCGGATATGAGCCAAGCTGACGGCGAGTTTCAAGATTATAAATGGGTGACGGTAGAAGAGTCTCTGGAGCATATCGTTTCTTGGAAGAAAAATGCCTACATGGAAGGATTAAAGGAAATTGGTTTGCTCTGAAAATGGTTTTTTTTGCGCGTTTTTAGGTGTGATTTTTCTGTTAGCGATGTAAGGGCTGGTTAAGTCAAGAGGAGTGAATAAATGGCGCGTTTATCATTGGTGTATATGCTCATTGGATTTGTCCTGGTTTTTTTGTCTGCCTCTGGTGGCGTATTTATAGCCCTAGACCTTACATATAAATTTATTTCTAATGATCAGGCAGTCAGTTGGCTTACGACACTTCAAACGTCAAGTCATGGCCATACAGCGCTTTTTGGGGTAGTCGATATTTTGATAGGTCTGACCTTGCCGTATGTCATTGCCAGTGAGCGAATGAAGCTTATACAATTTTACGCTGTTGTTGCGGGAAGTATTGCCATGGGTCCTGGAATGATTGCTCGAGCCTTTATAGGGCCCGAAGTTGAGTCCGATGTTTTGGGCATTGTCATGGGATGCATGCTAAGCGCATGGTTGTTTGCAATTGGCTACCACATATTTGGCTTGAGTAAAAAGATCTACTTCTCTAAGTATAGAGTGTAGTAGTCTTTTGATTGCGACTATATTTCTAACGACCTACGGTTCGCAGGCAGGCCTAAGCGGCAGTCTTTTGACTTACTCTA
>JAPLFV010000075.1 GCA_026390495.1 Pseudomonadota bacterium | reverse complement strand
TTAGTCCAATGATTACAGCTTGTTAAGGCTCTCGCTATAAGAACCTTCGATAAAGTTGTTGCCGCTAAAAGTCAATAATATCAATTATTTCATATTATTACCCAACGAAGATCTTGCACCTCAACGACGATCTGTGAACGGACCTGTACAAATAACAATTTTTAAAATCTTTTAAACAAACTTTAAAATATCTTTTAAAAAAGTTAAAATAATATTGATTTATATATATTTGTATAGTATAAGTTCTTGGCTAGCTACATCTTTGTAACTAGCGAATCCTTCCCCCTCTCTTTTTGCTGGAGTTGCTATGAAAATTGCTGTGTTGCCCTTGTTACTTTCCTCAAGTTTAATTGCAAGTTGCGGTATGCTTAAAAAAAGCAAGAATAACGATGATGGAGCTCAAGACTCATCTCCTGCCCCAACTGATCAACCCTCTGGAAATGAGTCCACCCCAAATCCTGCGAATTCAGGCAGTGGAACAACTACGTCGACCCAGCCTAGTGGCACAACAACTTCATCTTCCTCAATACCAACTATTTCAAACGCAACTTTGTCAACTTTGCCAACAGCTGCGAGTGTTAGTGCTTATGCAAAGAAATTGAAGCCTAAGTTTGACAGTATTGTTGCAAAAGCTAGCACTGATATCGGATCTACTGACGAAGCGGCGACGGTGATTTATTATGAGCTGCGAACGTCTCGTCAACTTATGGCACTTTTACTTGATATTAAAACATTCGAAAAAACTGGGAAAACTATAGATTTTGCTAAAATTAATGATGAGGCAGATAAAAGTCTTATTGGCTCAAATTTTTCTCCACTTTATAAAGCTAACGAATCGGGAATGATCAACCTTCTTGCAAGGTATTCTAGTGCAGTTAATAAATCGCAATATCTGACTGGTGTTGCTTCTGGTGCAGCTCGCACTGGCGGATTTCTAGATGTTGAGGATGCGCTACCAAATGCTGTTTATTGGTCTACGTTAGCGTTAAAAGAAGCAGTAAAAGCTGAATTAGGATTGAGTACGAACACAACCTTCGATATGTCCCTTAAGAATTACAGTAACTCCTCAATGAATGTCGGTAAACTCTATCATATCATATCTGCTCGCGCTCAAATTGCGCTTTCGTTACTTGAGCAAGTAGACCCTGCTGCAGCCACCATAGAACGCCAGAAATCTGCTGAGGCCTTAAAAGAAGCAACATCACTTTATCACTCTGCAGAAGTGTCATCCCGTTTAGAGAAGAGATCTCTAAAGAAACTTATTGAGTTTTACCTAAAATAACGGATGGTAAAATTACCTTAAGTGTTTTCAATTGATCCACTAGCTTCAAAACGGCTAGTGGATTTTTTTCTTTTTTTCGGTTCAAAACATTATATTAGTCACTGACCTTAGATTGAGACAGAAAAACCGAAAAAGGTTTTAAGGCGCGATCAATTGATATAAATGCAAAGTGTCCATGTATTCTTTCACCGATATCATTTTCCCTTCTTTGACATGGATGAGAAAATGGTACTTATTGTTGTAGTGTCGGCCATTGACATGATTGCCTTGGGATTCAACCTCGACGGCTAATTTGTTGCCTTCTGAAATCATGCTTTTAACGAGTAGTTTAAAACCGCTTGGAAAACCTTTGGTAATCTGATTGACAATGCCTAGGTATTCAGTTTTTGTCTTGGTGCCCGAAAAGGGGAGATTTCCCGGAACCCACCACTCAACTTTGTCGTCGACTACGGCAAAGGCCACGGCAATCTTTCCAGCAGTTGTGTTTTCAAAAAAAGTTCTTACGATAGCTTCATTGGTCATTGTTGGCTCCTTTGTTTTGATTAGTTTGTTTCCTGATAATGTTAACTACACTTAAACCTTTCCGTACCCTTTGCCTAGGGCATGTAGATGCGCAAGTTTCCCAAATTTGCTATCATAATAGACTCCTAGCTCGTCCGATGAAACCTTTCGTCGGTGTCAGCTTTGTCTCACAGTTTTTGCTAAAGCCAATTAACATTTGCTAAGAAAGTCGACTTATAGCATCAAAACATGATCTCTTTGATTCTCATGGGTTCTATTTTGGAGGTAACCAGTGTCGAATATACACGCGAGATTTCTTCCGTTATATCAAAGTTTAAATGCCATATCGTCACTTTCTAACGAAGACTGGTCGCACTTTGAAGAATACCTTTCCGAAGTGGTATTGAATCGAGGAGAGTTGTTTCTTTCTGCAGGTGACGAGGTGATCAAAGTTGCTTTAGTGTTAGAAGGCCAGTTAAGAACCTATTACCTTGACGAAAAGGGTGAAGAGTTTGTTAAAAATTTTTCGAAGCCTATGGAGCTCATTTCTGATTATTCCGCGGCGATTCGAAAAGTTCCATCAGAGCTCTTTTTGGATGCTTTGGAAGATACAAGAATGATTGCGTTTGATTATCGCCACTTGGAAAATCTATACGATCGTTTTCCCGCTTGGCAGAGGCTTGGCAGAAAAATAGCAGAGAGATACTATTTAGTCCGAGAACGGCATGCTAGAGATTTATTGCTTCATGATGCTACCGTGAGATATCAATTATTTTATACTCAGTTTCCTCATCTTGTTGGTAAAGTCTCGCAGAAGTATATTGCTCAGTATTTGGGGATTTCAGAAGTATCCCTTAG
>JAPLFV010000050.1:10731-14075 GCA_026390495.1 Pseudomonadota bacterium | reverse complement strand
CGCTGAATCTAAAATTATTTTTTCCAAATGATCTGTCACATTGGGTTTATAGCGGTACTTCGACATCTCTCAATTGCCAAAATGGACAATCATTAAATTGGTTTGTTATGAAGCAACCGGTCTCATTTTCAAGAGATCAGATTGATTTGTTCAGGCGAATTTATTCAAATAATGCTCTTTCTGTGATTGGTCCATTGACTCCTTCAAAAATTGTTTCAAAATCGAATGATATAGCCCACTAGCTGTAATTTGAAGTGTTCAGATAGCGGATTCACTCGTTATCAATTTTAAATCCAAAACTATTATTTTTGAATGTCCCAAAGGAGTAGTTCATTGGGCAAAGTTATTCTTATGGGGATCTGGAGGTTTTTGACGTCACATTTTGTAAAATCAAGCTCCGTAGATCTCAGAGCAATGCCTCCACGATCAAAAGTTTGTTTTGATCCGTAAAGACTATCTCCCAATATAGGCCTACCATGTTTAAACATATCGAATCGAAGTTGATGAGATCGACCTGTATGAGGAGTTAAGATCCATCTTTCTGCCGCCTTTGAGGTATCAGTCTTTAGATAGGTTGCAGTTGTATGGCTTGGCTTTCCAAAATCTGCTTCGTACGCTCTTTTTTTTCCTTTGGCTAACTTGGTATGCCATTCAAATATTGTTCCTTCTGTTAGGATATTTTCTGACTGTGCTGTCAATGCATGGTAGGTTTTAATGACATTTCTTGATTCAAACCAACCATTGGCAGCTTTGTGGGCCTGATCAGTGAGTGCAAACAAAAGAATTCCCGAGACGTCTTCGTCAAGTCGATGACAAGGCCAAATTTGTTGGTTCAACATTGTCTGTAAGGCAAGTCCAGCAACAGGGCGAGGATCAGCGCCTGCGAATCTCGAAGGAACACTGAGCATTGAGAATGGCTTATAGACAACGCAGAAGTCCTTCGTTTGAAGAATTATCAATAATTTTTCCATGTTGGCCAAGATCCTTATTCAAAGAACGGGACTGATTCATCTATTGATTTCTCACACTATTGACAAAGTGTCTAAGTATTTGACATGAGTCGGTCAGTCTTAAAAGCTTAAGTCTTCAATATTCTTAGGGTCCCCACTTGGCATGTGAAATGCACAAGGCTGATCAACGGAGATTAAATCTCTGTAACTCTCTAACTGATGTTGTTGCTGCTCTAACTCTTGCTGTTGATGAGGTGCTGAATGAGGACGAATCTATTTGTTACATTTATATTTTTAAGCGGATGTTTTACTGGCTGTGGCTCCGCAAATTTTAAAGGTACGAGCTCAACCGGAAGCAGAGAAGACAGTTCATCAAATTCTCCAAATCCCACAGATCCAAATGGACAAAATCCAAATGGACAAAATCCGAATGGACAAAATCCGAATGGAACCGGGACATCGGGCAATAATCCTTCAAATGGATCTCAACCTGGTTCTAACCCAAACGGTTCTAATCCTTCTGGTTCAAATCCAAATGGGACAAGTCAGTATGTGCCGCCAACTCCAGTCGGCCCGGGCGTGACTGGCGCACCTGGATATGGACCTATTGCAGGCGCGCCCAATTATCCTGGAAGTGTTCCCGGCAATAATGGCGACTGTCCTAAAGGTCCTTGCAGTCCAAATCAAGTGCCAAATTACGGTCCTAACACTGAAATTCAGACGACTCCTAATTCAATTATTTTTGGTAAAGACCACATATTCCATATTGGGAATGGTCAATTTAGAAACACATCTTGTAAGCTTGAGGTTTCGACACTCCCATTAAGCGGAGCGATTTACTTCTTCCAATTCGAAGTTCTAAATGACAACACATCTGTAAACATCAATATTTCAAAGGCATGTGGCGTTGATTACAATTCTGGTGTTGTTCAGCTTTCTAGAAATGGTCAGGAGTTGACGGCTTCTAATATTGCGAGAGGATCATCTAACGTTGGCGTCTCTGGTTCCAGTCTTTCTCGTGGAGTCTATACGGTTTATGTTTATGCTGGAAAAGGCGATAACGTTTTAGGGCCTGCCTGGGATATCGATGACTTTGTTGTAGGACGAGTTCAGATTTCGAGTAATCAAGGAATTAGAGCCGGCCAATATGGAACCTATAGATAGACTAAACCGACATTAAAACAGACCCCCGATCAAATATAAAAATTTTGATCGGGGGTTTTTATTTTATGTAGATCTATTTTTTCTTCAGCTGTTCAAGTTCGCGAGGAAACCTGTCCGTCCAATTGAACTGCCAATTTTTCCTAGGCAGATTTTACCGATTGAGTAATTTGAGTTGAGGTAAAATAATAAAAGAAGTGCAATAATCCATTGTAAAATTTGATTATTCCAATGTTGCCGCACAGATCGGAGATGCCTTTGTATTCTCGAGCTCAAGGAAAATCTACTGATCAAAAAGAAAAGCGCCTTCCAAAGCCGAAGTTGAAAGACAGCCTATTGCGGCGCTCTGACGATTCAAAAAATGATTTCAAAGTTAGAACAACCTTTGCAGCACATGATCGAACCCAGCTAGAAACCGTTTTCGACTACCCTGTCATCCCAAACATCGGTGGTAATTTTAGGAAGCAATCCTATATAGTTGAAGGTTGGTTCTTTTTTCCTGCGCAAATGGGTGTGAATCCGGAAACATACACAAAAGAAAAATTTTATGGTGATATGCGGCCTCTGATTCGATTCAGAGAGCCGCGATTGTCTTTCAAAGATTTAATGGGCGTAACCGAGGGCAAGTCCCCCATTATAAATCTTAGAACCTATATTAGAAGTATAAGGGATGGACATGCCGCATTTACCATTCAGCGCGCGATTTCGGAAGCAAGAATCTTTGGCTGCACCTTTACTAGCTATTTCTTGAAGAGGATGAGTAAGAGAACAAAAGGCCTGAAAAAAGTTCAACGATACATTAGTACTCATTTGGATGAGATCTCAGAGGATAACTCAGAAGTCGTTGAGGCTTTGGACTATTGCGTTGTAGAAACGAGGGAGCTTTTGAGTAAAGGAATGTATCTTTTAAGAGAATTGCGACAACTTTTGAATGAGGCAGAAAGTCTCAATCAAGACTATTTGAGACCGATAGTCAGTGAGCTTAGGTTTGTCGACGAATATTGTTCTTACCGATTTAGAGACGGTCTATCTAGCCTAATGCGTACAGCTCTCGAACTAGATCAATCAAAGCATTGCAGTCTATCTTACAAGTTGTTCCTTAAACGTTGTGTAGCCTTGAATCGTCTTGAAGCTTGGTATACGCGCAAGCATTCCTATTCTTGGATCGATGAGACCAGCACCGGTGAACAGGTCGAGGCATATATGTATCGTCGAGGGACATTAAAACGACGC
>JAPLFV010000050.1:6041-10626 GCA_026390495.1 Pseudomonadota bacterium | reverse complement strand
TGCGTTTCAACGTCAGATGGGTGCAATGGCAGCTGCGGGACTGACTGCATTGTGGTGGGTTATTGCGATGTATTTTATAACGTTGCGTGGTGGAGGTTTTTTGGGTGGTAATCCTGCATCGCAGCAACAAACTGACCCGAATCATGTACATCAGTTTTGGCAATCTAGTGGTTTCTTGATTGTGACGGCATCCTTGATTGCTTATGTTCTCAAGGATCGAATCAAAGAAAATGGAAGAAACTTCCTTTCAGGAAGAATATTGAAATGGATTCCTGACAATAGTGAGCGAATCTTGTATGAGCCACCGACTGAGGCACCTATTGACGTTGGAAACATTAATGAGTTTACCCAGTTTACACACCCCGAGAATTTGCCAATCGAGGTCAAAGAATTGAGAACAAAATCGTTCGTTGACGATTTGGAAGCAGATGATTCGCCGCGCGATATCATTCATTATAAGAAGGTCATTGAACTGTTTCCTAGAGCGATTTCGTCTCTGGATTATCCTATTCGAGCCGTTCATGATATTTTGAGAATTAATATTTCAAGCTATTTGACTCGCCTAGATGATCCGCAGGCCGGAACGGACTTTATTGCCGCTGACGGGAAGATGAAGTCGTTAAAGCTACCAAAGGTTTATCACATGGATATTGTTTTGAGGCATGCATTGGCTGATACTGGCCGTAGTGAAAGGCCGATTGTGTACGATCATTTTCGCATGATCTTAAATAAGCAGGGTATTTTGAGGATTGAAAGGCTTTAGTGATGCAAAAGAGTGACTCTGTCAAAGAGTAAGGCTCGCGTAGAGGTAGGCTATCTATGAGTTCAACACATTTAGGTGATTTAATGACACAGGCAGATTTTATGTCATTGAAAAATGCAATCCGAGTCGGAGAAGCGGCAATTGTCCGTAAAATGGTAATGAAGTACGGACTGCAAATCTTAAGTGATCAGTTAACAACAGATGGAATACGACTTTTAGATTTAGCGGCACTACCTCCAGGTCACAAAGGCATCGCGAAGTTGATTGTGGAATTAGGAGGAGTCATCAGTCTCGCAGATGAAGTTTCGTCAATTGAAGTTGCTGCTAGAAATCGGAATAGCAATTTTCTTTTTGAAACATTGAACGTGTACAACAAAGAAATGTACAATTTGTCACTAAAGAAATTTTGCCATTACGGAGACGTAAATACCGTAGAAACTATTAAAAAGCTTTTGAATCATGGTTTATCCCTTGACTGGAGAGATTGCTTTTCAGATGCAGTTAGATACTTCTTACGTACCCGGCATTTTGATGATGCCATCGAAGCAATTTCAAGTATTCAAGATGTTAAGATTACTCGTGACATGAACGCATTAGGTTTTATTCAAGCTTGCAGGTTTGGTGAGCACAACTTTGCTGAAAAATTGAGTTCGCAACCAATGAATCAAGATTTTTCAGAAAAGTTCACCCATCGAACGAAAAGTGGCCTTTTAGCTGAAATTTATTTAAGTCCCTTGAGCGCGCTGAAATTGTTTGGACCAAAGATTGATCCAAAAGTTGAAACTTGTTTTCTGCGAGATGGTGGCGATTTAGACTCAATTTTTCAATGCCTTATTCAAACGGAGGTGGAATATAGCAGCGACAATAGAATCAAAGTTTACACACTTGCGAAATTTCTAGAATTAGGAAAAAGCAATGATATGTATTTGATAGAGCCGCTTTCATTATAATAATTGGCCCACTTTTAAGTGCATGCGGCAACATGTCTAAACTAATTCATGGATTCAGGGCTAATCGTGAAATCCTTGGCCCGAGGTGATCACGGCGACTGCATCGTGTGGATGCAAGCTTTCTAAATGTCGTGCTTCGACTGAAATGGCGCTAAAAAAATCAGCCATAGTAGACGCATGAAAGAGTCGTCTCACGGCATCCTCGGCAAACATAAGATTTGCAGCATTAAGCCTTGCAAATTCTTGTTCATCCTCGCGCTTGACGGCTGATTGCACCGGCGTCGTCAAGGCATCTTCCACCTGATCAATTGTATCAATGATATACTTGATATCGGGCAGTGCTGTCTTATGAACGGTCTTCAAAATGCCTTCACTTCGTTGACCGTGAGGAGTGCCAGCAATTGATTTCTCGCTTCCCAGCCATTCAAAAATCTTTGAAAAATTCATCTCAGTCTGCAGCTTGAAATCTTGTTCGAATTTTTTTTGAATCAACTGACGGGAGAGAGCAGCAGAACAAGGACAGGTGCTCGAATATTTGACTATGAAATTTGAGCCTGTCTGGATTTTACCAGAATTATTTTCCGCCCAGATCTTGATTGGGTAGCTTTTCCAACCTTTATTGTCGCTTAGTAGAGCCTTCCGGTTTAAGAGAAGATCAAATTCAACGCTTACAAATGCCGAAAGGCTCATGTCAGAATGGGATTTTAAGAATTCTGTTGTGATGGATGACAGTAGCTGTGGTGATAATGAATTGGACTCAAGTGCTTTTTGAACTGTCAGGAAGAGCCTAGACATATGAATTCCCTTTTGTGGTTCGTCTAAACTGACAAACGCATCAACCTTTGCTCTGACTTCAACCTGTCCTCGGTCTGCAATATAAACTTTTGCAGGACACTCGATATTTCGCATTCCGACTCGGTTTAATCGAACAGAGTCATCTATTTTGGTTTTCGCAATGTCAATTCCAAGTGCACTATTCATATTTGATTCCTAAAAAATTTAATGCAGCTTATGCAATGTTGATTGAAGGTTAATTTGGGGTGATGAATCAATTTACTATGGGAGGTAATGGTCATGGAATGACATTTTATAGTATGGATTAGGGGAGCTTCTTTTCTTCAAGGAAATATTTAGAATATGTCCGTAATTACATCAATAAAATCAGATTCTTTTGTGGTAAAGAATGTTTCTGTTTGGAATGTGGAAGAAATTTTGACCGCTGTCGATGTTTACGTAAATTTGGGGATTATTACCGATATTCAACCGCATGATTCTCAACGTAAAAAAAATGCGTACATGGAAAAAATGATCGATGGAACTGGCTTGACTTTGATCCCTGCTGGTGTTGACGCACAGGTGCATTTGCGTGTGCCTGGCCAGGTCCAAAAGGAAACAGCTAAATCAGGGCTTCAGGCTGCGATTCATGGTGGAGTAGGTGCGTTATTAACCATGCCAAATACTAAGCCTGTTTTGGATTGTACAAGGTCGGCTGAGTTAGCGTACCAAGAATTGAAAGACGCGGAAGTTTCGACTGGAGTTCGGGTGTTACTTTCTTCGGCCATTACGGTGGGGCAGAGGGGGCGAGAGCTTGTCGATTTCGAAGGTATGAAACACGTTGGAGTCGCTGCATTTACTGATGACGGAGTAGGAATTCAAGACGATCAGATCATGTTGGACGCCCTTAGGTCAGCGGCAAGAGTTGGTTTACCATTGCTGCAACATGCTGAGGTGCCTGGACATGGAGGCGTGTTGCATGAATGCAAAACCCAGCGATCTTTGGGTGGAGTTGCGTATCCGAAATCTGCTGAGATTGACATGGTTGCAAGGGATCTTAGATTACTCGAACAAGTACCCGAAGCGAGGTATCATGTGCTGCATGTATCCTGTCTTGAAACGTTGGATTTGATAGATCGGGCGGTCGCGGGCGGATATAAGGTGACCTGTGAAGTTTCTCCCCACCATTTGTATTTTTGTGCCGATGATATTCCTAAGGATTTAACGGCATTTAAAATGAATCCACCCTTACGCTCTGCAGAGGATCAATTGGCTTTGATTCAAGGTCTAGGTAGTGGGCGGATTCAGTTTATGGCAACTGATCACGCACCTCATGAAGCAGAGGTTAAAGGATTTAATTTTAAAACGAGTGCGTTTGGAACTACTGGTCTGGAGACATCTTTAAGAGTTTTGCTGGCACTCTGGCGTCGGGGTCATCTGACAATATCGAGATTGGTTGAGGTGTGGGCCACAGCTCCTGCTAAATTTTTGGGAATTAGTCAAAATTATGGTTCTTTGAAAGTCGGGCGCCCTTGTAACGCGACTCTTGTAGATGTCATGGCGCCGGATCGAGTTGTCATGAGTTTTGATATGGTTGGTCTATCAAAGAATAATTGTTTTATTGGAACCCATTTGCCCGGCGAGATTCGGGCGACTATTTTAGGATCCATAATTCATACATTAAAGTGAGTAACCGGGAAATGATTTCAATCACCCAAAAAAAGGATCGATTGATCCAAGAAATGGCAAAAATCTCAGACGTTGATGAACGTTACCGATTTATTATTGCTAAAGGTAAATCTTTACCAGAGATCTCGTCAAACGATCGGTTAGATAAATTCTTGATTGCGGGTTGCCTGTCTAAGGCATGGCTGATTCCGAAATTTGATGGCAAGACGCTAGAATTCTCTGCGGATTCAGAGGCGGCCATCGTAAAAGGGATCATGGCATTGCTTTTAGACGTCTATTCTCAAAATTCTCCCGCTGAAATCCTCAGTTTGAGTCCAGATTTTTTAAAAGAAGCAGGAATAACAGAGCATTTGTCAATGAATAGACGAAATGGCCTGTCTGGAGTCATTAAGCAAGTGATGCTCTATGC
>JAPLFV010000050.1:0-5989 GCA_026390495.1 Pseudomonadota bacterium | reverse complement strand
ATTATGGAGGCTCGAAATCTATCTAGATAGATTCGAATAGCCAGTAGATATTCCCGTCAACAAAATCAAGATTTTTTTTGTTAAGACTTCGCCTTTCAAACGTATCAGAATTGATCTCAACATTACGTCCTGCCGTACTGTGGCAATGGTGGCTCCGTCAAACTGAAAAATTACACTGTCATTTGGTAGACGTTGTCTATGTTAGAGCAGGGAAGATCATTCACTTCTCGCAAGAAGTTTTGAATCATCTTCTTGATTTTATCCACGTTGGCAGAATCATAGAAAAAATTTACGGAAGAGAAGTCATCGAAGATGATTAGCCTGATTTAACAACGCGAGTTTTGCAGACTGCAGTGCTTCCAGATAATAATTGCGAATAACGTCACTAGGCGCGTCCGATCCGACTTCATAGTCTTTCGAAACTTCTACAAGTTGGTTTTTGACTCCTCTTAGCTCGAATTATATCGGAGACGAAAGAGGGATTTTGTACCCAGGATTTCGTCCGCTGACATCAGAGATTTAACTGTGGTGTATGCAATTTCGCACCAGATTCGCCCTGATGAATGGCATTGAACTAGCCTTCCGCAAGTGATAAATTCAGTTGAAGTGGTTGAAAAAAATTTTTAAAGGAGTTCAATTAAATGAGTCGCTTGATTAGAAAAATGGGAGTTTTTGTGGTGGGATTATTTTTCTTCGCGGCATTGACGCCTGCTTTGATGGCAGATCAAATTCTTGCGACATTTGACTATGGAAACCTGAAGGCAAATCGACCATACCAAACATCCATGACTCAAATTTTCGGAGGCCGACAATATGTCAATAGCATTAGAATTACCGTGTACGGTAATTACTGTCAGTTGGTTAGTCGTGGGTTGACCTTTATTCAGGACAATCGTGGTCAAGAATTTTTTGCTACACCGGATGGTCGGGGCGGCTTTGGAGTACAGGGGACTGTCTTTGCAATAAATTATAAATTTGAACAGACACGTTGGAATAATGTCGACTGTCGGATCGAGTTATGGTCAACGGGTCAAGGCGGAATTCCAGATGGTGGACAATTACCAAGCAACATCCAGAGCCTTGCCAGTAGCCTTTCAATCAACGGCAATCTATTGAGTGCGAGGATAAATCTAACAGATGGATACGACGCTTTAGGCGCGGACGTTCATTCTTTAGCAGAGTATGTTCAGTATTTTTACCGCATTGTCGAAGCTGGTCATTCACGCGATAGAGTTGCGTCGGCCTTTAGATTGGTGCGCGAGCAGACAAATATTTTTGAGCGAAAATTTGTTCCCGTACACATGACCAATCGCAACTTAGATGTCGAGGAAGCATGGAACTATTATATTGAGGCATTGAGTAAAATTAGATTGTAAGTTTTTTATATAGGTAGATTTTTGCTTTTACAAAGGGCCCTGTACGCCGCATAGTTCAGGCGATAAGCAGGGCCTTTTTATGTTTTTGTCTTGCTGAAAGAAAACTTATTTACGTTTATTCGGTGGTGCCCAAAATACTTCCACCTCACAAGGTTACCGTCTGTCTATCAACATCTTGGATAAATCCGAAATTTGATGGCAAGACGCTTGAATTCTCTGCGGATTCAGAGGAGGCCATCGTAAAGGGATCATGGCATTGCTTTTAGACCTCTATTCTAAAAATTTTCCCGCAGAAATCCTCCGTTTGAGTCCAGATTATTTAAAAGACGCAGGAATGGCAGAGCATTTGTCAATGAATAGACGAAATGGCCTGTCTGGAGTCATTTAGCAAGTGATCCTCTATGCAACAGTTTATGAAAAAATGCTAAAATTAAATCGATGATTCATTTGTCTTTGATTTAAAAAATAACCCATTCGACTGACTTTGGAGTTCTATGTTATTGAGAATAGTCCTAGCATTCATTTCGTTTTATATTTTGACGATATCGTCAGGGTGCAAGGCCTTTAAGAGCAATCAATCAAACTCATTAAGTTCAATTGATAAGAATTTAAGTGACAATCAAAATTATCAAGTGAAACTCATTGATTCACCCACTACTGGGTCTTCAAGAGCTCCTGAATTTTTGGATTTAGATGGTGATGGTGCTCCAGATGCCATTGACATCAACGGTTGGATGGCGCAAGTAGTTGTTAAATTGAGCCAATCCAAAAATTTCGCTGTAAATTTTGGGGCCGATGTTTTTACACATTCTATATCAACCAGATATGTAAAGTTTGGGAACGATAGATATTCTTCTATATTGATTGCTGTTTCGAGACGGACGGAAAATGGCTCTGTCCATAACATCAGGGACCCTAACCTGTTACTAAATCAAATTTTGTTGCGCAATGATCAAAAGGGCCTTTTAACTCAAGTAAATTTGAATATAAGAATGCATGGACGCGATGTGGATTGTCGAGATACTAGAGACAGTAAGCTGGTTTGTTTTTTTGCTGGTTACCATGGTCAGAGTGCACTTTACGAGGTTGGATCCGAAGGTCGTGTTAATAATATCACTTCCCAGTCAGGGCTGCCATTTCCAACTGCTGAAGGCCCGTTTGGAACCAACGGTCGGCATATGATGAGCGGTCGTTGGATAGATTTAGATCAAGACGGGGATTGGGATCTGGTTTCGGTCGGTCAGCATAGTGACATCTTGTTTGCAAAAAACTCTTCAAATTCTTATCAGGATTTTAAGTTTACTACTGAGTATGTTGATCCAGTTAATGACTACACGACTTGAAAGGATTTCCTTGCCTTTATTTGGTTCACGAATTGAATGAAGCCTCATCACCGGATCTAGTAGCGTGCTACGACGGAAGGTCTGCATTAAAGTTTGTGACTTTACCCAACAGTATTAGGGCCAATGAAGAAAGTAACATCCGAGTTGATGCATTTGCATTAGACGGAGTTAAGTTTTCGGTTCATGACGGTGGTAGGCAGAGAGTGAATTCCTATCGATTAAGTCGACAAAACATTGAGGAATACTCCTCTGATTCTGCAAAGTCCGTAAAGCTGAAAAGATCGAATTTGTGCATGAATAGGAGTAACTCTGGAGTACCATATGTCATTTTGCAAGAGTGTCAAAATTCTCAGCAACTTGTCGCGCTTCGTATCATAAAAGGCGATCGAGATTCAGAACTGTTAAAGGATGATGTTTCACAGAAATGCTTCGAGCGACTTTCTTTAGATCCAATCTCTAAGTACGGCCAAGTTGTTAATACTGAGAACTATTTCTATTATGCCCCGGAGATTGTTTTGAATAAATGTGATCCGGCAAATTTACTCCAGCAGTTTAGGACTGAAAGGAATGGGCAAAATGTTACGCTTAAAATTGACTCTGAATTGTGCCTGGGTACATCAAAGGAATCTATTGAAGAACATGCCCCAATAACCGTGACGACCTGTAAGGATTTTTATACTGGAGTTGAGAAAGCAGCCATATGGCAGTTATTGAATATCGATCTACAAATTAAAGATCGAGCTGTTGATTTCACTCAACGCTTTAATGGTCGAGCTTTCAAAGAAAATGAACCAATTGATTTTGAGGATTTCTTAGATCAAGGGGAAGCTGAATTGTTAGTCACTGGGGCTGCTAAGTCTCGTTCCTGGGGCGACAATGACACCACTCGATTGACAGAAGTGCCTTATAGGTTTTCTCCTGTGGACACGTTGATGTTTTGGCATGAAGAACTTGATCCTTTTAAACGAATGCGAAATTTGAGTGGGGCAGCCGTTGTTGCGGTCGAAGCGGGTGAATGGTTGTCATATAACGTGGATTTGACACCTGGGAAATATAAGCTGAATGTAAGACTCAAACGATCGAATCCCGAACCTGGTGTGGTCGTAGTTAGTTTACCTGGCAATTCCGGAAATCAAATGATTTCGACCCCTGCCGGACCGATCGGATGGACTGTGGTTAGCTCGCCAAATTTTGAATTGAAATCCAGAATTGTAGGTAATGTTAGAGTCGACTTTCAAGCGCCGAAGTCAGCAGGTGGTATATTTGATTACTTTTGGTTTGAAAAGTTAACTCCTTGATTCTTTCTGAGGACGGAGAATGACCTTATAAGATTGTTCCAATCTTTGTTGATTTGGTAGCAAGTGATTCATTTGGAGTACAGCAAATAAACTCAAAGAGACTCGAACAGTTTGTAGATGTTTCCTTCAACAAAATCATGTTCGATTACATTGACGAGAAAATAGCTGCTATGGATTTCAGAAAGCAAATTCCAAGAAGGGGAATTCTTTTCGTAAAGACTTCGCCATTCGGAAAGCCATAGATCAAATGCCTCATCTTTCCAAATCATAAAACTATCCGAGTCAACTATTGTAGGCTGCAATACTTCCTTTCCAGGGAACACTCCCCAGGTTACAGCTGAGACTGTTCGATCTTCAAAAGATGCTGAGTTGACTCCCTTGGCATTGACGGCGTGGTAACTCATGGAGGGGAAATTCTTTATTTTTGACTTCAAAGTAGCCAATTTTTCTGGAGAGCAAAAGAATTCGATATATGCTTTCTGAAAAACGTATCCTCCGCTACCGCCCCAACCGACATCCGGTGAGTCCGACGGCGCTGCATTGACTTGAGGCTGACTGTTGATGCTAAAGAATCCATTTCTATTTAAATTCACTAATTGATTGATGATGCGCCCTGTTTCAATTTGAATCGGCATTTCACACCAGGGAAGCCAATTGATTTTTCCAGAGCAAAAATTGACGAAAACATTCGCAATCTCATCAACTGTCTGTGGATGCCCCCAAATTTTCTTTCGGGATTCAACTAATGAGTGATCTTTGTTTCTTCGAAACACATAGTAATCATTTAAGTCTCCATACGTTGGAGAAAAGCTACTTCCCCAGCGACCATTCGGAAAATCGTCCCAAGTCATCGTTCGGGCCAAATAACTCTTTGGCCGATTGCTCCAAAAAATAGGTCTGACTTCTTCTTTCTTTCGAGTTTCGACTGTGGAAGCTCGCCAAGGCATCGCACGTCTTACACGGCAGTCTTCTAACAAATTGAGTTCTTGAAGTGCCTCAGTTACAGAGGATTCCAAATTAAGAGTATAATAATGCAAACCCGGGGCGCCCATTTCAATCAGCTCCTTTGACATTTGGGCGCAAAGGCTAACTCCGTATGCTCTCACCTTTTCATCGTCAGTTTTTATGGGATCCAAACTAGCGCGAATGTGCTGCGGGACTTTGATTTGGGTGAATTCAGTAAATTTTTGGAATCGCTCAAAGGATATGATTGGCAAAATGCCGGGTATAACTGGACATTTGATACCGACGCTTTCGCAGCGATTCAGAAAATCTCGATATTCACCAATATCGAAAAATAGCTGGGTGACGATAAAGTCTGCGCCCGCATCAATCTTTTTCTTAAGATACTTAACGCATTCTACTTTGTCTTTAGATTCTGGGTGACCTTCTGGATAGCCGCCTACTGCGATACAAAAAGTATCGCCATAATTTTTGCGAATCCATTTAATCATATCAACAGAGTTATCTAAAAAAGATTCGACACTGTCCTGCGAGTCAATGTTCGGTACATCTCCTCTTAGAGCCATGATGTTTTGAATTCCAGAGTCTCTGGCTTGATCAAGCGCATTCCGTAATTTAGCCTCAGACATGTTTGCGCAAGTGATATGCATCATAACATCGAGTCCAAAAAATAACTGAGCATTCTTACTTAGGGTGAGTGTTGTCTCGGAGGTGCTTCCGCCTGCGCCCCAGGTAACGTCAATAAAGCATGGCTCCAAACTCGCCATACGATCTAGCCTAGCATAAAGATTCTGTAAGCCTCCTTCAGTTTTAGGAGGAAAAAATTCAAATGAAAAAAACGGCTTCTTGTTTAATTGATTGGATTGTATCTTATCAATAATTTTCATTCGAGAACCTGCTCTTATTTAAGACGTTGCTAGGGATTCAATCGAATTCTTTGGCAAAAAAAAATAAATCATTTTTAACAAAACACCAAAGACAAAAATCCCGAAAATTGTGAGAGGAAGGT
>JAPLFV010000146.1 GCA_026390495.1 Pseudomonadota bacterium | reverse complement strand
TTTTCGTAAAAATGAATACTAATGTTACCATATAGCAATATATTGATAAATCACCAATCATTAATGTTCAATTGCAATAGTAAACGAAACTCTGAAAGGAAAACTGTCTATAGAAACAACTTCGCAAAGTCGACCTTCTCAATCAAGAAAACCGTGGCTGGTTATTCTTTTAAGCATTTTTTTTCCTGGGGTCGCGTTTCACTATGTGGGCAAATCACTGTTTGACTCTTTAAAAGTCTGCGCCCTGTACTATCTAATGTTTCTTCCAATGATCTATTCTTTAGGGAATTTTTTAAACTGGAAAATCAGCTATATTCTAGGCCCAATGTTATTTGGCGTCGCACATATCGCGATGATTCTATATCTTTTGAAATTTTCAAGTTTTCTAAAAAAGACCACAGGTAACACCTTGGAAAAGCGAAGTTACATCAAAATAATCATTGCGACTTATGCATTGATTGCAATGACGACTTTCATTAGGCCCCACTTGCAGGCGCACAAGGTATTCAAATCGAATTCTGCCTCAATGGAATCTACCATTCTTGATGGAGACCGAATCGTCGGCAAAATTTTGATAGATGCAGAAAAGAGTGCTCTTAAGGCTGGTACTGTGATTGTCTTTAAATACCCAATGGACCCATCCATTAGCTATGTTAAAAGAATCATTGGCGTCGAAGGAGACCGCGTTCGAATCATCGACAATCTTGTCTATATTAATAATATTCCACTCAAAACAGGCCCAGCTGAACTGTCAACTTTAACAAGATCTACGACAAAGCAAACTTATGATCAATTACAAGAAACAGTAGGTCAAAGATCATATCGCACCAGTTACCTCTCTAAGAATAACCCTAATTCAAGAAATTCTTTTTTTAAAAATTGGCCCACCGATTCAGTGGACTTCATTGTGCCATCAAAATCATATTTTGTTTTGGGTGATAGCCGAGATAACTCGACTGACTCAAGAGTTTTCGGTGCTGTTAGTTATGAGTTTGTAGAAGCAACCGTTGAAGGGGTTCTTTACTCAGTTCAAGATGGCTCGCTGGACTTTTATGAGCGTTTTTTCTCGACTTTGTAAGCCCAAACAAGGCGTCTGGCAATAAACGGTCTAACTAAAGTTAATTAAGACTATTTACATTTTAAAGCATCCACCGCCTTAGATGGACACTCAGGTTTCAATTTACCAATACAAGTCATGCTCCGAATCATAACATTGCCCTGAACTCCTTCTACAGCAGTCGTTGCAGGCATTTTTTGAATAAATTCTTTAGTCGATGAATCCCACCAAACTACTGTGTTGTTATGAGGAGAACTAAATTTCCATGTTGTGAACGCGGTTGGGCTGGCTTTTACATAGCCCATCATCTGGCAAAGCGCATCTCTGGTTTTTTGACCTGCATTGATTCCACCTTGATCTGCATATCCCGTAACTACTTTTGCGGTACATTTGTCATTCACAAAGGTTCGGATATCAGGATACTGAGAAGCTGTATCAAAGGTAGCTTTTTCGTCAAGAACAGGGTCTAAGGTACAATCAACTATTCCTTCGCCACCTTCTAAAACGGGCGACTCAGAATCCTTTGTTTCTGGCTTCGCGTCATCCGTATTAGCAACAGGTTTTTTATCCTTCTTTGAAGCTGCAGCGCCTGAACTAAAGTCAGTATTGTCACAACCTGTAATAAAAAATGTACCGGCTGCAAGAAAGGTAAAAAGTATTTTCATATTGACCCCCAGTGTCTATTGAAGTCATGATCGGAACTATGGCCGGATACCTGAATAAATAATCTAAACTTTTGAATATATTGATTTATTTAAGAGAAAATAGAATGCACTCAATGGATATTGAATGCCTCACCAATCCCTCTTACAACTGATTCAGCTGCCAACGCAGCCAATAGGATACCCATAACGCGACCAATGACTTCGCTTCCAGTGCGGCCTAGCCATTTGTGGATACGGGTACTACTCAATAAAATCAGGACCGACACAGCTAAAACTAGTACCAAAATAAAAATTTTGGCCGATAATTTTACCGGGTCAAACTGCTCTTGTTGTGTCGCAACCATAACAGCCAAAGTAGTAGCCGGTCCTGCAAGGTAGGGCATAGCCAAAGGAAAAACGGCAGGATCATGCCCTTGCTCACTCACGACAGGCTTTAGATTTGAATTTGGTTCCTCAAAAATTAATTTTGCGCCTACGATGAACAGCACGATCCCACCCGCAATTCTAAATGCGGCAAACGAGATACCCATCGAAGCCAATAGAACATGTCCAAACAAGGCAAATCCCGCAAGGACCGCCGTAGCAATGAACGCTGCCTTTAATATAATCTTCTTACGCTCAGCAGCTGAGTATTTTGATAGCAAAGGTATAAGAATTGGCACTGTTCCAATGGGATCAATGGCCACAAACAGTGTGATAAAATCATTTATGAGTGGTCGTATCAAAGGATCACCAAATGTCATAATGTGAATTGTTCTGTTCAAGTATAACGCATTTAAGCAAATCTCAAAGCCTCTGTCGTTTATTGAACTTAGTAAATCAGAAACAAATAGGTTTTTTGACAACTAGAATTGGTCAAGATAGTATTCGTCTACCTAATGATTCCGCTTTCATATTTAGACCAGAGACCTATGACAAATCAAATTCAGACCGTATTAGACGTAAATCAACTCGGAAAATCCTACAAAACGTTTAAAAAGGCACCGGGCCTTATGGGTGCGATCAAAGGCTTTGTTAATCGAGTCGAGATACCCATTCATGCTGTTCAACCAACTAGTTTTACGATCCGCCGGGGCGAGTTTATTGGTTTATTGGGACCCAATGGAGCTGGAAAGACAACAATATTAAAAATGCTAACCGGTTTGATACCACCAACGAGCGGTTCTGCAGTTGCCTTTGGCAAATACGACACCAGTGCGCGAGATAAATCATATTTACGTCGAATTGGAATGGTGATGGGACAGCGGAATCAGCTTCATGCTGACCTACCTGCTATGGACTCGTTTCACTTAACTCAAGCCATTTACGATATTGAGCAAAATCGATTTAGAGAACGTTTAAAAACTTGCCTTGACCTATTTGATATCCATGAAAAGGTTAGTGTCCCAGTTCGCAAACTTAGTTTAGGTGAGCGAATGAAGATGGAAATGATCAATGCAATTTTACACGAACCAGAGCTGCTTTTCTTGGATGAACCAACAATTGGCCTCGACTTTAATGCCGCAAAACAGATTCGAAACTTTCTCGCTGATGCAAACAAGAAGCTTGGCCTTACGATTGTTTTGACCTCACACTACACCAAAGATATTGAGGAACTTTGTCGTCGCGTCATTGTTATCAATCATGGTTCAATGATTTACGATGGCCCACTTGAAGGGCTTGATGTAAGACTCCACGGCGAAAGAGTTTTTTCACTCACTTTTGAAAATTCTCTAGCGCTGAATCATTTTAAAGCCCGGCTTACTGAGGATTCAGACATAAATATTTTAAATTCCACAGTGGAATCATCTCTAGATTTACAATTTGCTAGTCCCACTAGGTCTGTAGGACGAATTTTGAAGGGTCTAAATGAAAAAATAAACTCTTCAGACATTGTAGATATAAA
>JAPLFV010000033.1:4685-23196 GCA_026390495.1 Pseudomonadota bacterium | reverse complement strand
TTTAGTGGCACTGCCAAAGACCCAAAAGTGACTATTGACTCAGAAAATTTGCGCAATAATTTCCAAAAAAATGCCAAATCAGCTCTTGAAAAAGCGATTAAAGAAGCGTCCGATGGCTTTCTGAAAGAACTGTTAGGAGAGAAATCTCAAGTGCCAGGTGATGCCCCACAGAAAGACAAAAAGCCAACCGCCAAAGATATTATTAAAGGACTTCTCGGAAAATGAATCACACCACGAACACATCCTGTCAGCGAATTGGGATTTTAGGAGACGGCCAATTGGCAAGAATGTTGGCTCTTGCAGCTTATGACTATGGATTGAGGCCTGTACTCCTAACTGAAGATGCAAATTCCAGCGCCGGCCAAGTCTGCCCGCTTCAAGTTCGGGGGAGCTTCAAATCAAAAACGGATGTTCATACCCTCCTTTCGCAGGTGGACGTCGCTATCATTGAAAGTGAATTCATAAATTGTGATGTCATTGAAGCCACTGGACTTGCCGATCGCGTTTACCCCAATATTGCCGCACTTCGCCTCCTTCAAAATAAACTTGAACAAAAGCGCTTGTTAATGAGGTTGAATATTCCGACATCCAAACTTTTCGAGCAAGATCGCCTCAAAAGTGACTGGATTGAAGAACTTCTTACCAAGGAGCGCGGTCAAGTCGTCTTGAAATTCGCCACATTGGGATACGATGGTAAGGGAGTTTGTATCCTTGATGGACAGGACTCAGATCGAAAGAAAATGGAGGATTTTCTGAATGAAGCCAGCTCCAGAAGAATCGATGTTTTTGCAGAATCGAAAATAGCATTTTTGAATGAGTATGCGATGGTAGGAGTCCGTAGCATCAATGGCGATTTTATCCATTATCCATTGGTTGAAACACATCAAAGAAATGGAGTTTGTCGGCATATTGTTGGACCAGCAACTGCCTTCGGTGCACAATCCTCACTTGAAGTTGCATCGGCTAAAATCTGCAAAAAGATTGCTGAAGAATTGAAGATTGTTGGCACGTTTGCGATTGAGTTTTTCTTAGATCCAGCTGGCCAGCTATTGGTAAACGAGATAGCACCTCGAGTTCACAACACAGGGCATTTTACCCAGAACATTTTTGCGACCAGTCAATTTGAGAATCATATACAAGCGGTTTTGGGTTCCAGATTGATTCAGCCTGAAACTCCTAATTTCTTTGCAATGTATAACTTTTTGGGACCAGATGGAGTGTTTGGAACTGTTTCGGCTCCGATTCCCAAGGTTCACTCGAATGGACATTCAAATGTTCACCTTCACTGGTATGGCAAATCAGGAATATCGCCTCGAAGGAAATTAGGGCATATTAACTTCTCATCCAATGATTTAACCAAACGAGAGGAAGCATTGCTCCACATGGAGCAAATCATTAAAAATTGGGAAGATGAAACAAGAAAAGTCATTCCACCTTACAATATGGAGATTAGATTGTGAAAAAAACTAAAGCTATCGCAGTAAAGGCGCCTAAAGGAAAAAAGAGCACATCCACAACAAAAATAAAAGTCACAAGTGTACGTCGATCAAAATCCAAAATAGAGATTTCTGAATCGGGAGTCGCAGCGATTGTTGGCATTATAATGGGTAGCGAATCCGATATCGGATTTATGAATCAAGCTGCAGAAGCCTTAGCGAAATTTAAGATCCCATTTGAAATGCGTGTCGTATCTGCTCATCGCACACCCGATCTTGTGATGGCATACGGTGGATCAGCTCGATCCAATGGACTAAAAGTTATTATTGCGGGAGCAGGTGGTGCAGCGCATTTACCTGGAATGATTGCCGCGCATACGACCCTGCCCGTTATAGGAGTTCCAATTCCGAACACTCCTTTGCAAGGTCAAGATTCACTGTATTCGATTGTACAAATGCCCAAAGGAGTACCTGTTGCCACTATGGCCATCGGTGGAGCTTGGAATGCGGGAATTCTTGCAGCGCAGATACTTAGTTTAGCAAATGGATCTGAGTCACTTAGAGTAGCCGGAGAGCTAGGTCTATATAAGCAAGAGATGGAAGATAATGTTGCAAAAATGAATGATCGGTTGCAGTAGACATTTTAGATGTTAGCAAAAATGACAAAATTCTGGGCTACTGATGCCTCATTCGCTTGTCTTCAACAATGTAAACAACTGTTTGAGCAATGTGGCATGAGATATCCGCAATGCTTTCAAGCTTGTTGACCATTAATATAATGTGAATTCCCAGTTCGACGTCCAACTGATTTTTACGTACTTTGTCGATGACCAATTTGTAACCTTGATCTTGCAACCCATCGACAAGGTCATCCATCGCAGGTACCGTTTTTGCTAAGGGTACATCTTTGTTTGAAAGTGATGCAATTGCACGTTCATAGACAGCAAAAGATTTTATAACCATATCTTGCAAAAGATGCCAAGCATCAGGACATTCTTTTCGCATTTCCTGTGTGTTAATGAGGTGGCGAGCCACATATTCGATGCAATCGCCGATCCGCTCGAGTGCCGAAGCAACATCTATCGCACCAAACATAAACCTTAAACTAGATCCAATAGGTGCCCTATTCGCAACAAACATCATCGACAAATCATCTAAATCCAACTCAATGGCATCGACTTTTTCGTCATCTGTAACAATTTTCTTTAGTAGCGCGAAATCTGCGCCCTCCAAACCTCGCTTCAGGCCAATAAACTGCTGCATGACAATCTGCATCAACTCTTCAAGTTTTCCGCTGATATTTTGTAATTCTCTCTCTCCGGCAGACTTTCCAGGCATAGCACATTTCCTTGTCTATATATATATTCACTATTCAGCAATTTATAGTTTTTTATAAAAAATTATTCTTTTATTAGTGTACTTATATCTGCGGCCAATTTCAACTGATGCTATGACTATTCACTATCAAGTTGAGTAAGACTACAAATGGGTTTCCCAATTCGCCGAATCGAGCTTTCATTTACCGCTAGATGATACTTAATTGACGCTCCATCAAATTGACGATACAAGTTCCTACAGCATCCTATTTTGAAAACTCCTGATTTTGGACTAACAATGAACGATAACTTGGCTTCAGTGATTGTGGCAAAAAACGCAAATGGAACTTGGGATGCGATTCATGTCCCTTCAGGTCGAAAAACTGAAGGATCGACAAGCGCCGAGGCCCATAAGTCCATGCTTGATCTTTTGGGATTGAATCAGGCAGGCGAGGCCAATGAGGTTAACACAAGTTCTCAGTTTGAAGGTCTGCCTAAAGCAATAGCCCAATTTATTGAGGGTCCAATAACCGAGACTTTGAGTTTTCACGCTGGATGGGCGCGCTTGATCAGTTACGCGAGCGGCGTTGCTACGATTCAATTAGGTGGTGGTTGCAAAGGATGCCCATCATCTCAATTGACACTTTTCAATGGAGTCAAGAGTCAGCTACAGTCTCGTTTTGGTGAGGATGTCATTATTGACGTCGTGCCTAGCTTGGATTCATAACTGTCAAAGTAATTGACACCCCTCCTCCTCACGTCGAAGTATTTTCATTAATATCAGCATGTTAAGGCCATGAGTATCATGGTCTAATTTTTGCTGTGTGCACCTTGATAACGAAAAATCTATATTAGAGGTGTTTCATGCTCCTGCAAAAAATCAATGACGTGAGTCGACTATCAGCAGCATTGATCATCTTTGGTACGATTCAATCTTGCATGCCAAAACGTGTTACAGGATTGAGCGAACCAAGCAAAAATTCAAAAATGGCCTCTGTAAATATGCCAATTCCTGACTCGCTTAAATCAAATGTGCAGAGTGGCGCAATCGATGGTTTGACTCTAGAAGTCATTGGAGGAACTTGTACAGACAATAGCTCTGGAACCAATATTCCAAAATCGCTTCGAAAAATCGGCTCAAATGGCAAGGTTGCTGATGAAAAACTAAAGAAGAATTGTGATTATACAATCGTCCTATCGTTAGGGAAAGCCTCAGCCAATGGTATGTCTCTAGAAAAAATTTATTTAACAAATGATATGGATGGAATTCGTACTCAGGTGAGTCGCGATAAAACATCAGTCGATAGCATTAGTATCGTCGTTCGACTTGCCATGACAGAGGAAGGTAAAAAAATCTTAAATCTCGGGAATGGATCCATTGATATTCCCTCTAAACCAAACAGTGAGTCCGATGCCGATATTAAGATTGATATTGCTAAACCAGGATCACAATCCACACCGCCTTCTGCCATAACAAATTATGATTGGAAGAAGGACGTAACGTTTTCGGATGTTCCAACGTTTGATTTTTCTGGAGCAGATTTTGGCAGCGTTTTCTACAAAGACATTATGCAGCATACTCCATCGAATGAACGCTTTTCAATGATTTCAGCTCGGTCCACAGAGGCTCATGAATCTCTGCACGGTTTGAATAATGCAATGAGAAATAGAACCAAGCAAGATGATGGGTTCTTCTATTTTGAAAATGGCAAAGGTGTCTATGTTCCTCAACCTAAAAAGGTTATGGCAAAGGTGAAAGACTATGTCGGTCCCAATTTCAAAGCGATTGCTTCTTCGAGGTATAGCCTGTACCTAATTACCCAGGTCAAAGATTGGCCAGAGGTCCTTTATCTTTTCGATGAATGGAGCGCTTACATCGGCACAGCTCGAAGTTCCATTGAAATGGCCAATGCAGGCCAATGGGATAAAGGTAATGCGGACCCTATTGATGGACTCGCAGACTTTCTATACTTCTGTAGTGCTTCAATCGTTGCCTTAAAGGATCATGACCCGCAATCGCTAGAGACAAACAAACAATTGAAGGCAGCATTTGCAATGCTTGCCGAGCAAAGTGCGCACTATATCAAAGTCGCATCAAAGATGACAACTCATTGGCCAACAAGCGACGGAGAAAAACGATTTCAAATGCTGCAATCGGATGCTGAGAATGAAAAAATCAGATCGATGCTAAAGACTTATATGGGTGCAGACTGGACCAAGACTCATTTGGGATTTTAATCTGGTAAGAACGGCCATTACGATTAAAATTACGATTTTAAAATTTCGCGTTTTTTTTGCCATCAATTGGCGAAGAAAAAATCTCACTTGCAAATGGCCTCGGCGACTCAATTGGAAAGTAACCCTAACTAGTCGCTGGCGCGAAACCATTTTTTCGGTGGTGCCAAACAAGAAAAGGGCAAGGCGACGATAAAAAACCCGACGAAGATAGTACATTTGGTACAGCGAGGAGGGTTTTTTGAAGTCAACGCAGCGATTTTCTTTGTTTCGCGCCACCGACTAACTAACAAAGGCATCAGCTTCTACCTCAATCAACATCGATGGATCAATCAAAGATTTAACTTCGACCATAGTCGTAGCGGGTGGATGAGATCCAAAAAACTCCTTATGAGCTTGTCCAAATAGCTCCCACTTACTGATATCCGTTACAAACATTCTAGTACGCATGACACTCGACAAATCAACATCAAATTTTTTTAATGTCATCCGAATCAATTCAAAACACCGACACGCCTGCGCATAAGCATCGCCTGGCGCGAATGATGCGCCGCGATCATCAATAGGCGCTGTTCCTGTTACATATATATGCTGCCCTGCTTTTATTGCCCGGCAGTAGCCAATCTTGGATTCCCAAGGCGCATGACTATAAACGCGAACAATCTCGTTTCCCACCTTGTGCACCTCTATAATTATAAAAGTTGAAATCTGTACCGTTAACAATATTAGAATTCAACACTGATAGTACTATTTGCCAATCTTTGCCTGAAGCCCCTAAACTTGCCAGGTTTATGTATTTGCATTTAATTGATAGACTAACACAAAATATTTTTTAATTGCCTTAACAAATATTCAAAATGTAAGATTCTACAACATAGATTAAATGGAGGTGCTTTTGAATTGCTCATTCTGTAACATGGCCAACGATCTTGACCAAAAAATTATTTTCCAAAACGATATTGTCGCTTATACTCTAGCGGAAAAGCACCAAGGCGCTCTAAAGTTCTCTGGCGTCATAGTACCTAAAAGACATCGTGAAACAGTTTTTGATCTCACTGAAGAAGAAATTCTTGCGACTTTTAGAATGCTCGCAGAAGTCAAAACGTGGTTGGACGACAAATATAAACCTGATGGATTTAATATTGGTTGGAATTGCGGAGAGGTCGGAGGTCAGGCCGAGTTTCACGCGCACATGCACGTTATCCCCAGATTTAAACAGGAACCATTGGCTGGATGTGGGATTCGCTCATTGATCAAAAGCGATAAGAATGTCTGGTGAATGACTGGCTCCAAAGCAACAAAGTCTATGGGAAGTAGATTCCTGGAAAGCGAATATCGAGTAAAAATTAAGTTACGCAGAGCGATGTTGAGAAATTCTCAATAACATCAAAATGACCCACTAACTCCAAATTCATGCCGCGTCTAGTAAAGGCAGCCCTAGAAAGTCACCATACTTAGCAAGAAACTCAATGTAAGCATTCTTATGCTTTGAGTCATGACAATTCCAACTGCTTTCGACTTCGTAGTTTCTTTTCAAGTTTTCGTGGAGCATATGATAAGGACCACCAAGACCATCTAGATGAATCAAAGACTCTTTGCAGGAGGGGTGAACGTCTGTCCAAGATACATAGCGAAGACCAATGGGGCCTGGGTCAAACAATACACTCGTTAGCTCGATGAGCCAATTTCGGTGTGACATAAAGTCTGTCCAATTGATGCGTCCTCTTTCAAATTCAGTCCGCATCTCATACCCGAGTGGTGCCTCAACACCATAGCAAAAGAAGCGACCGACACTGCCTTCTTTTGACTCATCAAAATGAGCAATCACCAAAAATGAAGTTGAATCGTCGGGAGCTGGGTACTCCAAAAGAGCGCCCCGACCCAATCGATTGTACGGAAATATCCAATGACAACGATCAGCAACAGCGGATGGCCAGTATTTTAAATCTGGGAAGCGATCACGAAAATCCATCTGCTACCTCCAATGGACTACATCGGCAGCATTTCTCAAATAATAACTGCTACTTCTTGAGCCTTTCCAAAAACATTTCGAAATACTCCATAAATCTGAAACTTAAAAGCGACGTTTGATAAAGATTGATAATCAAGCTTTTAAAATGGCGAATGAGTTCCATTTTCCCAATCAGACATTTTGAGAGCACAAATCAGCAAGAGAAGGTCCCTTCTGGACATCTTGAATCTTTGATCGATTGTCACTTCCAATAATTTCAATCCAGCTTCATAAGTTCAGTGCAAAGTGAATTTTAAATAGCTGCGTCAAAAAAATGGAGGCCAATAGAATGTCAATTATAGAAACTACATTTCACGCAATCGTTGGAGTAGGCGCCATCATTTCCACATCCAAATTAACTCTCATAAATTTATTTGAAAATGCAAAGGAACTCGCTCTAAATGAGCAAATCTCCTCATTCTGTGGCTCCATCGCTGCGGGTGAGAAAAACTTTACCGATGCTATTGCCGCTCAACCTAGCTCAGATCAAGAATCATTAAATCAGACAAAAATCCATCTGCTTAGTTCCATCAGAGCACAAACCAATTATCAGACAAGAGGGAACAACATCTCTTGTCAAGTCTCCTCAAAATTTCAAACCTACGCCTTCAAACCCTATCAGTTAAGCCATCAAGACTCGCCCTCAAGAAAAACAAATTGGTCGTACCGCTTAGTCACACTTTAAAGGATTCGATCATGAGGGTAATTTTTATAGCATTTCACTTTTGCATTCTCTTGATTACATACAGCGCCATCTCATTGACTTCGTACAATGCCACCAAGATGTTCAATCAAATGTCATTGGATCGCCGTGAATGTGATGATTGGCTGAAACCTCAGGATACTGCACCCTCAAAATGGCCGTGCACCTTTAAATCAATTCACTCAGAGCCTCACTCAAATGATCAAAGGGCGCTTAACATTCTAAAACGTGCCCGCTGTGAATTGGAGGGCGTCGGTTGCTAGATAGATTACGCGAACCTCTAAATATCGCAATTCGCAAGCATCCGGTCCTCGTGTTGATAGGATCGGGATTGCTTGGCTTTTCCATCGCTGTTTGGCTGATTCCTTCAAATACAACACGGTCGTCGTTACCAGGACTCAAAGAAGGAATCTTCGTTTCGTTTCCGACAGCCAAATTGCGAGACCCAATGAACGACCTCCTGTTGAAAGGAAACAAAGTTTTACTAGTACGACATGGTTTGGACGGTTCCGCATCTCCACCCTGCAAGATTAGTCACAAACCACTGACGCTATCAGCCAACGACCGCACAACGCTGCTGGTGGGCAACTTAAACGATTTCGAATCATTTGTTCTTCAAACCTCACTGAGCGATTTCCAAAAACCGGATTTTGCAAGTGTTAGTGATAACTCGATTCCCAAATGCGATTTCAAAACTAAAGTCACGTACGGAGAAGAAAAATGACACGGTTTTTATCGATATTGGCTTTTCTCTGCTTCACACTTGTCGACTTTCATCAATCTGTGGCTGCAAAAGAACAGTTAAGTCAAACGTATGAAAAAATGGCTTTGATTCCTGGACAAACACGCACCATTCATTTGGAGCAGGCCTCTAAAGTCAGCGTCTCTAGAAAGGGTATCATTCATTTAATAGAAAACGGAGGAGGAGTATGGACGGTCACAGCACTTAAGACAGGTGTGGCATTGATCGAGGTCTATTTTAGAGCCGGACAA
Source organism: Pseudomonadota bacterium (assembly GCA_026390495.1). Classification (GTDB taxonomy): domain Bacteria; phylum Bdellovibrionota_B; class Oligoflexia; order Oligoflexales; family RGVZ01; genus CAMDKS01. The sequence goes on along the minus strand of JAPLFV010000033.1, from coordinate 14,502 downwards.
AAGCGAACGTGGTACATACAGGTATCGCAGCCTCAAAAGCAAAAAAATACATCCGCAAAAATGATGACTCCACTTGCTTTGATGAATGATTCTGCAACCAGCAAATCCTCATCAGTTTATCTCGTTAAAGCCAATGTCGAATTGATTGAATCAGCGAATATAGAAACAATTGGTGGCAAAGGGACGAGCTCAGGCACAATTGATTTCGTTAAAGAATCGGGCAGCATCACAGCAATAGGCAAGTTTGAGTCTCGCGAATCACAGTTTAATCGAAAGATCTTGGCCTCACCAAGTTTCAAAGTCAAAGAGGATGTTGAAGCCATCGTCAAATCTGGTGGCGAAATAATACATAACAAAAGCGACGTCAACGGAGCAATCACATCTGATTGGCACGAATTTGGGATGAGTCTGTCGGTTCGACTCTCGCCTAATCAAGAAAATCGCCCCAATGCGGATGTCTTATTCATCCTAAAAGCACCAGGTCAACAAGACTCGAAATATTCCATGAATCAAATCCAAACAAGTGCCGTCATTCCTCTAAAAACCAAAACACTCCTTGGGACAGTAGACCTAGCTTCGTCCGACCAATCTATCGAGCAGGACAGGTACCTAGCGTACATTCCCATTATTGGGCCTTTGTTTAAGCAACGATCGAAGTCAGCGACTAATGCAATAGTTCAGCTTTGGATGGAAATCAGTTCCGTCAACTAGGCTCATTCACTGAACCAAAAAAGAGTGCACTAAAGTCACGTCACCTGGCCTGCGAAGGGGCACGGTGAAGTCCTCAATCCTTTCATCGACTGTATTTTGATTCTGGACAACGGTCACTTTTACAGTCGTCAAATCATTAACAGATCCTGCTCCATAATAATTTGCAAACACAAGATAGTTCCCTTTGACCGGACTAGGTGTCGAAAAGATTTCTGGACCGTAACCAGTCGTTACATCAACATCAATTGCACCGCCATTCTTTGTGACTCGCTCACCGTACCAGGCATGTTGGCCATCCGGACTAATCACATGAAGATCTATATCTGTATTATCCGAATCCCAAGCCATCAAGACAGTCAATCGAGGCTGGGAAACATGAGAATTCGCTTCGTAAAATTGTACTCTGGTCCTCTCTTTTCCATTTGGACTTCGAACCTCGACACCATTAGAACCTGCGCCAAACATATAAGGCCGAGCAAAGGAATTCGCTTCCACTTTCAGCGGCATCGTGATCCCATTTACGTTCAAAGTATAGGGGGCCGAATCCTTTTGCATACCAGTCACTTTACCACGAATCATTGCAGCTTTACTTTGCTGACCATCAATATTAACTGATGACGCTGGGTAATTGACCTCTTGAGTAAATCTCAATTTATCATTCGCAGTGTTTCGCCAACCCCCAGATGGAGTTTGAATGTCAATAGCTGCCATACATTCCGATTCGAAAACGGAATTTTGAGCCAGCAGGCCCATAGACAAAAGAAGACTTGCAAAACAGTTCTTGCAACACGATGAGATCATTTTAATTCTCCTACAGAGTTTACTAGTCTTTGGGCCGTTTCTTCTGCAAATTGCTCACTCTGTCCATTGGGATGGTGTTTAAACGTCAAATGGACAAACTCATGGGCTAACGTAACTAGATCTTCCAAATCACCACGTTCTTTCATATAGATCCTATTTAGATGGGTGTCAGCATAGGCTTGCGGATCTCGAGTTAGACAAACCTGAATATTTCCTACGTCTTCAAAACCTTGCTTCATCATCAAACGTCGTTTCCAATTCACTCTTTCATTGGCGACGATTTTCGACAATTTGTTTGACATTTGACAAACGTCTGTTATCGGTTTTGAATTCATAATTATTTTACCTTGAGGATAGCTGAATCGCAAAATTTCCGTGAACGTAAATCCATCTTGAGCATACTTGGCCGCTGTCCTCCAACTAAGCCTATTGGAACCATCCAAGTAAGAATGATAATGGATTTGGTTAGGAACATCTAAAATGAGATCGCGACTCCACTGTGCGATTCTTATGGCCTCAGGACTAGGGCGCGAAGGCCACACTCTTTGAAACTTGGACGAATCTTTAATTTGATAACACCCTTTTTTAATCTGTGCATTTTGCTCTAAATATGTTTGCATCAATATAGCAAAGGCTTTGGCCGCTTCCTCCTTACGAGGATCGACTTCTCTTTGCAAGACCCTTGCAATGTATTCAGAGTATGAAAATCGACCTCCAATCCAAAATCGGCCGTTTTCCATTCGTCTTAATGTCAATCCACTCTGCTCATCTACAACCAATTTATTTCCATTCTCAAACAACACTTCAAATTTTTGTGCTAATGAGCCTTCCAACAATTGCCGTTTTGATTCCAGTCCAAAAACTTTGCGTATTGGATACATACTAAAAAATTCGACGTCTACACATCGACTATCTGATTCAACAGAATATCTATTAGCAAAGTTTCCTATACCACTTGAAAAGGACTCCAGCACCTTAGTGCTACTTCCCTTGCCATTCATCCATACCGTCGTTCCATCACCTAACCAACCAACAATCCCGCCTTGTAATTTTCTTTCACTATCCGAAACATCCCACGTGTACGTTTTAAAACTCAGATTAGACCCAATGGAGGCAAAACCCTTTGAACCAGTGCCTTCTGTTTTTACTTTAGATAGAATTACTTGTAGTTTTGCAAAAGCCTCAACTCGGATTGGCATTTTATAAAGGACTTGAAGTAATTCATTAACGTTCACAACTTTTGAAGGCTTCATTGAGTGAACATCAAGCAACCATGGGTAAGTCACACCTATCACATCTGCCCAATAGTAACTCCATTTTTCTGAAGAAATCTCAGTCAGGATTTGTTCAAAATAGGGAGTGCATGATTTTGCAAATGCAGTATTCAATTCTATTGATTCGCCCCTATTACAACAAAACACTTCTTCCTTCGATCGCCCATTGCAAAAATATGGTTTTGCGGTCATGTCATGATCAAGAAGGTAAAAAGTCACAAAAACTTTCCAAGCACTGCCTAGATGAGTTTTCCGATCCAGTGTTAAGACGTTGTTCAATGAAGTTACGGCACCATCAACTGATATCTCAAAAGCATGAGAACTTTGATCATTTTTATACGTGACAACGTCAAGGCTCCGACGACTCGATGTCTCGCCTACGTTCTGTGACTGAGCATGCAAACTACACGAAAAGCCAATTATGCTACTTAACAATAAATTTTTGAAAGTCAGAACTTTTTCCCCCTTCAAATGCCTTTTGTGCCGGGGCATACATTTTAAAATACCGAACTGGAGGAACAGAAAATTCTCCGCTTTGTGAAAATCTAATCAAATGATGAATCCGCATTGATCCTTTAAATTTATCAACGCCAACGCTATAGGAGTTTCTTCCATTTTGAAAAGAGGGACTACCTAATGTCACGTCTTTGCCTGACGCATCTTTAACCTTTAATCCCCAAGTGGTTTGATCAACGTCAGCTCCGGGTGGAAGAGCTACTTCTAACAGTCCAAATTGATACATCTGCGGTCCATCTGCCACAATCTCAATGGTGTCGAGATATAGATCGTCGTTTGACAATTCCGATAGACCTACGGATACTGCCGACGCATTGAATGTGTACCCTTCATCCTTTTCAATATCAAGCTTCGCAAAGGACCGAGATATTTTTAGCGGCAGGCTGCTTGATTCATCGGAATAGCTATCAAAATTAACCTTCGCAACTGTGTCGATTGGAAGGTTCGAAATCGGCGCAACTTTACTCAAGACTTTTCCTTTGAAATCCCAAACAACCCGTCCAAGTGTCGATTTAGCCTTCAACCAATCGGAGCCAAAGTTCAATTCCAAAGTTGAAGGTGAAACTTTCATTTGAGATGCAATGACAGAGTTTAAAAAAGACAATGATAGAGCTCGTTCCAATGTTGATGATTCTGGACTCAGCCGAGATAAAAGATCAGCAATCAATGAAGACTCTTTTTCTGTCAATGTCGACGTCACTTTTTTATGAAGAATTAGTAAAGAATTCAGGAATGGTTGCTGATTTTCAATAACTTTAGACTTTGCCTCTAAGACGGCAGAGGCCCAATTGGCGGGCATCGATGCTCCCGCCTTTTTCGCAACAATGTCCATCAATAATGCAACGGCATGGCGTTGACCCTCTAGATCCAAGCTAGACAAGTTTGACATTGAACTTTCGTTAAGCTCAGAATTAAATAAACCTGTGATCAAAGTCTTTGTGGGGGCACCCATTTCACCGAGCATCCAGATGATGAGGGCCTTATTCAGTAAACTTTCATTCTTTCCCAAGTCCTTATAGGTCGATGCCACGACCTCCCAATGTTTTTTAGAAAGATCAATCTCCAATGCCTTAGTAGCGATCCAATCAGCATAATAAGCGTACGCTGTCATAAATGCCGAAAGATTATTTTCATTTCCCCACCAAGAAAATTTTGCATCTTTACCTGCTAGGTCCACCAATCGAATCCGTTCGTTTGTCAAACGTGTCCGAAGAATACCCTCAAGCTCCTGAGATTCATTCATTTTTTGGATAAAGCTAAACCCCATAGACAATGGTAAAAGGCGACTACTCGTCTGTTCCACGCATCCATAAGGATAATCTGCAAGGTCATCAATCACTCTCAACACAGATTCGGCAAGCCCCTTTGACACAGACACTTGTAAATGCGAGGCATCCATGGGGATCTTATCAAATTCAGACAAATTCAAAGATTGCCGAGTAAGCCAGGACTTCGGAACAATCTGCACCTCACCTTGTTTCAAAGTTAGGCTGACTTCATCTTGCCCAACAGTTTGAGCATTAAATTGAAAGCCTTTGTAATTTACGCCAGGGTTTAACTTGACCTCAATAATTCGATCAGTACCAAAACCCTTCGCTTCCAAATTGACTTTAACTGACTCATTATTTTGATTGAATAGAACCAAATTAACTTGAGCTGAATCGCCTAACCTATAGATTGAGGGTCCTGTCCAGGTGACATAGTGAGATTTTTCTGAATTCACAAATGAAACGCTTTGGCCTACAAATCCTGTGCTTGCGACGGCTCTACCGGTTAGTCGCCACTTTGTAATAGAGTCGGGCATGACAAACGAAAATTCACCTTTTCCATCGGGTCCCGTCTTTAGATCGGGATTCCAAAAAGCCGTATCTATATCATCTCTTCGCTGACGCTCGGCGGGAAGTTTAAGACCTCGTTCTGGATATCGATTCTCTGGAGGGGCATCAATAGCCCCAAGTGCAGAAACTGCTGGATTATAAGAATGAAACACGAGACTCGAAGACGTGCGAACTTGATTTCGTCTAGGATGAAAAAAGAAATCAGCAATATGCGGTGCAATCTCGGGTTGCAGCGTATAGATCATTTCATCAACTACGCTAATAGCTAAATGGCTTTCGATCGGTCTTCCTTTAAACGTCGTTAAAACCTTTACATCGACTTTTTCCCCTGGTTTGAACTGAGCTTTAGACATTGCAAAATCAATTTTGACTTTCGGAGTCGTGACCTTTATTCCCTTATTCTCAAAAAAATACCTTCCATTGCGAACGTATGCTATCGATAGAGTCATATTTGGAGAAAATTCATCTCTAATTGGGATCTCTGCCGTGTACTCTCGTCCAGAAACTTTTATGAAACGAATCCAGTCTCCTCCTTTAGACAAAAGACCAGCATTTTGAACTTGATCTCTCTCAAAAGTCACCAGAGCATCCTGAATATCTTCCGAAAATGTAACAACCGCTTTAGCATTTTGCCGAGGCTCATACTCATCTTTGTCTAACACAATTGAAATTGAACCTGGAATCTTTGCTAAATCAGGCCCTTGAACCCAATGACTTTTCGTCGCAACTGTCATCCCCTGCTTGTTCTTCACTACAATAGAATATGACCCGGATTTAGTGAATGTGATCGAAAAATTTTCCTTCGCCAGCGCGCCATTTAATTCAGTTTGATCTTCAATCCTAATTGCATGCCACATGTAGGAATCAGCCGATAAATTGTTATCAATGCCACTGCGAGCTTTAAGTTCAAATTTCACAGATTCTTCCGGAGCAGAAAAATTATTCTCAGTCGATATCAATCGAGGATTTTCGATGGCATCAATGACTATCTCCTTAGTGGCCTTTACTCGAAATGATGTTTGATCAACGGCTAACGCTGTCAATATGTACCGAGACGGTGATTTAGCACCAGGAATCGAAAAACTGACTCGACCAGCATCATCTGAGGTCAAAGATATAGTTTCTAGTTCCACAGGAAACCGATCTAAATACTCAATCTCGCCTTCTACAATAGACAGTTTTTGCGACTTGACCTGTAAGTCTATCGCAGCACCTTTTACAGCTTTTCCATTTGGGTAGTTTAGCTGCAGCTTACCTTCAATGGATGTTCCAAGCGTCAAACCACTTGTTTGAATATCAAAATCAATATCAAAATGAGGTTTTATGTAATCTGCTACCCGAAAAGAAGCCAAGTAACGGCCACTATTGTAAAGTGCTTCAATACTATAGCCCCCTTGCGTTCCTTCCTTGGGTATTTGAAAAGAAAGATCCCCTCCTCGTGACTCAGAAGACAGCTTAATAGTCTTTTTTATCATCTGCATTCCTTGAGAATCAAAAACTTTGATCTCCGCTTGAGACCCAGTCAGTGGCTTCACTTGGCTCGACGTTACAAATTCTTGTCCCATCAAGCGAATCTGAACAAAGTCACCCGGCCTATAGACCGGACGATCCGTGAACATATAGATTTTGTTGCCATACAGCTCACTGTCATAGTAGAAATTTTCGGAAACAAAGACTCCACCACTAGAATCTTCACCCAATACATAGCTACGCTCAAAATCCTTTCCGGTGGCAATGTAGATGCCCTCACGGTTAGTCGTCCCCTGCCCTATAACGCCTATGCCATCTGTCATCAAGATTTTTGTAGAAGCAATAGGAGTTCCGCTCTGTTTATCCACAACCCAGACAAGTTGCTGTTTGCTAGATAATTTAGTTATCGCCAAGGAGTCCGACACAAAAACAAATGTGGTAGCTCTGAAAGAACCTATCATGCCTTCTACAAGATAGAGTCCGGGCTTTAAGACTCCCAACGAGACGTAAATGTTCCCCTTCTTTTCCTCTAAAAAATTACTACTACTTCCCGACAATGCAACGTCATGTGGCGGTTTGATTGATTTTGCGGCCCACAATGGATACCTAAAAGTATCAACAATCGGCAGCCCTTCAATGGGAGCAAACTGAGGATTGTTTGCAAATTTCGTTTTGTATAGATGTGGTGGCACTTGTTTTACATCAGGTAGATGCTCAACAATTGGCTTTCGCGCTACATAAGATATAATTCTCTGCCACGCCAATCTCGATTTTTTATACCAACTATCCCACAAATAACTCAGTGCGTTCGTCAGTCCTTCGCCTCGATAACGATCACTGACCTGTGGGCGGTGTAAGTTTTTTTGAGCCTTTAGAAAATTAATTGGGTCTGGAATTTTATAGAGGCGAATATCAACGCCAGAAAAAGAGCTCAAATCGGTGTATTGATTTGACACCTCAAATCTGACCTTGGCTACATTTTGAGAACTAAAGCTAGAGTCAGTTAGCAAATAGAAGCTTGACCCTTTTGCAAGTTGATACTTGCTCGGGTCAATATCAGCCGCAAAAGCCAGACGATGGTTGTTGCTGATCAGTATGCTAAAAATGAGAAACGATAAATTCCAATAAAATTTGGATTGTCTTCCTGTGGTCGCCATCGAGTATCCTTCCAATTCATTAACTTTGCCATTGCTACAACACGTAAACCATTATCTTGCTTCGTCACTGTACCAGTATGATAGGCAACATAGGACCCCATATGGATCATAATGTGCTGACTATCTCCTTGATCAAAAAAAAGTAGATCTCCTGTCCGTCCCAAATTTACATTTTTAGATACGAAGCTAGTGCTCCCTTGAATGAGGCCAAGTGCAGATACATAGTGCCCTTCTTGCTTTTCTGCTCCCACGAGATTCCATCGATTAACAGACCGACGTTGTACGTCATTAAAGGTGTCACTGAAGTCTTGAGGAAAGTCATGACGATTAAAGCCTGTTACTCGAAACCACTCATTGGTATGAGGGCGCAATGCTTCATAGGTGGCAAATCGAACAAGTCCCGCACAGTCCAAATGTGTCCATCTAGGATCCGGCCCTCTAACCATCTGTTCTTTTACAATTCTAGTAAACCAATTGCGAAACAAAAGAGACTGATCATAGGACAGCGCTGCAGTGTTTGCAAACAGCCTCCCCGAACCCGTTGTCCACATCAAAGCACAAAAGACGATTATTTTGATAAATCTTGCCATTGCAAGGATCTCCATTCTTGTGACAGAGACTGTTGTCGCGAATTCTCATTTTCATTCTCGTTCTTGTCATTAACGTGCAATGCTAAATTAGGATATTTCTTAAGAGATTCGAGAGCGGGAAACAAATGCTTTATCACGCTTTCTCTAAAGATGGATTCTTGACTTGCCGGTAACGTGTCAATTGCAGATTGCTTTATCAGCTCTGCCAATTCTGTGGGAGAAAACACCAACATGGACTGACTCGTTTTTCGTAACGAATCACTTAAAGCCGGAAATTTCTTTTGACTGACAGCTATAGCATTGTCAACCAATCTGTCATCGGGAGAAAAAAATACAGTCGATTTGGTCGTCGCCAATTTTACATTAAAAAAGAATTTGGACCTCATCTGTTCTGATGACGGACTCTTGTCTGAAGGATAGTGCCCAAACCTGGAACTAACTTGACGGCTCCACTCGCTATGGGACTCGCTGATCAATTCTTTCACTGCAATCGCAGGTTTAAACGTCTTTGCCTTTACAGGGTTTTCAACCTTCTCGCCTTGCAAAATTTTTTCCATCTGTTCAGCAAGCTTTTGAGTCTCTTCTGCAGTGAGTATCCCTGCCTCGAGTCCACCAACCAGACTTTCAAAAACTTTATTTAAGTTTTTAGGATCCGCTGTACCCTTGGTGCTTGCTAAAATAAGAGGGGTATAAAACTTAGAACTGGCATACCAGCAAATTCCAAGAGGAGACTGAATCATATTCACAAGAGATGCCAAATCTAATTTCGATGCATCGCCAACTTTTGCAGCAAGTTTTGCAAGCTCCTCTAAATCAACAGGGACGGCGACGCAAAGCGCAGCGCCTGTCGGTGCTAGGTCCCAAATCTTTGCCACTTCATTTGCAGATTCATTCTTATGATTTAGCCACTGCAAGTGTGACAACCAACCTTGTTCTTTCGAATAGTCAAACCTCAAATTTGCCAAATCTGGAAACAGGCTTTGATATCCAAACGTTAAATATTTCATTGATACTACGATCGAGTGAGTGCCCTTACCCTCACGATTGCCGTCAGAGTTTGGAGAGGTTGATCGACTCATCCACTGACTCAACAAGGATTCATCAGGTACTTTCATTTTAGGATGAGTAAAAACGTAGATCTTGGAATTGGTCACTGAAAAGTACAATTCTCTTTGTGGACCGATTTTTAACCGATAGACATCCGCACTAGAACCGGCCTCAGCAGCCGTCATTAACAAAGATATTTGCTGATCATCAGCGATTATTTTAGCGATTGCTATAAACAAATCCTGAGTCCAAGTCCTATCAATAATATACATACCCTCGTTAAGGCGGCCATTATAGCCCTCCCATAAAAAGATAGTAGCAGGTTCATTTAGAAAGCTTTCCACAACGCGGTCAGCCAAACTTAATTGGTGTTCGAATGCAATTCTCTTTAAGCTTCCTTTTAAACTCAGAAA
>JAPLFV010000033.1:905-4617 GCA_026390495.1 Pseudomonadota bacterium | reverse complement strand
AACATTGAAAGGCTCTTAGATTCAATCGAAGCGTCAGGAGACATTTTAAGATCTCTGACAAACGAAGGCTCCATCTCTACCGGCGTACTTAAATTTGATTCACTTCCAAGAGGCTGCTCACTATTGGAAGCAGATACATTTTTTCCAGTTTTCTTCACCTTGGCATTATAAATGATTAGCCCAACGCCACCCAATAAAACAACCGCCAAAATTGCTACCGCAACCATCTTAAAGTGAGGATTTTTCTCAAAAAAATTCTTCATATATATAAACCTCTCCCAGATCAAAGAATGATCCAAAAACCGCGTTCTCTCTAACTAACGCTCGCAAGAAAACGAAAATTACTATTTTAGGACTAAGTATCCAAAGATCCTATCAATGGTCGACATTTTATTCAATTGCGATACACCATTTATTTAAGAAAAAGAATCGAATCAGAAATAGATCATCACCATATCTAAATATGCTCAAAGTATGGCCATTTCGAAAACGCTATTTCTTCGCTGAGCTCGAATTTCCATCTCCTTTATGATCCAAAATCTATGCCCTTAAACATCTCTTTAAAGACTTGGATCGAACGACCTAGATATCTATCTTTTCTGGATATCAATGCGATTGAATAGTCGGCTTTGAACGAAGGTGGCATTTTCAATCTCTTTAACGGAAACTTGGGTACCTCCTCAAGACAATCAGGAAAAAAACCCCAACCGTGACTATTCTCAACCATGGCAATACCTACATGATAGCTATCAAACAGGAACCGCGGATTAGGAACTATACCAAATGCTTCAAAGACGGGATGAGTCTGACAAATCTCGACACCCCCAAATGCCTTAGGAAGGACCGCATCAAATCGATTCAATTCGGAAACACTGCTTCGATTTTTAAAAAGCGGATGGGAAGGTTTCAAGTAAATATTCAAGCGGCCCTTATAACAACTTTCAACGGTCAAACTTGGGTGTTGTTGAGGGCTAAAACAAATACCAACGTCAATCTCATCAAGAAGGACCGCCGAAACAACATCTGAAGACCTCATGCTGAGCAATTCAGCGGAAAGTTTTTGGTGATCGGATAAGACCTTGGAAACAAGTGGTGCAGCAAACAGATTTGCTAACAAATGAGTCGCCCCAATTCTTAATTTGCCCTCCAGCGGCGCGGTCTTCAAGGATACATAGGATTTAATTTCATCGATATTCTTTTGCAAAACTGGCACTTTCTCAAGAAGCCTACGCCCGGCCTCCGTCAAAAATATCCTTTTACCTTGCTTTAAAAATAGCTCTACCCCAAGCTCTTCCTCTAGGCATTCTATGCTGTAGCTGACCCCAGCAGCACTCGCGCGAAGCGACTTTGCTGCCAAACCAATGTGCTGCCGCTGTGCAACTTCATAGAAATGTCGAAGTTGATCTGGTTTCATGAATCTCCTTATAATGCTCATTCCTATTCAAATAAAAATATCCAAAAATGAGCGCAGCAATTTGTATTAAAATATTTTAAATGATTTTGCTCTAATCATTCAAATTATTCTATTTAATTTTACCAATGGGAAAAATGGAATGACATTTGCATTCTGGTTGTCTAACTTAAACTTTGAGCTTAATTTTTGGCATTAAGATTGTATTTTTACTTCAAACGAAAATAGTGGCGACAATATATGGTGACAGTTGACATTTCTTTGCGACGCTTGGCTTTATCGTCGTCGTTAGTTCTTCTCTCGACAAGCGCGTTGGCTCAGGAGATTTCAGAATCGGAGTCGACCTCAACTGATCAACCTACCTCGCATGAAACTGATGATTATAATTCAAATAATGGGTTGATTGTCAGACTCTTTCTCAACAGGACAAACTTGTCGCTTTATCTGACAGGCTTACAAAATGGCACGAAGACCAGACTGGAATATTTTACCGCCACTAACTCAATTGTTGGTGTGGCGGCCAAAATTGGCTCCTATAGTGGATCAATCTCAAGATCAATGCCAAACTCAAGCGACATATCTAGAACAAAAGGCAACACAAGATTAAGTGACTATCGGCTTGGATATATGGGCGTAAACCACAATATTGATTTGTATCATTTTTCATTTAAGGGCTTTGCCTATAAGAATCGCGACAACACCTCATCTACATCCAAAAATCAGAACGGCAAAACGAATACAAATCCATCTTCAACCTATGCGAACGGGTCCCCTTTCATAGATGACATGGAAGCACGAAGTGTAGGAGTTAACTATACCTATGTCCATTCACCTCAAGATTTCATTCTTGCCGGCAAGATGACTAGGACTCTATATAAGGAATCGGGAGTGTCGATGCTAGCGAATGCAAGCGTCGCAGCGGTCAATACTGAATTGAGCGATGGCATCATTCCCTTGGAATACAAATCTGCCTTTGGAGACTCAGGTGATGTCACAACACTGGGTTCTTTTCGCGCTTATGCAGGGCCAGGATTTGGTGGATACATCAACATGGGGGACGTCGATCTTTCCATGGCGGTCTTTCTCAATCTTGGTCTTAGGTTAGATAAAACATCCGAGTCAAGCCAATGGAAATCAACCATTGGTGGAAGCATGCCCTCTCGACTTGGAGTTCGGCTAGTTCAAGAAACCTTCGAAGTCGGTATATTTGGGGTTTTTGAAATGGAGAGCAATGGCGATCAAAGAGACATCAATTTTGGATGGTATCAATCCGTGATAGAATCTTATGTATCGGTTTTTTTCTGACCCACCGTAGTTGATGAATTCCGGTTTGAACATTTATATAAATTGAAGGATTTTTAACTATAGCCAAAGTCAACTCTCATATCCAATTTCGCAGAACTAGATTTGCACCTAGCCCAACTGGCTACCTGCACCTCGGTCACCTGGCGCACATTGTCTGGCTATGGACCACTGCAGATAGATACAATGCTAAGATTCACCTGCGACTAGAGGATCACGATCAATCAAGGTGCAAAGAAATTTTTGCACACTCGATAATAGAAGATCTTAAATGGCTGGGTTTGCTCGATACCTCAGTAACTTTGTCCATGATTGCAAATCAAACGAACCTAAGTAAATTGAATCAATACAATTCATTCGCTAATAAGCTAATTCAAGACGGCCACGTCTACGCATGCGATTGCTCAAGAAAGGACGTTGCGCTGCAACAAGTTACTTCAGTGGTTTCTGGGTCCAATCAAAATGCAGACGAGCTTAAATACAATGGTCGGTGTCGCGATAGAAAGATTCCTCTTAATTCTCCCAATGTTTCTTGGCGGGTAAAAGTTCCAGATAGAAACTTCAAAATCTCGGATTTAAATATTGGTGACTTAGTTCAAAACCCTTTTTTGATGCACGGTGACTTTGTTATTAAAGATAAATCCAGCAATTGGACCTATAACTTTTGTGTGGTCATTGACGATCTAGATGATCAAATTGACCTCATTGTTAGAGGCACAGATCTGATACCTTCGACAGGTCGCCAACTAGCCCTTCGAGAAATGATTGCCCCAGATAGCAAAATACCAACGTTTCTTCACCATCCACTCTTAATGGATAAACTTGGCAAGAAGCTTAGTAAGCGACATCAAAGTGACTCGATGCTTTCTGCGAGAGATCGGGGCCTAACCCCAGGCCAACTTATTGAAACTTTGGCACTCCCAAAACAATTGATTGCCCAGTTTGTAAAAGCAGCAAACCCGAATCATATCGGAAGTTTATTAGGTAATCCCTAGATTG
>JAPLFV010000033.1:0-900 GCA_026390495.1 Pseudomonadota bacterium | reverse complement strand
CTTTCGCCCTCTCAAACACCCCATCCATTGTTTACATATTATTTACATAAGCATCATTGAACGTTTACATGAATGCTATTATTTTAAGCTTCAGAACAACCAAGCTTCTTTAGAAGCTAACACACGAAAGGATTTATCATATGAAACTAGCCATCGCAGGTTCCGTTCTCTGCATTTTAGGCCTTACATTGGGACATGCTTCAGCTGCATCCAATGAACAAACTGACAGCGTTGATATCATTGAGTGTCAGGAGTCAAACACAGTTCCATCTGAGTATGTCATGCTTTCGAAGCTAGATACTGGCGGCACTTTTCTATACGTGACGGGCAGGAATCAAAAGATGTCATTAATTGCATCAGAGCTTGCACATAAACTTAAGATTGACTGGTCTGCAGATTCTTTTTCAATCGAAACTTTAGCAAGTCCTAATTGTACCTTGCTAAATCAAGATTCCACACTTGGAATATATAAGCTTGAGTGCGCCATTCCTCAGGGATCAAAACTTGTAGTAAGAACTGGGTCTAGAACTGTCAGAAAGGAATTGAATGGCGGCGGATATTACACTTTAACCTATAATTCCTACTATGGAGCTACTGCTCAATTGGAGCTTGGACTGCAAACTTCAGACAACAATACAGCGTTCATCAATTCGCCTTTGAAGAACCCGATCTGCTCGGTTGCGCCATAGTTTTTATTACTGGATTCTTTTAATATCGGTCGTTAAGAGTTTAGCTTACCAGAAAAAGAGGCTGGGATTGATTGTTAGAAATCATCCCATCTCTTTTTTAGAGTACAATCTCAGAATAATATCTGTGCCTGAATATTACCACCACCCCAAGGTCGAAACGGTCGCTTTCTATATGGATAGTCTCTCAGAATTTGATCAATATCCCACGTGG
>JAPLFV010000388.1 GCA_026390495.1 Pseudomonadota bacterium | reverse complement strand
TTTGATATCTGATGCATTTGTAACCCTAACGCAATCTATGTCTAAAGCCTTAGCAAGCGCTATAAAGTCAGGGATGAAAAGCCCGGATTCTTTATTGCTAGCTATATAGCGCTCATTGAAATAATTTTTTTGCGTATTTCTAATGGACGCATACCCATTGTTATTCATGATGACCAATGTGATAGGCAGATTTAACTGCTTGAGCGTGGCAAGTTCTTGCAAATTCAGCATCAGACTTCCATCGCTTTCCACACAAACCGTTGGACGCTTACCAGAACCAATACATGCGCCAATAGCGGCTGGCAGTCCGTAACCCATTGAGCCAAGACCAGAAGTCAGGAACATTCTTTGTCCCTTCTTGTTTCTAAAGGCTGTATAGAAGACCTCAACTGCCAATCCTGAACTTCCTGTTACTACCAATCTGTCTTCATCAATTGCCTCTGACAATTTATCTGCAAACTGAAAATGGCTTATAGGCTTAGATGTAGTAAAAGTTTTACCGTCTAATGGCGTGTATCGTTTTTTTTTTTTTTTTCACTTCTTATGCCAAACTTCTATATTTTTAATTACTGGAAAATTCAATTCCCATTGCTCAATAAAATTTAATGCATCAGAACATATAGAAACATCAATTTTCATCAAGTGTCTGTCTAATTCGTTTTGATCCACATCGACCACAACCTTCTTAGCTTCTCTTGCAAAGCCTCCTGGATTGTATGCAGTAATCACATTATCTAAGCGGCATCCAATGCTGATCACGCAGTCACTATTTTGAATTGCGAAGTTTGGCGCTCTTGCTGCCACTACACCAGGCCGTCCAATATGCAAAGGATGGTCCCACTCAAAAGTATCGGCAGCGTTCCAAGTGAATACACAAGGGATTCCCAGCTTATTGGCTAGAAGCTTGAATTTTTCTGTAGCTCCCGATATCCGAACACCATGACCAATCATAAATATGGGCCGTTCGGATTTTGAAAGTATTGTATTTAGTTGAGCAATTGCGGCAGTTAGATCATTTAAATTTCGATCGGCAGGCGGATTAAAGGCTGCCAGTGCATCCGGATCAATAGGCGAAGCCTGAATGTCTAGCGGCACGTCAATCCAAACTGGGCCTGGACGTCCGCTCTTCATTAGCCAAAGCGCCTCCTCTAGGCACTTTCGTGCGTCTGTTGCATTTGTTATAGACACCGCATATTTTGTTAAGGGCTTGACTATAGAAATAATGTCCACTTCTTGCACACCGCCCTGCCTAATTGGGCGGCCATTGAGTGCATCTGATCTTTTGACTTGACCCGAAATGACCATAAGAGGAAGTGACTCAATCCATGCACCCGCTAATGGAGTGACTATATTGGTTGCTCCTGGTCCCGTGGTTACAACCGCCACACCAAATCCTACAGGGTGTGTTCTTCCGTATGCCTCAGCAGCGATGCCACAGGCTTGCTCGTGATGACAAGGAATAGGCGTAATTCTTTTTTCACACGCTATGGCATCATTCAAATGCATGGCACCACCGCCAGGAAGCAAGAAAATATCTTGGACTCCTTCGTCAGCAAGCCTTTGTATGAGATAGTCAGCGACGCGTATTTTTTTGGATGCCATCATTAACCCATCCAGTAGGTTAAATGGGTTTTACGCATCTTGTTTTTCATAATAGATTCATCTGTATAGTAAGAATCATCTTTGTAATGCGTCGAAGAGATCTCCTCAATTACTGACCCGGTAGGGCTTACAAAAGCATGCCTCACGCCAGGTTCGACGTTGATCACTTCTCCAGGAAAACAAACTCGCTTCTCACCATTCAGAGATATATGAACTTCCCCATGTAAGACATGGAACGTTTCTTCTTTTTTGTTGTGGTATTGCTCAGGATGCTGCTGTCCAGGGAGCGAAACTAATAGCTTCTTGCAATACCCACGGTTTACCACGGTAAACATAGTGAGGCCCACTTGATCGAACTTGTCTAATCCATAGTGGTGCGAAATCTCTAAATCAATCCCGCCAGGTACTGTTATTTTGCTTTCCTTGATTAGATTACTAACTTTTTGGGCTATCTTCCAAATGGTGTCGCGCGTATCCATTCGCTTCGCATTGGAGGGTGTTAACGCTGCGTCTTTGCTAATTCTTGACGAGGATGTAAATTGCGCATATTTGGACCAATCGTTTGCTGTAAATTGCCCTTCTTCTGGGGGAAATGCAAAATAGACATCGTCATTAGTTATTGTTGCCCCAGCCTTAACGTCATGTCTTAAAAACACACCACGTCGCAAAGAACGAAGGCTGGCTTTTTCCGCTGTGTTTTCAGGTAGCCTTTGGTCACCGACACCACACACTGTGAATGCATAACGCGCGGCTTCAAGCCACGCTTGAATTTGCAAAGGGCTTGCAGAGTAGGCGTTAAGCGCAAATTTTTCTGTCTCCACACCCACATGCTTTTCAAATATCGTTGCGCCCTTAGCCACTGCCATTTTTACGATGTCGGTATTACTGGGGTCTTCATGCGTTGAAAAGCCTATGCGAACACCTGGATATCTTTGTTGTAATAAATTGATCTGATTGATATGTAGCTTTTCATCCGCAGTTGGGTACTCGCCTACACAGTGCATGATTGCGAATGCTTTATTGCGGTGCGCAAGAAAACTCACCACCTTATCAATATCGGAAAGTTCTGCCCCAGCAGTAGAAGCAATGATGGGCAAGTTGGCCGTCACCGCCTCCTCAAGCAAAGGCCAATCAGTAAAAGAGCAGCTAGCTATTTTCAATATGTCTAGCTTTTGTTCCACGATCGTAGTAATAGAAGCATTGTCAAAAGGGGTGGCCATCGCCAAAAAACCCTCTTCTCTGATTTTGGAAACCAGTTGATCAAAGTTCTCTCTTGTAAGTTTGGTCTCAGAAAATCTTTTGATGTACTTGATGTCATCTCTGCCCCTCATTGAAGGGTGAATAAATGTGTCTAATTCTCGATACTGCAACTTAAAGGCGAACTTGAATTCAGGGAATTTCCGACAGACCGCACCAAAATCTGAAATGACTTTAAATCCATGGGCAATATCTCCCATGTGGTTGTTAGCCATTTCTAGAACAATTAATTTATTTGGAATCATCTTTTTCTTTCAAAAACTTAGCCCCAAGAAATTTTCTATCTTGGATGCAGAGTAGTCCAACATCTCTTCTGTAAGCGCAGGTTGAACACCAATCCAAAAAGTGTCATTCATCACGCGGTCTGAATTTTTAAGATCCCCAGACACTCTAAAGTTTTTGCCAAGCATATAAGGCTGTCTAGTTAAGTTGCCGGCAAAAAGTAAACGCGTTCCGATTTTTTCTTGGTCTAAATATGTCAACAAATCAAGTCTGCTTACAGGTGAGCTCTCGCGCATTGTTATCGGAAATCCAAACCAAGATGGGTCTGCGCCTTCCGTGGGAATAGGCAGAATTAGAAATTCTTCAGATTTTTTTAGTCGTTCTTTTAAAAATTTAAAGTTTAATTTACGTTTTGCAACAAATTCTTGCAGACTATCTAACTGCGCTAAGCCGCAGGCTGCTTGCATATCTGTAATTTTTAGGTTGTATCCTAAATGGCTGTAGGTGTATTTGTGGTCGTAGCCATCTGGTAAGTTACCTAACTTCCAACAAAATCTCTTGCCACAAGTATTGTCTTTTCCAGGTGGGCAATAACAATCTCTTCCCCAGTCTCTAAAGCTTTCAGCTATTTGCTTTAACTCTAAATTATTTGTGAATACCGCCCCGCCTTCACCCATTGTGATGTGGTGTGCGGGGTAAAAACTCAATGTCCCAATGTCGCCAAAAGTTCCTACCATTTGACCTTGATAAGTCGAGCCTAAAGCATCGCAGCAGTCTTCGATTAACCAAAGATTATATTTCTTGCAAACCGCTTTAATTACATCCAAGTTAAATGGATTTCCTAAAGTGTGTGCCAACATGATTGCTTTGGTTCGAGGCCCTATTGCAGCCTCAATTTTGCTTACATCAATGTTGTACGTGCCAATTTCAATATCTACAAATACAGGTACAGCACCAAACTGTAGTATTGGGTTAACGGTGGTTGGAAAACCTGCTGCAACCCCTATAACTTCATCGCCCTGTTTAATAGCCCGATCACCTAATTTAGGTGACGTCAGAGTGCTGAATGCAACCAAGTTAGCAGATGAGCCGGAATTAACAGTCATCAAATATTTGACGCCGATAAATTTTGCTAGTCGTGACTCAAATTCGTCGTTGAATCTACCCGTTGTTAACCACCCATCTAAAGAGGCCTCGACCATCAACTGAAGTTCTTTAGCCCCAATCAACTTACCAGAGGGTGGTACCAAGGTTTGCCCGGGCTTAAAAGCCGAAGGGGTCAGAGTAACTTGCGCATATTTAGCGACTAATTGAGCAATTTGGGTTCGAAGTTGTTGGGATTCGCTCATGTGCTTGTTGATGCCGAGTATTCGTTGATTTGTTCAAGTGAGAATTTTTTTAAATTTTCGCATGAAAGCCACGCTTTATGCCATGAAATGGTTTTATCTAAAGCTTTATGAATGTCCCAACGTGGAGCCCACGAAAGTGCGCCCCTAGATTTAGAAGTGTCAAGCTTCAAAAAATGTGCTTCATGCGGCTGCTGCTCATGTTCCAAAATCCAAGATGCACCTTCACCCCACAGATCCACCATGTGGTCAACGATCCACGAGACTGGTTTAGCGTCCTCCTCTTTTGGTCCGAAATTCCATGCTTCTGCGAAATTAGACTGGTCATTCCACAACGCTTCAGCAAGGGTTAAATAACCAGAAAGAGGTTCTAAAACATGTTGCCATGGCCGAGTTGCATCGGGGCTTCGAATGACAACCGACTTGCGGTCTTGAAAAGACTTCAAAATATCAGGAATCAGCCTATCTTGCGCCCAATCTCCGCCACCAATTACATTTCCGGCTCGTGCTGTTGCAAGCCCAATTCCTTTCACTAGAAAAAAGGATCGCCTATAGGCAGAAGTTACCAATTCAGCACATCCCTTGCTATTGCTATAAGGGTCGAATCCCCCCATTGGCTCGTCTTCACGGTATCCCCAGACCCATTCTTTGTTCTCGTAGCATTTGTCAGAAGTCACATTCACCACAGCCTTAGAGCAACCCTCCTTTCGTAAGGCTTCAAGTAAGTGCACTGTCCCCATGACGTTGGTAGCATATGTCTCAATCGGGTTTTGATAGGAGTGACGGACTAAGGGCTGAGCTGCCATGTGTATCACGATTTCGGGGCGCGCCTCTGAAACGACCTTCTCTACCGCATTGAAATCTCTTATATCCGCTTCATAAGATCTCATACCCTCGCCAATATTTGTCAATTCAAACATATTCGGCGTAGTAGGTGGCTCAAGCGCCAGCCCCGTTAAGTTAGCACCTAATGATTGGAGCCACAAGGAGAGCCAACTACCCTTGAAGCCCGTATGTCCCGTAATAAGAACTCTTTTGTCCACCCAAAATTTGGGGTTCATGTCCACACCTTCCAAGGCGCCTTACCGGCAGACCACAACTCCTCAAGCTGGGACTTATCGCGTAATGTATCCATGGGTTGCCAAAAACCCTTGTGAAAATAGGCTTCTAACTGACCCTGGGAGGCAAGAGTTTCTAGTGGGCCACGCTCCAAGACTATTTGGTCGCCTTCAATTAGATTAATCACTTCGGGGCTAAGTACGAAATAACCTCCGTTGATAAATGACCCATCACCATGCGGTTTTTCATTAAAACTAGAAACATGTGTGCCTTTTATATCTAGCGCACCAAATCGTCCTGCAGGTTGAACTGCAGTTACAGTTGCTTTTTTACCGTGCTTGCGATGGAATTGTATTAAATCTGTTATGTTTACATCCCCCACACCATCACCATAGGTTAAACAAAAGTCATCTTTGTCTAAATACTGTGCAATTCGTTTTAATCGTCCACCGGTCATTGTGTTGTCGCCGGTGTCTACCAAAGTAACTTTCCAAGGTTCTGCAAATTTTTCGTGAATTTGCATTTGGTTATTGCTCATGTCAAAAGTCACATCTGACATATGGAGAAAGTAGTTAGCAAAATATTCTTTAATGATGTAACCTTTATAGCCACAACAAAAAATGAAATCGTTTACACCATGGCTTGAATATATCTTCATGATGTGCCATAAGATTGGTTTGCCACCGATTTCTATCATTGGCTTCGGCCTCAATGCCGACTCTTCGGAAATTCTTGTACCCAAACCACCAGCCAAAATAACTGCTTTCATTATTTTCCCATTTTTGTATCTTTAAATACGCATCACTAACCGGCTAACCGAAAAAATTCTCAACTTCTTTTATAAAATTTTTAACGGCTTTTTCTGAGTCATTTTCTTCTTTTATCAATTGCCTCTTTAATTCACTTACTGTTGCGAGCGCTTGTTCGATTTTTACAGCTTCGAATCCATACGAAACTCCATACCTTTTTTCCAAATCAGGCTCCCAAACATGCTCGTCAATTCCCTCTTCAGGTACAACTATTGATATACAACCACACAAAGCAGCAAAGCGAGAAAATGCTGTGTGCCTGTCAAAGGAAATGAAATATTTTGATCTTTTGAATATTTGCGATATCTGCGCATGCTTCAACCCATCAATTAATATTGCTCCCTCCATGCTCATTGGCACGCTTGTTATCACCCCCTTTCTAACGCAATAAGCAACTCCACGCC
>JAPLFV010000096.1:4043-4995 GCA_026390495.1 Pseudomonadota bacterium | reverse complement strand
TTCGCCATTATGTTGGTAGGTTTTTTTCTAGCTTGCCAAGTAAGACGAGAAAATCTTGCATTTGCTCCCCTTCTTTTATGGTTCGAAGTGGTGGGTGAGCGCGGTTTTAGTTTCAGTAGCATTTTGAATCAGGCTCGTCGAAGCCTTTGGACGATTGCTTCCATAGGCCTGGTTGCTGTGCTTTCTGAATTTGTACTTCACCTAACGAATTACTTAACGGAAGTGAATAGCTTTTTTGGCCATGTTGCTGCTGCTCCGTATCTTCATGTGGGAAAGATATTTGAGATGTTTCACCGAAATGGAATGGACGTTCTGTTTGGCCAGGCATTTGGATTGTTCTACTGGAAGAACTTGTTTGCGATATTGCCTGCCTTGTTGGTCATTATGTATCGAAGATCGTTTCGAATTTGGTTTCCCTTGGTTTGTACGGTGATGCTCTATTGCACTCTTTGCATATTGTATGAATGGCCGAATGGAATGGATTGGCAAAATAGATTCCTTTTAAAGTTAAACCCCATATTTTTTACGGCATTAGTTTATCAAATGGGCCGATCCTCTGGCATTTTGCGGTGGGTTTCATTATCTGCCGTTTTGATGAGTGCATTTTTTGAGTTGGATCTGTACATGGCTCAGTTGCCTTACGGCATGTCCTTTTACATCCATCAATTTAGTGATCAAACGTTTCTATATCCGCCCAGTCCTTCTAATTGGAATATACAGATCTTTTATTTACCTCTGATTATTCTATTTGTAGGCGCCTTGCTGGCGATTGCTGCCCTAGCATTCAAAGAATACAAAGCAGTGTCTCGGAGTCGTGGATTGTCTGTTGGTGCTAAGAGGTAATCGAATATTTACAATTTCTTTGCTGGAATTGAACCTGATGATGCCCAGAGTCGGCAGTTAATCATATTTTGCGACAGTCTCCTGGACCAAAACATGGAATGTAGATCCT
>JAPLFV010000096.1:0-4033 GCA_026390495.1 Pseudomonadota bacterium | reverse complement strand
AGATCCTAAAACAAATTCTTATGTTAATGAATCAATCCCACCAGAAAAACCAAGGTTGCCTTGAGATAATCCTGTTCTATGCCGTCCATTGGTACATTAGTTAAGAAATACCTCGTCACGCAAATGTCGCGCATGACAGACAAAAAAGGCCTAGAGTAAAACTCTAAGCCTTTGATTTCGTTGGTAGCGGGGGCAGGATTTGAACCTGCGGTCTTCGGGTTATGAGGCCTCTCAAGTAGTTTTTTTAACGTTCGAGAATATCAAAATTTTTTCAATAACATCAGGCATCTAATTCACTTTTCCATATCGTTCTAGTACGGATCATTTTGGTCAGTTTTGGCTTGTTGTTAACCATCGGTTAACCATTGCGAGACAAAGGAAATGCAAAAAATGAGGATATATAATCATAAAAATTCCAATTAATTGCTACAGCCATATTTCACGGATTTATATACCAACCCGGCCAAGAATTTATTTATGAGGAAGGAAGAATTTTGTCTTTAATTTTCTGTTACCTGGTCGATGTGTATGCCTTATGGCCGAGGGTAAAATATGCTGTTTAAAGGTTAGTAGCACACTTGGAGAAACGTTTGTAAATCCGATGATTGGTTTGTTCAAATTCCCAAGGTGGAAAAGATGTCAGAAGGGACAGCGACTAATTTTGGATTATGGGAATTTCTAACAAAAATAGGCAAACCTACTACCAAAATGCTTAACTATTGGGACCAATCTTAGTCGGGACGGCGCCATCGTAACGAAAGTTCATCAACAGAACTAACTGAATCTGTAACGTTCCATTGAAGATTCCCAATTTCTGCTAGTGCCTCTCCGTGGTCTTTCCAAATTGTAGGATAAAAGTGTCGAGTGATAAATTTAACAAAATGTCCAACACTCAAAGGAGCATGCACTGGTATGCGACAGGAATCCTCACAAATTGTGAAATGAGAAGCAGGATGTTCTAAGCTGACGGCTTTTTTGTCAAAATCAAATCGAACTGGACTACGTAGTCGCAAACGTTGCTGCCATGCTTCTCCGTCAAGAAGACTGATTAGCTCTAAAATATTAAAATTATCAAAATCACTTGATTCAAAAGTGATTGGGCAAGGGTAGTAGCAAAGACGATGTCCCACAATTTCACTTCGATTAAATTCGTAGCACAGTTGGATGAATGAATAATCGTAAAGAAGTATGTTGTAATCGCGCCTAGTAACAAATGCAACATATTCATCCAATGTGGCAAATTTTCCAAATGAATCTGATATTCTGGGATTATTGCTCCACGTAATTCTATTTCTAAGGTTTGACGTAAGCTTTAAGACAGGATTTGCATCTATTGCAAAACCTGCTCTGAGAGCGAAGTTAACAAATGACTCAATCTGATTTCGCACAACATCACTATTCACTTAGATTTTCCGCCGAGACCAAGAGCTGCAAGTAACCTTTCCAAATCCGCTTGCGCAATGTCCTGCCTATTAATTATTCCATCTTCAAAACTTTGAAGAATATAAGCAAATGTACCTTTCGCATTTTCGGCTGCCTTAATCTCATCAACACTTTTATCCCTATTGATTGAGCGAAGTTTCGCCAACTCCTCAGCCGTCGGTGTTTTAAACGAGAGTTTATATTCATTAGTTTTCACAAGTTCAATTTCTTTAAATAATGCAGAAGCTTCGGTTCCGACTCCACAAAGTCTTACCCAAGACCTCGAGCGAGTTATTGCAGTAAATAAGATATTCCTCTTTTTCAATAAATTCGGGCCATTCGTGCAATAGTCACAATTCAAAACATAGACCATTGGAGCTTCATTTCCCTTTGCTCTATAAATCCCTGTTATAGCCACAGAACCCGGCATATAGAATTGGTTCCGATCATTCGTAACTCCTGCCAGATGTGATTGAATTCCTAACTCGCGAAGCTCTGCCATAAGAAGCCCCGCCTCACTTCTGGCGCTCACCGGATTTGTGAAAATTACAAGAATATCTGTTGGCTCCAGTTCATCAATGCTAATATTTTCTTTGATTTGATTTGCTACAAACTTAGCTTGTTCCTGTTGATTGCTAAATAATTTTGTTTGGAAAGACTCTTCCGGTGTGAGGAAGTCTTTAAAAAATTGTGGTGTCGCGTTTGGCTTCCGTTGCAAAGATACATGTTGCCCGGGTGTAAGAGCTCCCGAGACAATCTCGTAACCAATTTCTTCCCACAATCGATTATCGTCAAACATTTGAATCACACCATGCTGACTATATACCCCAAACCCAAGCGCATGTGCAGCCACTAGAGACCAGGGGGGGTTGCGGTAGCATTTTGGTAAGATAAGGTCCTGCACTGGTAGTCCCGGCTCATTTTTTAAAGATACTATATTGCTGCCGTCGGGCTTAAGACCAAACAATGCTGACAGCTGAGGCATTGTTGCATCACTCAGGTTTTGAAGCTCATCATAAGCCCAGATAACTCTTTTGGGATGTCGAGTATGCTTATAAACCAGCTGAAAGAAGGCAGGTGGAAAGTCCTGAGCCTCGTCAATCAGCACTGCATCGAAGATACCTTCTCCTTGACTAGTTGTGCTAAGTAACTCTGACGCCGCTGTGGTGAAGTCTCTTCCTGCCTGTTCAAATGTCTTTGGGATTATTCCATTTGCGCGACAAATCTCTGAGTAAATACCTGGATCCTTTAGTGATCCCCACGCAGGCAGGATACGAATTTTTGACCAATCCGGTTCATCATTCAAATGCTCAAATGTAAATCGTCTGATGAGATCTTGAAACTGCTCTTTCAATGCCCTCGTTTGGAATGTAATTACAATATCCCACTCTGGATGTTGAGCATGTAAATATGCAGCTTTGAGAGCCAACACAATTGTCTTGCCGGAACCTGCAAGGCCTCGTACTCGCTGTGGTCCATCAGGAGATTCAATTGCCCCCCGTTTTTGCCAACGATCCAAATTTGCGATCTCATGTTCTAGGGCCTTTATAATGGCACCTTTAGAATTCGATTTGACTACATTATTTCTTTTATTTCTCGGCTTAATATTTGCCACACGTTCAATCGCGGAGTTGATTTCCAACAAATACTTACCGTCAAAGGAAGGCAAGCTATTAACTGCGTCATTTAAATTGCTAGGAGTTGCAAATACAATATCCTCATGATTAGGGTCGGGTATATTGTTGGGACCAAAGGTAACAACATTTATTTTAAATGCAAGACCACCGCGTTTGGTTAAGCCTTTGTGTACTAAAAGCTTGGAAGTGACGCCAAGAATTAACTCATTTTGCTTCTCTGCACGCTGTGCCCAAAACGAATTCAAGTTTGATTGATTGGGTAGGTCATCAAGAATATCAAAAATAACCAATCCACATTTTTGAGAAATGAAAACTGCGTCAATCGTTGTTTTATCATCGGGAGTTACTAAAATTGGATAACCGATATATAGAGTTCCTTCTTCAAAGACGGAGCGTAAAATATTTGCCAATTCTATAGATTGAATGCTTTTATTTTGAGTACCGAATATCAAATCAATCATCGTACACCTCGAGTCCTGTTGCGCAGGTTGTCGCGAATTTGCAAACCTACGAAAGATAAATATGCAATTATTATGAACGTAGTTCAATCTTAAATTGACTTGCAGAAAGATCGAGACGCCATGACTCCATATACTAATCTATACCGACAATGAATCCCAGTATCTCATTCCTGCTTTTTGGCAAATCTCCGAATGCGACACTCTGTGCATATTTATTTTAATTTATAGTTGGACCCTTCATTTCTCCCCAACCTTGCATATTTGCAAATGTGTCGGTTTTGATTCGAGTTGTGGGTGTTTGAGTGTAAATGTGTTCATTGAATTTTAGCGAAATTCCTCCAAGACAGACTTTCTAACTTCCTTCCTGTTTGTTGTTAAATGCCTTATTGTTCGATTCGGGTTGTCGAAACATTACGTGAGACACCTTTAGGCCATTTGCCGTAACAAACTGATATTGCAAATGTTAAGAAAATAATTGGTCTAAGCACATGATCTAATCCAAAACAATGCCGA
>JAPLFV010000390.1 GCA_026390495.1 Pseudomonadota bacterium | reverse complement strand
GGCTTCTGCTCTCATAAGAAAGAAGCCCTAGGGGTCTAGTAGCAAAGACCTCAATGATTTCAAGAGCTTAGTGGTCGATTAGGTAGTTAAAATTGCTTACACACCGCTTACACACCGGAGCAAAAACCGAGGTGTGTAGTAAAGAGGGTTTTAGTGTGGTTTTGAAGTGGTAAACACCAGCAGTAAGGTGTGTAGTAAAAACAGTTTTAGGGCCCATAGCTCAGTTGGTTAGAGCAGAGGACTCATAGCGAAAGTTGTGCCTTATGCGTGGAAACTGCATAAGGGATGGTGTCAAATTCGGAGAAAGCTAAGTCGCAAGATACGCCAACGCCGAGCCAAGCAGAGTAAGAAATTACTTTGAAGGTGTAGAGACTAGACGGCACCCACCTAAGTAAGGATCTATCAATCTTTATACGGTGAAGGCATAGTCCAGGGAGTGATGAAAATCACACAAACCGGAATCCTTTGGTCCCAGGTTCAAGTCCTGGTGGGCCCACCAGAAAAGCAAACCCTCACTAGAAATGGTGGGGGTTTTGTCTTTTAAATATTGCCTTATGATCAAGGTTTAAATCTCACTGAGGAAGTTAATGAATACATTTGAGGCAATCCGCGAACGCAGGGCTGTTAAGCACTTCGACCCAAGCCATGAATTTACTAAGCAAGAGACTGATCAACTGTTAGATCTCGCTATGCAAGCGCCATCTTCATTCAATATCCAACACTGGCGTTTAGTGAATGTTACTGACAAGACCCTCAGGGCTAATTTGCGTGAAGCTGCAAATAATCAAGCTCAAGTTACCGAAGCATCATTACTATTTGTCGTGACTGTTGATATCAAGGCATGGGAAAAGGATCCTGCCCGATATTGGGTCAATGCTCCTAAAGAAGCTCAAGATATTTTAGTCCCCTGGATTCATCCTTTTTACTCTGGTAAAGACCAATTACAAAGAGATGAAGCAATGCGTTCTGCTGGAATCATGTTGCAAACCATGATGCTTTCTGCCAAGGCGATGGGCTACGATTATTGCCCAATTGTTGAAAGCGGCAGTTGAGTTGGTTTGATTGCGTGAACTGAAATCTGCCTCGCAAAGGGCCCTAAGAGTTGCATATCACCCGACAGTAATGAATCAATCTTGCCAAGTAGACTTCCAGTGCGTCCTGAGTGCCAAATTCTAAACTCAGGTTTGAACAAAATTTCTGAATAGGAAATTTTTGATTTGGAATAAAAATACTCTAAATAAACTCTACAGGACTGCACATTGTCTCGTCGCAGATAAAAGGTGCTAGTGAAGCTATCAATCACATACTCTTTCTGGAAAAAACTATAAATTTTTTGCATTAGGCTGGAGTTGTTTAGTGAATAGTTAGTAAAGACCCCCCCCTCTTTTAGAACTCTTTTGGCTTCACGAAGAGCAATGCGTAAATCAGGAATGTGTTGCAAAGTTTGGACGCTCCAGTAGCCATCAAATATCTCGTCTTTAAAAGAGAGATTGGTTGCATCACCGTGAACTAAAAAAATATTACTTCCGACGACATCCCCGAGAAGTTTCCTTGCGTGCTGGAGATTCGCACGAACAAAATCAACAATAACAACGGAAATGTCAGGTCGATAAATGTGTAAATTTCGCCAGTGCCATCCCCAGCAGCCCCCTACATCACAGATCACACCGTTGACCGGGATTCTTTGTATAAAGTCCTTAACTTCCTTATCCATCACTTCGATACTGTGATGCTTAGAAATCTCAAGTAAATAATCATCATATTCGGCATTCGCGACTTCTTCACGAAGAGTTTGCTCAACTTTTTGATATTGTGAGGGCTCGACATTTCCCCATATACCGTCATCACCCAAAGTGAGATTGGCGAGAAAAAGCGGTGCAGTTGAAGACCCAGTCATAGTTGGCTTTGCTATTGCTAGAAGTGTAGAATAACATAGCACAGCAGAACAGCATAGACGCTTGACTGTGCGCAGAGCATTACTTAGGTGATACATTGTGAGCGTGTCGTATATCTCGTTGTGAAGCAGCGTAGCAGACATTTGCTTACACACTTTTATACACACCAAAAAAGAATCACGCTGTAGGCCGTATATATGTTGGTTTAATCTGTTTGTTTTGGATCAAATCGTAGCCATTTCATAAGTTGTCCGCGACCTTCAGAGCAAATAAGCCATCTATCATTATCATGTAATTTATTTAAGTCAGGAAAAATCGAAAGGTCACGAGAGCCCATTGTTAGTTCTGTTAAAACGTGAGTTGAGGTCGAATCATTTTTTAATTTCTTAAGCTTTTCTTCGCCATCTTCAAAAAACCAATCATGTAATTCAACAAATATTATTGATTTGTTAAATGCGCTAAAGGTT
>JAPLFV010000259.1:2846-9897 GCA_026390495.1 Pseudomonadota bacterium | reverse complement strand
TCTTGTTTGACTACAGAAGCCATGAGTCGTTCCATTTTAACACCAGACGACCAAGCTTTTGGCCTTTACATTCAGTGTTTTGTTTCAGAATCTACAGATGTTTTTTCGATTTTCGGAGTTGATACTTCGAATGTTGCCTACTTTTATGAAAGAAGCGGAAAATCTGTTTCAGTCGCCAAAGTTACAAAAGCGAGTTTCAGTAAATATAAGGTTTCTGCCTATTTTTCACAGAATTATTTGGCTGGGCAAGGGTCTTCAGGCTCAATTTTGAAAATTGATTTGGATCAATCGACGTCTAGCTTTCAAATGTCATTTGCTGGTCCAAATGAAATTTGTGGAGTTTCTCTATATAATGACTCAGCAAAATTAATGCTAAAGGGAAGTGTTAGTTTGAGTTCTCAAACAGACTGCCCGTCAGAGGTCGAGCAAGTATACTCAGCTTCTGAATTTGTGAGCTCTACAGGATTTGATGCCTCGAAGTTATATTCATCAAGTTTGTCATTTCGGCGAAAGGTAGGAACTAAAATCAGTAGTTCAAGCACTGTGAGTTATCAATCCTATGGTAATTCCAGTGTTTTGGGTAATGTTAACCTCAATCAAATCACCTCACCTGCGACCTCAGCAACCGACATTAATTTTGGACCACAGATTGCAAGCGAACTTGGTGGGGCAGAGTTCTAAACTTTTTTCTGCATGAAGGCCTGTTACCAAGATCATGCGGCTTGAGACGTCAATATCCCGATAGAATTCCGCGAAAAGAAGCCAAGTTGATTTGTAACTCATCTTAATTATTAACCTTAATTGTTTTCTTTGTGTTTTCTATTAAGCTTCTGTTTTTACCTCCGATGTCAAACATAGTTCGAGGCTGCTTTAGTACAGGCTGCTTCTAAATTTTGACTAAGGAGTCCCCAATGAACTGGTATCTGATTATCAATAACAAGCAAGTCGGGCCAATGAGTGAAACTGACGTTCAAGACCGTCTAAAACGAGGTGAGATAAATCCTCAAACGTTCGCCTGGACTGAAGGTTTGCCCGGTTGGGCGATGCTTGGAAGCCCTCAGTTAATGGCGGGCAAGTCACCTCAATATATGACGCCTCCTGCATTACCGATCAATGGGATGGCGTCAAATGAGCCTTCAGGAAACAGAAATATATTGGACTATTATCTAGGTGCTTTTAAGAAATATGCGACTTTTGCAGGTCGTGCACGTCGAAGTGAATACTGGTATTTCAGTCTCATGAATATGATTGTTAGTTTTGCTATTGGATTTGTGATGGCATTTGTTGGAGTTCCTGCTCTTTCTGGACTATATAGCCTCTTTGCTTTCTTACCGGCAATTGCGGTGTCCGTTCGTCGCGCGCATGATGTTAACAGAAGTGGATGGTTCTTACTGATTCCAATATACGGTATCATCATGATGTTTATGAAGGGAACAGAAGGGCCAAATAAGTTTGGAGATGATCCAAAAGGCAGTGGACCTAACAACAATCAACATAATAACAAAGTTGAGCCGCAATTCTCTAAGGCTGCTTAGTCGGATCAATAGCAACATTAACATCAGTAAAATCGAGGATGCGAGCGAGTGCGGTTGGGTCGAGTTCGATCAAAATCCCTCGCCCTCCTCCATTGATCCAAATTCTGTTCAATCTTTGTATTGAAGCTTCAATGTAAATTTTCATAGGTGTCTTTAGAATAAATGGATTGGTTGCGCCGACCGGCCAACCACTCCATGATTCTGCTATATCCGGAGAGCACGATTTAATCTTTGTTACACCGATCTGCTTCGCCAACAACTGAAGGTCAACTTTTCGATCTCCATGCATTAGCACGAGTAGAGGCGATTTCCTTTCGTCTTGAAATATAAGTGATTTAACAACTTGATGTTCATCTATTTTTAGTTCGGAGCTACTCCGAGATGTTCCACCTCCCACCAAATACTCAAACTGATGAATTGTGAAAGGGATGTTTAAATCCATTAGCAATTTTGTCACTTTAGTTTCCATCGATACTCCTTCATCAAAGACTTTTGACTCAATGTTGTCAAAATACTTAGCAGCATGGCTTTGTTGCGCAAAAACCTGTGCTTTAAGGCTCCCGTTTGGGTTTTATGATTTGGCCTCAATTCATGATATAATGTCAATATTATGATTGACTTTGATTTGGCACCTAAAATTTTGTCATTTAGAATTTATACCTAGTAAATTGAATTCTACCTGAACGTGAGGCCTCATTCGAGTTTAATGTAGGAGATCTTTGTGGGACTGATATTTTATTCAACTATAAATAACAAAATCAAAAATGATTGTTTTCTTCGTCTCTCAATCTGTATTGGATTGATGAATATCGTTGCCTGTAAACCATCCACCGTTATGATGGAAAAGTCCGATGGTGGGCGAAAACAAATGTCTGACTTATATGCAACCGGTGAAACCGAAATGAGAAACAAGGGCAATTATTTTTACGCTCTGTTTCAGTCGGATTATGAACTTAATTTGGCTAAATTACCTGCTAGCGGTACCGTTGAGTCAAATCGCCTTCCATATGCTGGCAGCTGGTATCCCCAAAAGACTGGAGGCACGTCTCGCGATCACGGAAATGGAAATGTGCTTCAAAAGTATGATCAAGCTTTCAATAATGGGGAGAATAAAGCCGTCAAGTGGGAGCAAGACAATCATACTGTTTCGTCGACAGATCAGTCGTCAAGCTGGGCAGGTCATTGCAACGGATTTTCTGCAGCTTCGTCTAGGCACCAAGAGCCAAAAATAAATGTAACTCGTGGTTCTGTCGTTTTTACCCCTAAGGATATAAAATCTTTGCTTGCTGAAGTTTATATGTCCGCAAGATTTTATTTTTTAGGAGGTAATCGATGCGCTCATCCCAATGGCGGTGTGCTTCCTGGCCCTGCCTCACGTCTTGATATCTATCACATGGGTGAGTGCGACGACGTGAATCCCGGAACTTTTCACACAGCGATTACCAATTGGATTGGGATAAAAAAATATCCTGTGATACTGGATCAAAGTTCAAAGGAGCAGGTTTGGAATTATCCACATTTTAAATTTGATTCTACGATTCAGCAGAATATAGCGCCTTCGGAAGCGATGCGTCAAATCAAGGGTGTAGCCGAATCATCCTATATCTTCAACCCATTGGCTAAAAAATGGAGTTCTGTTACAACGACTGTTCATTTTGCAAAGGCATATGAAAAAGAATATGTGCAATCGGAGTTAAAGGATACCGATAGAACAGCATCTAAAACATACACCTACATTTTGGAGTTAGATGGAGAAGGTCGCATTATCGGTGGAGAATGGACTGGCGAAAGCATACAGACCCATCCAGATTTTATTTGGGTTCCGTTTGAACCTGTTTTGGGGGATGGAACGGCCACGTCTGCAAATCCACACATTAAACCTGAAGATGTCCTTAAGTTATGGGAGGAATCGCTCGGTGCAGATGGCGCGGTTGCGACTGCACTACTAAAGGAACCTTCCATAGCTAAAGAGTGGGGACGCTTTCCTAAATTTGATATTTCAATCAACAATTCGCGAACAGGAGTTGTTTTTTTGGGATTGCCCCAAGAGTTACTTCTAGCTCGTCGAGGTCCTCTAATTGGCGATCTTGCTTTAGAACTCAACGTCAATGGAAAACGTTTATCTCGAATTTCTGCAAGTGGATCTGCTGAAGTATCAACGGTGGTGAATGATTTTAAGCCAGGACTCAACTCCATTGAGATTCGTTGGTTTAAGGGCGCGGAAACAGTCGAAATGCAACGGGTCAAAGTCATCGCGATGTAGTCGCGATTGAAGTGTTTTGGGTCGCGGTATAGATCTTTCCTTCAGAGATATTATCTGAAATATGACCGAGGGTTTACTCCGATTTATTATTTAGCTTCTTTGATAATATAAAGCTCAAAATATGGGCCAATGTGAAAAGAATGGCCGTGATGGTTAACCATCTCCAGGCTCTGGGCGCGCCATTTTGAATTAATCCCGCGCTCCCATATCCAAAGAAATGAGCAAACGTGCAATAGACTAACAAGACTCGAATGATTCGAGCTTTATTCAGTTGTTTTTGAAGTAACCAGGCTTGCCAACAGGACAAGACAAAGAAGCAGGTCCAAGCAGGAATCACCAGCCATTCAGGTTCTTTCGCTGATGACATTAAAATGAAAAAACAGCCGAAAGAAGTCAAAACAATATTCATCAAAGTCTCTTTGTGTATTTATGTAAACTTTAAAACTACATCAAGCATAAATCACTTAGGCAGTGATTTCATTACAAATTGAATTATGCGGAATGCATCCAAGTCGATGATAGGCATTGAAAAGGAACACAAGATTCCCGGCAACACCTCAATCATGATATCGCATGTCGCGTCTTTTGTGCTTTCTGACTCATAAAAATTAATCCAAATGTCTTTATTGCAGCACGTTGGTTGCACTGGAAACAAAGCAATCTAAGATTTTCTATGGTTGTCACTCCATTTTTCGCAAAAGGTGTTATATGATCATAATTTAAATTTCGTTTTCAATGACACCGAGAACACCTCCCTCCATCTCGCTGCCATATTGCATGTTTTATATTGGCAGAAATGTAACGAGAATTTGGCGATGTCCCATTTTTGCCTTCCACTGCTGACGTTGGTAGTGCTGACATTGGTAGTGTCGACGTTGATCTAGAATTGGCAATAGATTTAGATGGAGTGGGTCGGGACGTTTCCTGTGTTCTCTTTTTGCCAAATGCCTTGGATTTAAGTTGACTCAAAGATATTTCCGCCATTTTGGAAAATAGTTCTGCATAACTTAGATTCGCGCCCTTTGCGCCGAGTAGAGATCGAATCTCCTCCAGTTTTTTCTTTAAGGTTTCATCGACCAAAAATTTAATTTCTGTTTGGTCATTTCCGACATCACGCTCTCGTTCCTTTGGGAGGGTCGCTGCTGGTAGCATATTTAACAGCCGCCTTTGGCCTTCCCGTGCCGAAATGTTCTCAAGGTTCGATAGAACGGCTCTCTTCTTTGAGTTTGTCACTGGTTGGTTTTTATTTTGACGTTTCATTTCGTTAAATGCCGACTGCGCCTGAGCAATGTTGCTGAGGTTTAATGATCCTTCCTCAATTTTTGTTTCAATCTCTGGAATTTCCTTCATTAAACGCATCGCCTGGATGCGGCGTTGAGATTGCCCTTCGCTGTAGCCGAGCATTTTGACGGAGTAATCAAACAAACTTGAACAACCGAAGTCAGAGAACAAGCGCCTTCGCTCTATCTCTCGTAAATGATGCAAAATCTTTGTCAAAAATTTTCGCTCTTGAGCGACTAGTGCTTGAGTTTCAAGATGCAAATCTTTGTCGCTGAGTCGAGAGAGAATCATGATTTTTTGCCTCCAAGTGATGACCGTAAAAATGTATGGTTCATAGCTTGGAAAGTCAAAGTAAAAGTCCACTATTGAGAAGATGTCTCAGCTGTCTTGCTACCGTCGACATTGATAGTGGTGACGTTGATAGTGCTGACGTTTATAGTGCTGACGTTGATAGTGCTGACGTTGATAGTGCTGACGTTGATAGTGCTGACGTTGATAGTGCTGACGTTGATAGTGCTGACGTTTATAGTGCTGACGTTGATAGTGGTGACGTTGATAGTGGTGACGTTGGTAGTGTCGACGTTGGTAGTGTCGACGTTGGTAGTGTCGACGTTGGTAGTGTCGACGTTGGTAGTGTCGACGTTGGTAGTAAAAAAATCACTTCAGAAGATATCGGCATCGCGCAACTAGGTCGAAGACGAATGTCTTTTTTACAATTCACTAGTATCAGTTTGGCAAGGCGAGACGATTTCTTTCTCATAATGCAAAACCTCCTACATCAA
This sequence comes from Pseudomonadota bacterium, assembly GCA_026390495.1. GTDB lineage: Bacteria > Bdellovibrionota_B > Oligoflexia > Oligoflexales > RGVZ01 > CAMDKS01. The sequence goes on along the minus strand of JAPLFV010000259.1, from coordinate 4,036 downwards.
CATTTTGTCGAGTAGGAGGTCTTTTGGAATTCAGTGGAAAACAAATCCATCGTCAAATTGGTGCTACCGGTTGAGTGGCAACATTAATTTGACTACCAGCGATGATGCCAGCCGTGACGAGCGAAGACTCGTGGACGGCAGTAACGGAAGTATCGGTATCCGCCTTGATCTTGGTAGGATTGGTAGTGGTAATATTGGCTATAGCCATTGAAATTCACAGTTGGGAAATAGTTAGCAGCATATCCACAAGCAGTGACCTGTTGTTGGCAGTGATTGCCAACATATTGGATTTGAGTTTGCAGAGGATGAACGCGAGTGACCGTTCTAGTTGGGTGAACGCGAACTGTTTCCACTGGGTATACATCGACATATTGTGTTGGGTGTACATCTCTAGTTCTGTGCTGAATCACTCTTTTGCGTGACACTGGGTATTCAGCAGTCGAAGGACCTTGAGTGTGCTCTACTTGCTCAGGACAAGGTTGGCATTGCGGAGGAGTTTGAGATTGAGGACAAACGCCACAGTTTGCTTGTTGTTGAGGAGCTGGTTGCTGAGGGTATTGTGGAAACTGACCTTGGTTACCTTGGTTAGCCGGGATCGTTTGCTCATTTTGTTCATTTGGATATTGGTCTTGATACTGGTCTTGAGAAGGATCTTGATTGATCATGAGATTGGTTAGAGACCATGATTGAGCAGAAGTTGTGCGGTCAAGTTCGTCCGCTTTCAAATCTGCAGCTTGCATTTTTTCCAATCCAGATGCGAACTCATTAATGACGGAGCTATCAGGGCCGGTTTGACCTACAACTCTTAAAGAATCAGTTCCTTTGATTGGGTTGCCATTAGCGTCCAATTTTACGCGTAAAACTGTTGCTTCTGGTAACTGATCGTCAGTAGAGACAAGCTCCGGATTGGCGCTTGGGGATTTTTGCTCAACGGTGTCGTTGGCCTTTGGCGACTCTGTTGAACAGGCAGCAGCTAGGGCTGACAAGCTCAATATCATTGATGTTTTTAAAATCGACTTCAAAATAGACCTCCAGTTAAAAATTTTATTACAATAATAATAAATTGGTTGGTGGAGTTAGATAGATTGCAATTCATAAAATGTCAATTTTTATTTAAGTATTATTATTTACTTTTAATAAAGTGGCTTTTAAAAAACTTGCTTTTCACCCTGTTTGGCCCAAGATCTGGA
>JAPLFV010000259.1:0-2789 GCA_026390495.1 Pseudomonadota bacterium | reverse complement strand
AGATCTGGACTATGCGTCATTGGCGTGTTTTTTGAGCAAGCCTATAAATTAATTTCCGAATATTGGACTTATCATTTGCTTGAAAAGTCAATGAGAGTAAGATCTAAAGCCTTGATAATGGAGCGCCAAAGGTGTCACGTCGACAATGAATTGTTGTCATTGCGTCGAGTCCAAAAGTGTCAAACATAGTTTGACGCTTGTTCATCCAAGGCGAGTGATTGTGTCTTTGATGGGTCCTGCCTGACTTTTCAGGTGGTTAAAGTCGAAATGAGGGACTATGCCGGTTCAAAAATTTGATTCCGATCTAAAGATGACGCCACAGCTATGCTGGGAGTTTTTGGAGCAAAAGACATTTCGACTCCAACCTCAGACCTATCAAGAGGCTCATCCTGAATGGCCAGGAGCTGTGGGCCTTGAGATTGAAATGCTTCCACTTCATTTGTCTCAATCCAATCCCTCTAGTGCTCCAAGACTGGTGCCATTACAAGGTGATGAAAATTGCTTAGCTCATTGGCTTCGAGATTTCGCTTCGGAGTTTGGATTTCGAGCCAGTGATAGCTCAGGACTTCTGATGAATGTTTTTTTGGATGAAGACGATAATTTAAGTTTTGAACCAGGTGGTCAATTGGAGTTTTCCTCCAAACCCTATGAATGCCTTTCTCAGGCGACTCTTCGAACTCAGAATATTCAAGCATTGCTCGATCGAGAGTTGTGGAAGCGAGGACAGGTTACTTTAACTCAAGTTGGATTAAATCCTTGGCATTCGGTCGACGAAATTGGATTGCAGATGCGTAAACCTCGCTACCAGGCGATGAACGATTTTTTTTCTGCGATTAGTCCCTATGGACCACGCATGATGCGCCAAACATGCACGGTTCAAGTTAATTTGGATTTTGGAAAAAATGAGGAGACGATGGCCAAACGGTATTTGGCTAGTATGCTCCTGGCACCGTTTTCCGGAGCCGTGTTTAACTACAGCGCTTTTTCGTCACAAGCCTACATGGGCATGACTGGCCTTAGAAGTAAGGTTTGGCGACACATGGATCCAACGCGAACCGGAGTTCCAAATTTAAAGCATTTAAAAGAAAAATTTTCAAAAGCTGCCTGCGTGCAAACCTACTTCGACTTTTTGATGAATGCTAGAGTCGTGTTTGTTACCGGACTTGACTATAAGGTCATGCATAAACCCACAACTTGGGCGGAGTGGATGCAGTATGGAATTGATGGCACCTATCCTAATTTTTCTGATTTTGAAACTCATTTGAGTTTATTGTTTCCAGAAGTTCGAGCTCGTGGGTTTCTTGAATTGCGTTCAGTTGATTGCCAATCGAGGGTTTGGCAGTTTGTGCCTGCCGCTTGGTGGACGGGATTATTATACGATAGCAAGGCCTGCGAACAAGTAATTGAGCTGCTTCTGCCATTTGAAAATCGAATGACAGAGTTTTTGGATGCAGCACCATTTGGCCTGACACATGTCGAGTTGGCGAGATTGTCAAAGTCACTTATGGAGTTGTCGATTTACGGAATTAGCCGATTACCTAAGTGCTATTTTGGTCAAGGTGCAAAAAATCATTTGGAGATATTCGCGGACCGATTTACGGCACGTGGTCGTGTTCCTGCGAGCGATATTGTCGATACTTTTAATAAACGAGGTCATCTTGACTTGAGGTGCTTTACAGATAATGAAGATGGTTGGCGCCAACTTCTTGGAAGCTAGTGCTCAGATGGATCAGTCAAAAAATTTTGTTTTAATTTGAAATAGAGGGAAGAATTATGAGTGAAGAATTTAAAAGTCGAATGGATTGGGATCGCTTTTCTTCAGTTGCCAAAGACATTACCGATGAGGATTTGCATGGAGCGCACGCTGGTGACTTTTCATCAGACATGAAATCAGATGAACAACTTGAGCAATATATTGCGAATGTTGCTTCTAGCGTAAGTGATTCGTTAAAGCAAAGCGTTGAGACTTTGACTCCTTGGTTTTTCAATAATATGCCAAAAATATATTATCAAACAACGCCTCGAGCAGAGAAAGTTCAGCACCTTCAAGCATTGATGACGAGTCACTTGCTCGATACGAAGCAGATTGTTTCACTCTGGGATGCAAGTCGTACTAAAGTGACATATATGGGGCCGGGAGGAGAGCAGGACGTTCTTCTTGAAGTCGCAGCAAAAGTCTCTGATTTTGCGATGAAGATGGGTTCAATATACGTGAGTCGAGATAATCGGCTTTTTGTTTCTAGCTTTAGTCGCGGCAGTCACGTTGCGATCGATTTTGGTAACGCCAGAATTACTGAAAAATTGAGATTGGCAAAAGAAATGATGTTGAAGGAGTTTAGTAACGAAGAAAAGGAGATTCAACATTATCTCGACCATCTTGATAACGAATTTGTCATGTATGCCACCGCTGCCAGGATCCTGCTGACCTATCGAATGGTTCGCTACATGAAGTCGCACGAAGGTGCCCACACATTTTTTGAGCCGGTCGAGGATAGACCTACCGCTAGAGTCACGCTTGGCATCAAGAATGCTTCCGCTGGAGAAGTGATTCATCAAACTATAAATCTATTGAATCGTTACGGTGTTTGTTTAACCAGGTGCTTTACAGTAACTTTTTCCAAAGGTTATGAAAGCCCAATTTCGATTATTCATTTGCATATTGCGTCTCTTAGTGGTGAGAAAATTAATGTGAATGCAGTTCCTATGATTAAGCTAAACAAGGCGCTTCGGACAATGGGCTGGGTCGATAATGATGAGTTTTCAAATTTTTTGACTCCTCAATATGCATT
>JAPLFV010000058.1 GCA_026390495.1 Pseudomonadota bacterium | reverse complement strand
TTTCAGCTTTGACAAAGATTTCGGTAAATACTGTCAAAAGTCATATTCATCGATCAAAAAGTGATCTTAAAGAGCTACTTTCAAACCTCTAGACATTGAATGAATTCCAGGAGATGTAATATGAATGAATCTGAATTTTCAAAATTGAATGAATCACTGAATAAACTCAAGAATGTTCAGCCAACGGATGCAGAGCTGAAACGATGGCTTGGCATTCCAAAACTTCAAACAAAAAAAATTAACGCCAAGAAAACGTCTCTGATAGTTCAGATGACAAAATATGCAGTCGCCGCCAGTATTGGTTTTGGGATTGCTACATGGCTCAATCGAAGTGAAATAGGTGAATCAAGTTCTAATCACTTTGCAGAGTCCTCAATTCAAATGACTTATGAGTTTGACAGCTATTAGTTAGAATGACTCTTTTATTCAGATTTTTTCAGACTATTCTCTTTTTTTTTTGTTTACGTGCAACTAATCGAGTCAATGTTGCCAAGTAAGATTTGAAAGCAGTTTGCAGTAAAAATTATGGTTTAAACGTTCAAATCAATTTAGGAGTAAATATCTATGAGAAATTCCGCTATGAGAAATTCCGCCTTCGCGATGTTCTTTATTGCCGCGACAGTCAGCCAATGTCTTCCTGAAATAGTCGTCGCACAATCTCAATCGATCGAGCAGTTAAAGAAGGCGTTTGAAGTTGAAGGTGAGCTCTTTGTTGTCGATGCTTCAGGAAAATTCTTGAAAGATGTGTCATCAAACATCAATCTTTGGCAAGATTCTAAAGGCGGCGGATTGGTTCAAGCCAATTTTGGTAGTCGGTGGCAAAACTATCCTTTTGTTGGTTTAAAAATGCAATGGCAGATGCTTGATAGCGGTGAAATCAAGGTGTCGATAGAGCAGTTTGATCGACAGGTTGTCAATGAGAAGACCAAGCAAACCGAGTATGTGGATTCTCTCGGCAAAGAAGACGTTGTGATTGAGCGAATGATGCCCATTGTAAAGACTGTGAGAAAATTGAGCGAAGGGAATTTGATCGTTAGACTAACGCCAAGATTTCGACCAACCGCAAAACTAAAAAACATTTCCGGTTTGCCTTTGACGGGCGCCGATGTCGTCATTGGAGACACTAAAGGCCAGATATGGTCCATGAACCATTCTTTTGAGGGTGAATTTATTGGAGTATCAACGAGCAAGGGCACGTTGCTGATGAGTTTGTCTCCGTTTAAAGAAGCGACGATTGAAGGTGTTGCGGAAGGGAATGAAATTCGAATTCCGATTGGCCTTGACCAGTCAGTATTTGTGCGAAGTTCCCAATCAATACTTCCTCACAAAATCAAAGCAAAAGTGTATGCGGCTTTTTTACCTAATTTGAAAACAGAAAAATGGACCAATGTTCATACCGTGTCTTCGAATACCTCCGAAGACCTAATGAAGCGGATTCAGATACGCTAGTTGATCAAGGTCTAGAAGATCGCTAAGGCATATATATTGACCCGAAGTCTTTAACACTGAAGGAGTAGATATGAATTATTTTTTGACCATCTTTTTGCTTACATCATCGCTATTTTTAGCAACTGTGCCCTCTTTTGGAAATATTGCAGATTTAATCACTCAAACTTTGGAAACAAGAAATTGTTCTGGTTGCGTATTGGTAGAAGCGAGCTTTCCTTTTGCTGATTTGCGAGGGGCAGATCTTTCTGGCGCAAAATTGGTAGGTGCAGATTTTAGAGCAGCGGATTTGCGAGACGTTAATTTTAAAAATGCAGATCTTCGTGGGGCAACTTTCCAAGGTGCTCGAATGGATGGAGTCAACCTAGAAGGAGTATCGCTAGTAGGGCTTGATTTGTCGGGCATTGATTTACCGAACGCAAAATTTGTAAACGCAGATCTGACAGATGTTGACTTTACGGGATCGGTTTTAACCAGCTCTGATTTTACCGGTGCTAAGTTGTTTAGAACAAATTTAAGCAGCACAAACTTGTTGGCGGTAACGTTTGATGACGCGGTATTGCACAATGTCAATGCAGACTATGCGGATCTAAGGTACGCTCGATTTCAAGGTGCCAAAATTCGAGGTTGTAGCTTCTATGAAGCTTTAATGCAGTATTCAACGGGAATTGTTCTCTTAAAATCAGGGTCTAACCGAGACGAACGTTATATGATCCCGCATTCTTGAATTCCAATTAGGCTAGGTTTCCACCCAAATCGCCTTGACTTTCAGGCAACAGCAACACTTATGAGTCTTTCATGTTATGTTTGATAGGCTTGAATGATCCTCATTTTCTGGGCAATGAGGCCGTAGTTGCGATGTTGATTCAGTTATTGAGGTTCCTGATTTGTAATAAAGGTTAACAAAAGATGGAGCTGTCTGGATTATCGAAGGCGAAGGTTTGTGTATATCGAATACGACGATTTTTATACACTTTGGTATTAGGTCTAGCAATTTTATTTAATTATCTTGCCGCAATTCACGTTTATTCACTCACACAATTTGCAGAACATGGAAAGAGATCTCCGTTTTTTGCTGAAATGACGTTAAAGGAAAAGGTCGAAACCGCTTTTTTTGGCCTGTCAATTCCCAAACCCAGAGCACGCCGATTTCCTCATGATGTCGGACTAAATTATCAATCAATCGTTTTGAAGACTTCAGATGGAGTGAGCGTTCGAGGCTGGGATATCAGAGCTAGCCCTACCAAAGGTGTTATTCTAATGCTGCATGGGTACGGCGGTGAAAAATCCAGGCTACTTGACGAAGCGATTGCATTCATAGAGCTTGGATTGCACCCCATATTGATTGATTTTCGGGGACATGGTGAATCTGACAGTATCGCTACGACTATTGGCTACAAAGAAGTTGAGGAGATAAAATCAGCACTCCAGTTCATTCGAAAAGCATATCCAGGTAAAGAGATCTTTCTTTATGGTAAAAGTATGGGAGCCGCTGCAGCGCTTCGTGCTGCTGGTCCTGGTCAGGAGAAAGTTTCTGGGCTAATACTGGAATGCCCGTTCGACGGTTTGGTTGAAGCCATTCGAAATCGGATGTATTTTTTCAATGCTCCGCGATATGGAATACCAGACTTGCTCATGCTGTGGGGAAGCATCTTGGGAGGTTTTAACGGGTACAATCATAACCCTACAACCTATGCAGAGTGGATTCGAGTTCCAACCCTTATGATGGGTGGCGCGGATGATTCTAGAGCGAAGCCAGAGGAGATAGAAAAAGTTTATCTCGCCCTGCCAAGTTCGCAGAAGAAGCTAAAGATTTTTTCGAGAACTGGACACAACGATATTTTCCAAAAGAACAAGCGCGATTGGAAGTCCAATATTCAGGATGTGGTTTTGTGAAAATCTTATTCGTTTCCAATATACTCTCGATTCTTTCATCCGTTTCAAGAGCAGCATTATGCTTAAATGTCAGGTTTGGCTTACCTTGAATATTAATCGAAAATCTGTTTGACCCACAATCATAGATGACGGCACCATAATAATTTGAGAACGAATTGGAGACGACACAAGGATTTGCGTCCGACAGAGAAAAGGTAATTTTCAGCGGAGACTTTTGGTCGCTATACACAAACTCTTCCAAGACGTCGGATTTTGAGACAACTGTAACGCCTGGTTTCAAGACAGCCAAAAAAGTTGTACCAAAAATTTTAATCGTGTCAGGTATGAAATCTTGAGAATCTGGAGTTTCATGACCCTCTGCAGTCTTTTTCTTTGGCTCTGGTTTGTTGCCATTGTCAACAATTCCACCTTGGATGTTTGGAGAGCCGCAGGATGACAGCATCAAGAATAAGGACCCAGTCAGGGCAATGATTGAGAGGAACTTGAGCTTGATCATGATGGACTCCTAAAGGCCTAAGAAAATGTTCTCTTAGAGTCTATCGGAAAAATGCCATTTCGGTTAAGTTAAATTAAATATTAATAGTATACTGGCTGTATACTGAGTTTTTAAAATGGAGCGGGATTTTGCTAAGTATCTACGAATTCACAGATTATCGACGTTTCCTACACGATTGGTTTTGGGCCGCAAAGGCGTCCAATCCCAAAATGTCTTTTCGATTTATGGCCATGAAACTAGGGCTCAAGGCTCCAAATCACTTTCATTTAGTTATTTCAAGTCAGCGTCACCTTTCATCACCCCTTATTGATAAATTTATGCGGTTTGCTAAATTATCGCCTAAAGAACGACACTATTTTAAGCTGCTGTTCAAGGCCTCGATTGCAAAAGGCGGGTCTGCAGATCAAAAAAAGTGGAATGATGAAATCCAAATTTTGCAAAAATCTATTAAGAAGAATTCCTCCGAATCGCTGACGGAAATTGAGGATCAAACCCGGTTTGTTGGGCATAGGCTCGCATGGTATTTGAAAATGGGTGCCGGATTTTTTGAAGGTTTGTCGGTGTCGAAAATCGGTGAATTGGTTCAAAAACATTGTCGATTCACTGTAGAATCTAAAGATGTGAGCGAGGCCATTCAGATTTTGATTGCCGCGAAACAAGCAAAGATTGTGGACGGCGGTGTCACGTTTGAAGGTGCCTCTGTTTTGACAAAATGGGATTTTGATCATGCTTCTATTAAAGAGCATCATAAATCTAATTTATCTCTCGCTTTGGAGACAATTTCCTGGCCCATTGATCAGCGATTTTTAACAAGTGTGACAATCCCATGTGATGATGAGTTAAAACAATCGATCATTGCGGATGTAAGGGCATTATGCCTTTCTATATTAGATAAATCCCAGAGGCTTGATTTAGCGATTCAACAAGAGGATGAAAGGTCTTTGAAAGGCAGTCCTTCTGGTGATCCTAAGAAGCCCAATGATCGAGCTCTTCAACAACTTGAGAGTCAAGGTAACCGTCATGAAATTGTGACCTTGCAGTTGTCTTTGTTTCCATTTTTTTCCTTTTATAAGTAAGTTTTTAATATCGCAGTTCATTTACAGTATACGGTTTGTATACGTTAACTATATGTTGCTGAGGCGATCTCAGTATCTGGATCAGGTCGTTGAAGTTAATTTATTGAGTTAAAGGAGTGATTTATGAAGTCTAATTCGATGTTTCCAAAATTCTGTAAGGTCCGAGGCGGCACCGTAGCTGAGAGACGACCAGCTGGAAAAGTTCTAGCGTCCATGATGGTTCTAATGCATTTCTTGTTTGGCTGTAGCCTCAGTGACAAAGGCAAGGAGGCATCTACCACCTTTTCTTTGACTAAGGATTTGAACGGCATACGAAATTTTAATGATTGCAGGGAAGTGAGTAACTATCTGGGATTTGTGGAACAGGAGCGTGAGAGAATTGCAAGTCGTCACCGAAGTGGCAAAGTAGCCAACAGCACAGCCAAAGAAAGTGCCGATGCCTCATCGGCCTCATCAACGGAGGCAGTGCAACAGCAAGAGGCAGGTGTTAAGGAGCCAGACACTATTCTTAATCACGAAGGGTATTTGTTTGTAAAGCGAATGGATAGTGTGGTGGTTGTCGACCTCAAGGGGCTGGAGGAAGTCGCGAGTCTGAAATTCGATTCAAAATTTGATCTGCAGCTCATAGGAGCTAGTAAGCAATTGTTGGTAGTAGGTGTCGCAAAGCAATGGGAGTCAAAATCTTTTGTAAAGCAGTTCTCTCTAGAGTCCAATGGAGTTCCCAAACTAATGGCTGAAAAATTGTTTGATGTGAGGCTTGAGCAAGTTCGACTACTTGGTAACACTCTTATACTTACAGGGGCTTCAAACCTGACCCGACAAAGCATCGGTGAGAACAATATAAGCGATTCGGGAGTACCTTGCTCTCGATTGGTTGTACCAAATGTTTTGAGTTCCATAGATAGGGCTCAAATGATCAGTGGAGTAGGGCAAAATTTGACAATGAAAGTTACATCCAATAACTTTCTTCCTACTAACATGACGAGTGTTTTGACATTGGATGTGACAGGAACACTTGCAGACTTGGGAAGTGTCGGAGTATTAGATCAAATTCAAGAAGTCTATGTTCACGAACAAGGTTTAGTTGCTGCATCAAGGCAATATGACTGGGACGGATTTTTTTCAAGACAGACGGTAGCAACCTTTCTTAGGAAATTTGATTTTGATCCAATCTCAAGGACTATGAACCTATCGGCACATGGAATCGTTGAAGGAAATATAAAGGACCGTTGGGCCCTAAAAATGTACAAAGATCAGCCTTATATTAACGTGGCTGCAACATTGTCAGATTCAAATGGAATGAGAAACCGATTCTATGTTTTGTCTGAGGAATCAGGCAATTTAAAGCAAAATGCTGTCATTGCTAATATTGCTCCAGGAGAGGATATTAGAGCGATTCGCTATGTAGACCGAAATGCGTATATCGTAACATTCAAAAAAACCGACCCCCTGTACGTGATCGATCTACAGAATCCGGTAGCACCTAAAATTGTCGGAGAGCTAAAGATTGATGGATTTTCATCTATGTTATATCCGATCAGTGGATCTCGCCTGCTTGGTGTTGGCTTTGATGCTCAAGACCAGGGTGACTTCTCACTTGCACAAGGTGTGCAGGTTTCATTGTTTGATGTTGCAGAGAAAAGCCAGCCTAAGGTTTTGGAACAAAAAGTGATCGGAGCGAGAGGATCCTACTCGGAAGCGATTTTTGAAGGAAAATCGACCTACTGGAATCCCAAAACAAAAGTTTTTGGTGTCAACTACACACAGTTTGGGGACGACAAGGCCCATACTGGATGGCAATCGGGATCGTTTAAAGGCAGTGGATCAGTATTCTATTCAGTTGGAGGAGACGCTTTGAATGAATTAACTCGAATTGACCACAGAGATCTCTTTTCGCAAAATTGCGCAGATTTTCAAAGTTCATTTGCAATACACTGGTGGCAAAATCATCAAGACAGTTTGGATATTCGTCGTATGTTTGACATCGGCGACGAAGTCGTGACAGTTTCGCTTCACGGCATAAAAACATACAGTCCCGACAACTTCAAAATGGTTCGTCAGTTAAAATTTGCAGAAAATTTTGACTCCTGTGATCGAGTTTACGGCAGCAGATACTACTTGAGATGATTCGTTGATCCCTTTGTTTTATGAATCATGCTGTGCAAAAAGACCCTGAGTTTAACCTCAGGGTCTTTTTTGTATGTTTTGAACAGGCAACTAAAGTATAGCTTGCTTTGTTGATACTTAGTTTTTCAATGGCATCTATGGAAAGCCAATCATGACATAACCATCTACTTTTGGCATTGAAACGACTAATCAGTTTTTTGTACATGCTCTGGCAACTATTTGAACTCTAGTGGAAATTCAACAACTTTCACGCCCATTTTTGAATCAATTCTATAGGGCCATTTTGCAGCACGACTTTTGAGGCAGCCTCTGAAGAGCACAAACTCATTTTCGCCGACAAATGGACTTACCTCCGTTTGAATTGCGTTACCAGTAGCTCTATCAACGACTATCTGTAGGTTAAAGACCAACCCTTTTCCTTGATATGGACGTCGAGCATTTTCTTGCTCCCAGCAATGACGTAACTGATTAAGGTTGGCGCGAAAAACATCCAAATATTGATCATTTGGAAGAGGATTTGAATCACTATAACCCTGAGCAAGCATTGAGCTTGACCAAGTGATTATAAAAATACTGGCGCAAAATTTTGAAAAAGAATTACGAAAATTCAAAATTGATTGACTCACTTAACTTCGTCTCCTCCCCACTCAACTAAAGCAAAGCCTTTTCGCTGAAACTTAGCAAACTTCTGACCATCAAAATTGGAATCGGGGGCACTAGTAAGACCTTTGAAAACCATAAAAACTCGTAGCAGCGAATCTGGTTTTGGCTCAACCTGCAGTCGTGCCTCTTTAGTATATTGATCGTCAAAAAATCTTACGACGTTGTAATTATGAACCAACATTTTTGGCGCCCAATATACGATAAACTCATTAGCTTCATAATCTGACAAACCCATTTCTCTTAAAGATTTTTCTAGAAAAAGGA